>NZ_JBMNUP010000007.1:0-31966 GCF_050946325.1 Agathobaculum sp. | reverse complement strand
GTGCGCAAACTTGCGCCTGAACAGGACCCTCTGCGTATGGGCATGGGCTGGACGGTGGAAGATCTGTCCAAACCCCAGATTATGATTGAAAGCACGTTTGGAGACAGCCATCCGGGCAGCGCGCATCTGCTTGAGCTGGTCGACCGTGCGGTTGCGGGTGTGCGCAGCGCGGGCGGCAAGGCGGCGCGGTATTTTGCCACCGATATCTGCGACGGTATGGCGCAGGGACATGACGGCATCAATTATTCGCTGGCGTCCCGCGATACCATTTGCAACATGATTGAAATCCACGCAGGCGCAACCCCGTTCGACGGCGGCGTATTTGTTTCCTCGTGCGATAAGGCGGTGCCAGCGCATCTGATGGGCATTGCCCGCGTCAATATGCCGTCCATTTTGGTAACCGGCGGTGTGATGGATGCCGGCCCGGACCTTTTGACGCTGGAGCAGATCGGCAAGTACAGCGCGCAGTATGAGCGCGGCGAAATTACTGCGGAGCAGCTTACGTTCTATAAGCAGCACGCCTGTCCGTCGTGCGGCGCATGCTCGTTCATGGGCACGGCGTCCACCATGCAGGTAATGGGCGAGGCGCTTGGCCTGATGCTGCCGGGTTCGGCGCTGATGCCGGCTACCTGCGCGGATCTGCGCGATGTAGCCGCGCGGGCCGGCCGCCAGGTGATGGAATTGGCCAGAATTGGGCTGAAACCGCGCGATATTGTCACTAAGGAATCGTTTGAAAACGCGATCATGGTACACGCGGCCATATCGGGCTCTACCAACTCGCTGCTGCATTTGCCGGCCATCGCACATGAATTTGGCATTGAACTGGATGCGGAGATGTTCGACCGGATGCACCGCGGCGCGCATTATCTGCTGGATATCCGTCCGGCAGGCAAGTGGCCGGCGCAGTATTTCTATTATGCGGGCGGTGTGCCGCGCATTATGGAAGAGATTCGCCCGCTGCTGCATCTGGATGCAATGACGGTGACGGGCAAAACGCTGGGCGAAAATCTGGACGAGCTCAAGCAGAACGGTTTCTATGACAAGTGCGACGAATATTGCGCCGCGCACGGCGTGACGCGCGAGGATGTCATCCGTCCGTTTGACAAGGCGATTGGTACGGACGGCGCAATCGCAATCCTGAAGGGAAACCTTGCCCCGGAAGGCGCGGTCATCAAGCACACGGCCTGCCCGAAGGAGATGTTCCGCGCAGTACTCAATGCCCGCCCGTTTGACAGCGAGGAGGAAGCAATCAGCGCGGTGCTGCGGCATGAGATTCAGCCGGGCGACGCGGTGTTTATCCGCTATGAAGGCCCGAAGGGCAGCGGCATGCCGGAGATGTTCTATACCTCGGAGGCGATTTCTTCGGATAAGGAGCTGGGACGCTCCATTGCGCTGATCACTGACGGGCGCTTCTCCGGCGCTTCCACCGGTCCCTCTATCGGCCATGTTTCGCCCGAAGCGGCAACCGGCGGACCGATTGCGCTGGTGGAAGAGGGCGACCTGATTCAGATTGATATTCCGGAGCGCATCCTTGCCATCGTGGGCGTGAAGGGCGTGCGCAAAACACCGGAAGAAATGGAAAAAATCCTTGCGGAGCGCCGCGCAAAGTGGCAGCCCAAGGCGCCCAAATATCCATCCGGCGTGCTCAAACTGTTTTCCGAGCATGCGGTATCCCCGATGCAGGGCGGTTATATGAAATAAAAAATCAAAAAAGTCCCGTCGGCTGAAGCCTGATTTCAGCCGGCGGGATTTTCTGTTTTTAGCTGGATGGTAGCGCGGGGGTAAAACAGTATCCCAACCCGCGTACGGCGATAATCTGTGCAGATGAGCCGACAGCATGGATTTTGCGCCGCAGCAGGGTCAGATAGACCTCCAGACTGTTGTAGGACGTTTCACAGTCAATGCCCCAAACTTTTTGGCGCAGTGTTTCCCGCAGCAGCGTCTGTCCGGGGTGCTTCAGAAACAGTTCCAGAAGCTGCATGTTGCGGGCAGACAGCCGCATTGCATCGACAGGGCCGGACAACAGGCAGGCGTGCAGATCAAGTGTCAGATCGCCTGTATGCAGCACGGTTGCCTGCGGCACAGAAACGCGCCGGCAGAGTGCGCGTAAACGGGCAAGCAGTTCGCCAAGCAGAAAAGGGCGGCTCATAACGTCGTCCGCTCCTGCATCCAGTGCATGCATCCGGTCGTGCGCAGAGGCATGGGCCGCGGCAATCAGAATGGGAAGGACAATGCCGTCTGCGCGAAGCCTATGCACCTGCTGCTCGGGTTTGGCATCTGCGGAGAGATAGATCATCGCGTCATAAATGTTTTCCGAAAGCGCGAGAAGCGCCTGTTCAGACTGCGGGATATAGTCTATTAGAATGTGTGATTTTTTTAAAAATCCAGCGATATCGTCACCTTTTCCAGAGCCGCTGAGCAAAATGCGCATGAATTTTCCTCTCCTATCCATTGATGGTTTTATTCTGTCAGAAAAATATGGAAATTTGGTGTACAGCGGATAAAGCTTTTGTGAAGTACACCTTTTTTCAATCTTTCATTAAGGAAAGGCTCGTATGATGAGACGCAGACAAAAGAAGCGTTGACAAGTGAGGTGTATTATTGTAATATTGTATTATCATATTAATATGAGCTGGGAGGAGTTTGGAATTGCAACTGCCATTCGGTAAATGGAAGTCCGTATTTATGGAAAAGATGCACAGCGGGAAGCATGCAGCAAAAAGAAACGGTGATGCATCGGAAAAGAAAAAAGGCGGGAGCCGGAAGAAAAAAGCAACCGTTATATTGTCAGTTGTGCTGCTGGCTGCTGTCGGGATCGGCGTTCGCTTGCGGGCCGGTGCTTTAAGCGGCGCTGAAGTGCAGGCGTATACAGAAAATCCGGCAGAGCGGCGCAACATTCAGCTGACGCTGACAGCAACAGGCACCGTACAGCCGGCAAACCAGTATGATGTAACGGCTTCGGTGCAGGGCGACGTGCTTTCCTGCACCTTTGAGGAGGGAGATTCGGTAAAAAAAGGCGATATTCTCTATGAAATTGACAAAACAGACGCAGAAAACTCCATTGAACAGGCAAAGCTGTCCTTGCAGCAAAGCCAGAATAACTACAATCAGTCGCTGGAGAGCCTGGACAGTTTGCAGGTAAAGTCAGATGCGGCAGGCGTCATTACCACGCTGTACGTCAGCGCAGGAGATCAGGTGCAGGCGGGGGCGAAGATTGCCGATATTCGGGATTCCTCGGTGATGGAGCTGACGGTGCCGTTTAATGCAGCGGATGTCGCCTCGTTTGGCGTGGGCGCGGCGGCGGTTGTTACGATAGATGGTTCGTTTGAAACGCTTTCCGGTACGGTAACGGCCATAGATGCCGCCGATACGGTGCTGGACGGCTATCAGATTGTGCGCAATGTAACAATTCGTGTTTCCAACCCGGGCGGGCTTTCCACGTCGTCGGCCGCTACTGCCACCATAAATGGTATTGCCTGCAACCAGGGAGCAAACTTTACTTATCTGTCGGAGTCCACGGTTACCGCAGGCGTATCAGGAAAGATTTCGGAGCTGCATGTGCGGGAAGGTGCGTCCGTCTCCAAAAATCAGACGATTGTGACACTGACCTCAACCTCAACGGAGAGCCAGGTAAAGAACAGCCAGATTTCTTTGCAGCAGTCGCAGCTTTCTTATCAGAACACGGTGGAAAAACTGGAAGATTACACCATTAAAGCGCCGATTGACGGCACGATTATTACCAAAAACACCAAGGTTGGAGATACGCTGGATGCAACAAACGGACAGAATACGCTGGCTGTCATCTACGATTTGTCTTATTTGACATTTGATATATCGCTTGATGAGCTCGATATTTCCGATGTGTCTGTTGGGCAAAAGGTCAATATCACCTGCGATGCGCTGGAGAATACAGAGATTACCGGCCGCGTCACAAAAGTTTCTGTTGCAGGTACAACCGAAAACGGCGTGACGACCTATCCGGTTACGGTACAGATTGACGACGTGCCCGACGGGCTGCTGCCGGGGATGAATGTTGACGCTACCATTGTGGTCAGCGAATCGGAGAATGCGCTTGCCGTGCCGATTGCGGCGGTACAGCGCGGAAACACCGTTTATGTAAAAGCGGAGGGCGAAAAAAATACCGAGCAGACGATGGTAGGCGGCGCGCTGCTGCCGGATGGCTGGAAGGCTGTAGAGGTGGAAACCGGCCTGTCCGACGATAACTATATTGAAATTATTTCAGGCTTGCAGGAGGGCGACGTTGTATATGTGCCGCAGGCAGAGCGTGCCGCATCGGATGAGATGGAGATGATGCCGGCAGGTGAAATGGGCAGCATGCCGGCTGGCGCGGCACCGGAAGGGGGCCCTGCCGGTGCAGCGCCAGCCGGCCAGGGCAGAGGCGGTATGCCGTGATGAAGCAGCAACAGGGAACGCCGCTGATTGAGCTGCGCGATATTTATAAAATATACCGGATGGGGGACGCGGAAGTGCATGCGTCCGACGGGGTTTCGCTGTCTATCCAAGCGGGCGAGTTTGTTGCCATTGTTGGCCAGTCCGGTTCGGGAAAGAGCACGCTGATGAATATTATCGGCTGCCTGGATGTGCCGACGCGCGGGCAATACCTGCTGAACGGCAAGGATGTTTCCGGGCTGACGGACGACGAGCAGGCTGAAATACGAAACAAAACGCTTGGATTTATTTTTCAGCAGTATAACCTGATTCCCAAGCTGACGGTACAGGAAAATGTGGAACTGTCGCTGCTGTATGCCGGCGTGCCGGCAGAAGAACGTGCGCGGCGTGCGGCCGTTCAGATAGCGCGTGTCGGGCTGGCGGGAAAGGAAAAAAATTTGCCGAGCCAGCTTTCGGGCGGTCAGCAGCAGCGTGTTTCCATCGCACGGGCGCTGGCGGGCGAACCATCGGTCATTCTGGCAGACGAGCCGACAGGCGCGCTGGACTCCCGCACAAGCAGGGAGGTGCTTGACTTTTTGAAAAAGCTGAACGGGGAAGGCAATACCATTGTGCTGATTACGCATGATAACAGCATCGCAGCGGAGGCCAGGCGCGTGGTGCGCGTGGCAGATGGGAAAATTATTTTTGACGGACCCGCACGCGATGCGTTTCCGAGGGGGGACTGACAATGGGCGTTACACAGGCGTTTAAACTGGCGGTCAAAAGCCTTTCGGGAAGCAAGATGCGCGCCTTTCTGACGATGCTGGGCATTATTATCGGCGTAGGATCGGTTATCATTCTCGTATCGCTTATGCAGGGGATGACGGGAGAAATGACGGCGATGTTTGAGGATATGGGTACGAATACACTGGATGTGATGGTGACAGGACGCGGCTCGTCCCGCACAGTGGATGTGGACGATATATATGCGCTGTATGAACAGAATAAGGATGTGTTTATGGGAATCAGCCCGGCCGTATCGGTCAAGGGAACGGTCAAAACGGGCACAGATTCGGATGCCTTTGACGCGACGGGCGTGACTGGCGTTTCCGAGCAATACGCCCAGCTTTCCAAGCTTACGCTCGCGGAGGGACGGTTTATCAGCTACGCGGATTTGACGGCGCGCAGCAGAGTTGCCGTTGTGGGCAGCTATATTGCAAACACGGTGTTTGGCGGAAGAGCGGTTGGACAAACGCTGAAAGTGAACGGCAATCCGTTTACCGTTGTGGGAGTGCTGGAGGAAAAAGGCGACAGCACTGCCGGTTCGGCGGACGACTGCCTGTATATCCCCTATACGACGGCTGCAAAAATGACGTTCGGCAGGATTGAAAGCTTTGTTTTTGCCACGCAGGACGCCGCGCTTAACGCGCAGGGCACGGCGCTGATAGATGACGCGCTGTATGCGGTGTTTCAAAATGAAAATTACTATACCATCAGCGATATGCAGGAGATTGTGGACAGCATGGAGGAAATGACAGGCATGATGACCATGGTGCTGGTCGGCATTGCGGGCATTTCGCTGCTGGTGGGCGGTATCGGCATTATGAACATCATGCTGGTATCGGTGACCGAGCGCACACGCGAAATCGGCATCCGAAAATCGTTAGGGGCAAAGAAAAAAGATATTATGCGTCAGTTCGTCATTGAGGCAGGAACCACTTCGGCGCTGGGCGGTGTGATCGGTATTGTATTCGGCGCGGCGGTTGCGGTTGCGCTGGGCAAGGCCATTGGAATCAACGCGGTCCCCAGCCTGTCCGCCGTTGCGCTGAGTTTTGGAGTTTCGGTATTTATCGGTGTGTTTTTCGGCTTTATGCCGGCAAATAAGGCGGCAAAACTCAATCCGATTGACGCGCTGCGATATGAATAAGGGCCGTCTGCGCGTTTCAGGCGGAAACCTGAAGAATGGTATGGCGCTGCTGCGGCAGCTCCGGATAAAGGAGGACGAATTTCATGAGAAAACTATTTGCGCTGCTGCTGGCAGCCGTGCTGATGACGGCTTCGGTACCGGCTGCGCTTGCCGCGGGCGGCGTTTCAGAGGCGGTTGCCGAGCAGGTCGTTCGGGCGGCCGGTATTATGCAGGGAGACGGCAGCGGCAATCTGAATTTGGGCAATACGGTAACGCGCGCAGAATATGCAAAAATGCTGGTAAGCGCCTCGGTTTATCAGGATAAAGTGAGCGGCGTATCGAATGCGTCGCCATTTCGGGACGTGCCTTATACGCATTGGGCAGCCGGCTATATCAAAACAGCCGTTCAGCAGGGCTGGCTGACCGGTTATCTGGATGGAACATACCGTCCCAATCACACGGTAACGCTGGAAGAGGCTGCAACCGGCTGCCTGAAGCTGCTTGGCTATACCACCGAAGATTTTTCCGGCTCTTATCCCTATGGGCAGCTTGCATTATATCAATCGCTTGGTCTGGACAACGGCGTTACAGCCTCCAAAGGCACTGCAATGACAAGACGCAGCATGATGTACCTGTTTTATAATCTGCTGGGAGCGGAAACGAAGGATGGGCAGGTTTATGCGCAGACCCTGGGATATACGCTTGATGCCAATGGTGAAATTGACTATTTGAGCATTGTTGCAAAGCAAATGACAGGCCCGTTTGTTGTAACGGAAGACCTGTCGGATATCGTTTCTTCTGCCGGAAAAACCGTGTATCGGAACGGCTATGTCAGCACGGCGGAGGCGATATGCAAATATGACGTGGTATACTACACGGATTCGGCGATATGGGCTTACGCCAACGCGGTAACGGGCACCTATCAGTCTGCTGCTCCGTCTGCTGCTTCACCAACATCGGTCACGGTGGCGGGCAGCGAATACCAGATTGAAACGGGAGAAGCGGCGCTGGCACTTTCGTCGCTCGGCGGGCTGAACATCGGGGATGTAGTAACGCTGCTGCTGGGCCGCACGGGAGAAGTGGCGTTTGCAATTTCGGCGGAAGAATATGCGGCAGGCATTGCCGGCGTGGTCACGTCTACGGGAACCGGCACTTACTATAATGCGGTGGGAAACGCCTATACGTCACGCACCGTCACGGTTGCCGCAACAGACGGTAACTCTTATACCTATCCCTGTACAAAAACCTCGATTGGAGAGGGCGATTTTGTTTCCATCGGTTTCGGTGCATCCGGAACCGATGTTTCCGTACTGAAAACAGCCTCCTTATCGGGAAAAGTGTCCGGCTATACCATCGGCGGCAAAACAATGGCCAAAAATGTGCGCATTCTGGATGTGAGAGGCACGGATACGATGCGTGTTTACGCCTCGCGGCTGAACGGTGCGTCGCTGGATAGCGATGATGTGCGATACTATGCCGTCAATGCAGAGGGCGAGATTACCGACCTGATATTGCATGATTTCACCGGTGATTTGTATGAATACGGGATTATTACCAGCGTAAAGGAAACTTCCAGCGATATGAACCTGTCCGGAAGCTATACTTACCTGCTGAACGGCGAAAAAAAGACGCTCTCGACAAGCGGAAAAACATTGGGGGCATCTTATGGCCCTGCGCGCCTGACCGTGGAGAACGGCCAGCTTTCTGCGGTGCGGGCGCTGTATTCGGTGAAAAATCCGGACAGCATCAGCACACTTGGCATGACAAAAGGAGAGGAAACCTGGTATTTTGCAGATGCGTGCGCCGTTTATTTATCCGGCAATGGAGAGTACAGTCAGCTTTCCCTGACGGAGCTGCGCAACAACCTTTCAGACTATACGATTACCGGCTATTATGATAAGGATACCAAAGACGGCGGACGTGTGCGCCTTGTGATAGCGCGAGCAAAATAAGCGCAAAAAAAGGACCCGGGCGGGTCCTTTTTTTCATCATAAGAGGCGGTTATTCGCCTACCAGCGGGGTGGACAGGTAACGGTCTCCGGTATCCGGCAGCAGGACGACGATGGTTTTTCCGGCGTACTCCGGCCGCTGCGCCAGCGCGGCGGCCGCCCACAGCGCCGCACCGGAGGAAATGCCGATGAACAGTCCTTCGCTGTGCGTAAAGGTGCGGGCAGCATCAAAGGCATCCTCTCCCTTGACGCGGATGACCTCATCATAGATATCGGTATTGAGAACCTGCGGCACAAAGCCGGCGCCGATGCCCTGAATCTTATGCGGGCCGCCTTTGCCTGTGGAAAGCACGGGGGACTCATCCGGTTCAACCGCTACGATGCGTATCTGCGGGTTTTGTTCCTTCAGATAGCGGCCGATACCGGTAATGGTGCCGCCGGTACCCACACCGGCGACGAAAAGATCGACCTTGCCGCCCGACTGCGACCAGATCTCCGGACCGGTAGAGGCGTAATGCGCAGCAGGATTGGCGGCATTGACAAACTGGCCGGGGATAAAGCTGTTCTCAATTTCACCGGCGAGCTCTTCCGCCTTGGCAATTGCACCCGACATGCCCTTGGCGCCGTCTGTCAGCACCAGCTCGGCACCGTAGGCCTTGAGCATGTTGCGGCGTTCCACGCTCATGGTTTCGGGCATGGTAAGGATGATGCGGTAGCCGCGCGCTGCGGCAACCGCAGCCAGACCGATGCCGGTGTTGCCGCTGGTCGGCTCAATGATGGTAGCGCCGGGCTTCAGCCTTCCGTTCTGCTCGGCGTCTTCAATCATGGCGTAGGCAACGCGGTCCTTGACCGAGCCCGCCGGGTTAAAGTATTCCAGTTTGGCCAGAATGGAGGCGTGGGCGCCCATCTTCTGCGCAAATTTATCCGCTGCATACAGCGGCGTGCCGCCGATCAGATCGGCAAAGCTGTGCTTGATATCAGACATGGTAAAACCGCCTTTCATAAATCACCAAATTCATATGTATTTTATATGAATTAAGCATACAGGCAGAAGGCTGATTTGTCAAGCATTTTTTCATAGATGCAAAAAATCTCCCGAGCGGGAGATTTTTCGTGTAAAACGGTATTCTATTCTGTAGAATGCGCCGGTTCGGTTTCAATCAGCCCGAGCTGCATTTTCCAGCGGATGACCCGCACGGCCGACTCACGGATGCGCGCGGGGTCGAGCCTGCCATCCTGCACTGCGGCAAGCACCGCGTTGTACTGGGTGACAAAATCCGAGGATACCAGCATATCGTTCCCAGCCTGCACGGCGAGCACAGCGGCGTTTTCACCGCCGGTGTAATCAGTAATGGCCTCCATGATGAGATCATCGGTCATCACAACGCCGTCAAAGCCCAGTTCGCCGCGCAGAATCTCATGCACGGCAGGGGAGAGAGAGGCGGGCAGCGCGTCATCCATGCACCGGACAATGTTGTGGCTGACGAGCACAGACTGTGCGCCGGACTCAATTCCCGCTGCAAAGGGCAGAAAGTCACTGGTGCGGAAGGTTTCCAGCGGGCGCTCGTCAATGGCAATGCCGGTATGGGTGTCCGCGTTGCTGCCGTAGCCCGGGAAGTGCTTGAGTACCATTCCCATGCGGTCAGCCTGCATCTGCGTGACCTGTTCGCGGATACATGCGGCGGTGGCGGCGGCATCCTGCCCGATGGTGCGGGCATAGATAAAGTCATTCGGGTCGGTGGACACGTCGCACACGGGCGAAAAATTGACGTTGATGCCAATGGAAGAGAGCAGCGCGTCTTTTTCCGCGGCATCCTCGATCAGCAGGGGCAGACCGCCCTCGCGGTACAGCGCCTGCGGAGAGCGGAATTTCTCCGCGCGGAAATTCGGATTGGAGCTGACACGCACGACGGTGCCGCCTTCCTCATCCACGCCGATGAGCATGGGCGTGGCGGCAGCCTCCTGATAGGAGCGGATGGTTTCGCGGATGGTATCCGGCGTCTGTCCTTCAAAATCGCGGCCAAACAGGAGATAGCCGCCGATCGGATACTGTTCGGCGAGAGCGGCAGCGTCTGTTTCGGGGCAGCGGACAAAAAACATCTGTGCAAGCTGCTGCTCGAGCGAAAGCCGGTCGGTATAGGCCTGTGCGGCGTTGCGCAGCACCGTTTCGGGGTCGGGCGCAGGAGCGGGTGCAGGAGGCTCCTGCGGAGCCTGGTTTTCATGTGAAGGAGCGTCCGCTTCCGCGGTGCCGTCGGTGCCGCAAGCGGACAGGCCGGTCAGGCATAAAGCGGCAAACAGCAGCCCAGCGAGCAATCGTTTCATATGGAACCGCCTTTCCGTATTATAATTTGAGGCTATTATAGCATATGTCGGCGGCAGAAACAACAAACAGCAAAAGGCGGGCTGCGGTTGCATTCGATGCGCCGCTTGTGGTAAGATAGAGGGACGAAAGGGGGAGGACACATGCCGGTGATCGGACGTTTTGCGCCCAGCCCGAGCGGGCGGATGCATCTGGGCAATGTGCTGTGCGCACTGCTGGCGTGGCTGTCGGCGCGGCAGCAGAATGGGGAATACCTGCTGCGAATCGAGGATTTAGACGCCATGCGCTGCCCGCGCAGCTACGCGGACCTCATTATGGACGATCTGCGTTGGCTGGGGCTGAATTGGGACGGTGAGGTGCTGTACCAGAGCGAGCGCGCACCTGTTTATGAAGAATATGAGCAGGTTTTGCGTGAAAAGGGACGATTATATCCATGTTTCTGCTCCCGTGCGGCGCTGCATGCAGCTTCTGCCCCGCACTTGTCAGACGGGCGCGTGGTCTATGCGGGCACCTGCCGCGGCCTGACCGCAGCGCAGATTGAGGAAAAACGGCGCATGCGTGCGCCTGCTACGCGGGTATGTGTGCCGGCAGAGGAAGTGTCGTTTACCGACAGGGTATTTGGTGTGTACTGTGAGAACCTTGCAGAGATGTGCGGGGATTTTATTATCCGACGGTCGGATGGGGTATTCGCGTATCAGCTGGCGGTGGTGGTGGATGACGCGCTTTCCGGTGTGAACGAGGTCGTGCGCGGGGTGGATTTGCTTTCCTCCACGCCGCGGCAGATCTGGCTGTACCGCCAGTTCGGATTTACGCCGCCGGATTTCTGCCATATCCCGCTGCTGTGCGACCATGACGGCCGTCGTCTGTCCAAGCGGGATGCGGACCTGGACCTCGGGAGGCTGCGGCAGCATTTTTGCCCGGAGCAGGTGGTCGGCGCGCTGGCTTATGCAGCGGGCCTGACCGACCGGCCGGAGCCGGTTGCCGCGCAGGAGCTGATCGCGGATTTTTCGTGGAAACGCATCCCGCAGGAGGAACTGTACCTGCCGCCTGTGCTGCAAATCAAATAGCGCACTCTGAAAGAAGAACGCCTGCGGGCGTTCTTCTGAGACTGCGAACCGCGCCCTTCGGGCACAATTCTCCGTCGTCTTGTATAAAAACCCACGCACATGTCGCGGGTTTTTATGAAAATTGCAGCTTGCTCAATTTTCTATTTGATGCGCGCTGCCGCGCGTGTTGCTTACGCTCAATAACAAAATACTTTTTTCGATAGACTGAAAAGAACGCCTGCGGGCGTTCTTCTTTTTTGTCAAAAAATACTTGACAGCGGTTTGAACGGGATGTATTATAGTGATATCAAATTGATATCGAAACGAGGGGATCATATGAATCAGAATCAGGGACAATATCAGGAAAAGGTGCTGCGTGCGCCCAATGGGATGGGTATTCTTATGCTGGATATCCTGCTGTGCATCGCGGCGGTCGCGCTGATCGTGTTCGGCGTACAGGGGGATCATACGCTGCTGCTGGTCATCGGCATTGTGTGGCTTGCCGTGCCGAGCTGGCTGCTGCTGTGCGGCATCAAGGTGCTTGGCCCGAATGAGGCGCTGGTGCTGACATTGTTCGGCAAGTACATGGGCACGCTCAAGGGAGAGGGCATCTTCTTTGTCAATCCGTTCAGCAATTCGGTCAATCCGGCAGCAGAGAATGCAAGTGCGGCCGCGCTGAACAAGCTGGCGCAGGAAGATAAGCCGTCCAGCGGCAAAATCGTCAAGGCGGCTGGGGTCAGCAAAAAGCTGTCGCTCAAAACCATGACGCTGAATAACGATAAGCAGAAGATCAACGACCTGCTCGGCAACCCGATCGTGATCGGCATTGCGGTCATCTGGCATATTGAGGATACCGCCAAGGCGGTGTTTGCGGTGGACAATTATCAGGAATTCCTGTCCATCCAGTCGGATGCGGCGCTGCGCAATACGGTGCGCCTGTATCCGTACGATGTATCCGAGGGCGGGGATGAAAAGAGCCTGCGCGGTTCGTCGCAGGAAATCGCTGAAGTGCTGGCGGAGGAGATTCAGCAGCGTGTGGAATGCGCGGGTCTCAAGGTGGAGGAAGCGCGTATCACCACGCTGGCCTATGCGCCGGAAATTGCGGCGGCCATGCTGCAGCGCCAGCAGGCAAGCGCTGTGGTCGATGCCCGCAAGATGATCGTCGAAGGCGCGGTGGGCATGGTCGAGCTGGCGCTGGACGAGCTGAGCCGCAAGCAGGTGGTCGATCTGGATGACGAGCGCAAGGCGCAGATGGTGTCCAATCTGATGGTGGTGCTGTGTGCGGGAAAGGATGCACAGCCTATTGTCAATTCGGGCAGCATCTATTAAAATAGAAGTATAGCGGAAAGACGATGCAGCCGGCGGCGGGGAAACAGCAGAAGGGCTGTTTCCCCCTGTCTGCTGCTGCGGAACGGAGCAAAGGAGGCGGGAGCGCTGGCAGATAAGGAAAAAGCGAAAAAGCAGGTGCCGCTGCGGCTGTCCGCCACCCTGTACGAGGAATTGTCCCGCTGGGCAGAGGATGAGTTCCGCTCGGTCAACGGGCAGATCGAATACCTGCTGACCGAGGCGGTGCGCCGCCGCAAAAAGACAAAGGATAAGGATGAGTAGAGCAAAAAAGAGCGCCCTGAGGCGCTCTTTTTCGCGTGTAAAGAAGGTCAGTCGTTTCCGGTGGGAATAAACGGCCGAATGGCGCCGGCAACATTGGCAATGGGCATGGTTTGCAGC
The DNA here is from genome assembly GCF_050946325.1 of Agathobaculum sp. Taxonomy (GTDB): domain Bacteria; phylum Bacillota; class Clostridia; order Oscillospirales; family Butyricicoccaceae; genus Agathobaculum. Next base: position 18,631 of record NZ_JBMNUP010000007.1, on the reverse strand, counting down.
CAGACTTTACCAGGGCCGGTCAATACCGTATGGAACAGCCCTTCGCCGCCGAGCAGCTTGTTTTTGATGCCGGGCACCTGGCGAATATCAATGGATACGGTGGGCGCAAAACCGGCCACGTTGCCTGTGTCCACGATGAGCTGCTGCTCGGGCGCAAGGTCGTACTCCACCAGTTCGCCGTCGATTTCCACAAAAGCGACGCCGGAACCGCTCAGACGCTGCAAAATAAACCCTTCGCCGCCGAAAAAGCCTGCGCCGGCCTTCTTGTTGAAGTGGATGGAAAGCTGCACGCTGCTTTCTGATGCAAGAAAAGCGTTTTTCTGTACAATCATCTCACGCCCGGGCGCAATGGAGACGGGGATGATTTTACCGGGAAAGCTGGAACCAAAGGTAATCATTCCTGCGCCGCGCGCAGTGTAAATATTCTGAAACATGCTTTCGCCGGAAAATGCCCTGGAGAACATTTTGCCCAGCCCGCCGCCGCTGGTCGACATCTCCATATTGGGCGACATCCAGACCATAGAGCCTTTTTCGGTAATCATCTGCTCGCCGCTGGCAAGCTGGCAGACTACAACGGGAAACGCCCCGCCTTTGATTTCATATTGCATTTTTCTATCCCTCCACATTTGGTTCAGTAAAAACTGTGCCTTTAGCGTACAGCAGCAGGAATAACTTGTCAAGAATAAATGCGGCATGGCCGGTATGATGCCGCCGCAGAATTATCTTGTATAGTGGCAGATACATATGATACAATACAGGCACAGAGAGGAGGTCTCTACTATGAAAAAAAGAAATGGGCTCATTATAGGGCTTTTGGTTGCTGTTTTGGCAGCGGCAGTATGTATTTATGCTTTTATGCGGGGCGGTACGGAGCCGCCGGAAGTGCCCGACCAGCCGGGTACAGTGGAACCGGATCAGCCGGCTCCCGATCAGCCGGAAACGCCCGACCAACCGGAAATCCCCCCGGAAGGACAGTCAGTCATTGTGTATGTGCCGGATGAACAGGTGGAAACGCTGATGCCGGTTGGCGCGCAGGCGGCGGACGATTCGGATCAGGCGCTGGTGGATGCAATGGTGACAGCGGGGGCGCTGCCCGCAGGGGTAGAGGTGCAGTCCAGCGCGCTGGAGGATAAAGTTCTCACGCTGGATATGAACGCGGTATACGGCAATGCGGTGCGCTCCGCCGGTACAACGGGAGAGACCATGCTGGTGTATGCGCTGGTGAACACCTTTGCGCAGGCGCGCGGTGCAGAGCAGGTGCTGATTACGGTGGATGGTGCGCCGCTGGAAAGCGGGCATGAGATTTATGACTATCCGCTGGAAATGGATTATATGCAGTAAACGCGCAAATAGAAAGAACGGCCAACGGCCGTTCTTTTTTATAATGCGTATTATTTTTTGCGCATCGCAAGGATTTTTGCCTTGAGCGTCTGTGCTGCGGCGCGCGGATCGTCCGCTTTCATCACGGCGGAGACAACTGCCATACCGGCAATCGGGCTGTTTTGCAGCACGTCCATATTATCCGCGTTCAGGCCGCCGATGGCGACAACCGGAATGGGAACAGCACGGCAGATCTCATCCAGCGTGGAAACCGGCGTGATCTTGGTGGTCACATGGGTAGTCGTCGGGAAAATGGCGCCTGTACCAAGATAATCTGCTCCGTCCGCATAAGCGGCCTGCGCGGCTTCTACGGATTTGGCGGTAGCGCCGACAATTTTATCCGGCCCCAGCAGACGGCGGCAGACGGCAACCGGCAGATCGCTGGCCCCAACGTGTACGCCCGCCGCGTCGCAGGCAATGGCCACATCCACGCGGTCGTCGATGATAAGCGGCACATTGTAGCGGTCGGTTACGGCTTTGACCTGCTGGGCAAGGGCGAGGTAATCGCGGCCGCCCGTGTCCTTTTCACGGAGCTGGATGAGTGTTGCGCCGCCTGCGCAGGCTTCATTGACGGCGTGCAGCAGGGTTTCGGGCGTGTGATAGGTACTGTCGGTGATAACATAGAGCGTAGCGTCGAATTGCATAGCAGTTCCTTCCTTTTAAATGGTAATTGTGAGCAGGCCGCTGCCAGTCCGCAGTGCGCCGAGCGTTGTGCCGTCAGGCGCAAAAGCGGCGCTGTGACCGATAAAAAGGTTTTCGGCATACTGATCGCAGCCCAGTACGGTCATGCTGTTTTCGATAGCGCGGGCGCGCAGCAGAGTCTGCCAGTGAAGCAGTTTGTTTGGGCCGCATACCCAGCCGGCAGGTACGAACAGCACATCCGCCCCAGCGGCTCTCTGCGCTGCGGCCAGCGCAGGAAAGCGCAGTTCAAAGCAGGTGATGATGCCCAGCCGGCCCAGCGGCGTATCAATGGGGGAAAACGGCGTTTCGCCTGCGCGGCATTCCTCCGATTCCCGATAGCCGAAAGCGTCATACAGGCGGTTTTTCCGGTGCATGCCGCGCAGGGCACCGGTATGGTCGAGCACAATAATCGTGTTGTACGGCAGTCCATCCGGCGTTTTTTCATACATACCGGCGGCAATCCAGAGTCCGCATTTTCGTGCGATGCCGCCAAGCGAAGCGGCAAAGGGGCCGTCCAGCGGCTCAGCCGCCTGACGGATTTGCGCCGTGCGGCCCGCGCCGGCATAAAACATACTGAATTCAGGGCAGAGCAGCATATCAGCGCCCGCTCGGGCTGCCTGCTGCGCAAAATTTTTGATGTACCGCAGATTGTTTTTCGGTTCCGCCGAAGCGCCGAACTGCGCCAGCGCGGCTTTCATGTGCGCCAGCCTTTGCACACATCCACCCATGCGGTATAGCCGGAGAACTGCTCCAGCTCGGGAATGGTCAGCTCGATTGCCGAGTTGGAGGAACCGCAGGCGGGGAACACGGTTTCAAACCGATGGAGCGATTCATCCAGGTAAACGGTGACATTTGCGTTGACACCGAACGGGCACACGCCGCCAACGGCATGACCGGTTTCCGGCTCAACTTCTTCAAAGGGGAGCATGCGGGCCTTGCAGCCAAAGCGGGCTTTGTAGCGGGGATTGTCAATTTTCACATCCCCGGCAGCGACGATCAGGATAACGCCGTCCCCCACACGGAAAGAAAGCGTTTTGGCGATGCGCGCAGGCTCACAGCCCACGGCTTCGGCGGCCAGCTCCACTGTGGCCGAGGAGACGGGAAATTCCAGCACACGCCCCTCTGCGCCAAATTGGGCAAGATGGGCCCTGGCTTTTTCGATGGACATTAAAAAACCTCCTGTTTATTCGGATATGCTGTCAATCAGGCTTTCGCACAGCCGCCGCATATAAACGGCAATTTCGCACAGGCTCAGGCAGAGCGCAAGACGGCCGTTGGCATCGTCCGTATCAGCGGGCAGGTGCTCGCGCAGTAGCGCCGGGATAAAACTGCGCATTCGCTCCTTGTCCGCCAGCAGGCGGGCGTAGCATTGCTCAAAATCGGCGTCCTCTCTGCCGGTCAGTGCCTTGACATCGCTCAGCCGCAGCGACTGCTTCAGATGATAGACGCATAAAAGCTGCATGATCTGCTGCCGCGTGTATTTTTTACCGCGGACAGGGGTGATGAGCCCTTCCTTGACATAATTGTTTACCATCGTTTTGGTCAGCAGCTTGTCCGATGGGTCGCGCTTGACGCCGGACAGCCCCTGCTCGAACAGCGACAGTACCTGGTCCATATAGAGATCCAGATGGGGGATATCCTCGGGCAGAATATCGCGGTCAGCAAAGACGGCGTCAATCTGCCGGTTGAGATCGGGCATGATGTTCACCTCGTTTCTATTTTATTATAACCGCTTGCCGCCTGCTGCGCAAGGGCGCCTTCGACAGGATATTTGGTATCACGCCGCTGGACCGGACAGCGGGCCGACGGAAGACAGTGCTTTTGGCGTGTCGGGTGGACAAACGGCCATGAAATATGGTATAATCTCCTAAAGTAAAAGGAGATAGAATGTATCATGAAACAGTGTTTGCGAAGAATTGTACTGACAGTGCTGACAGCGGCTATGTTGATATCTTTCGGTACCTGCGGCGCGGCGGATATGCGGGTTCCGGTACTGATGTATCATGATCTTACAGACGACCCGACGCAGATTAACAGTATGCGGATTACCGGCGAGCGCTTCCGTCTGGATATGGAATTTTTGCAGCAGTTCGGCTATACGCCGCTTCTGCCGGCGGATTTGGCGGCGATTGAAGACGGTACGCAGCAGATGCCGGCAAAACCGGTGATGATTACGTTTGATGACGGGTATCGTTCCAATTACGATATTGCATACCCCATCCTGAAAAAAACAGGCATGAAGGCTGCGCTGGCAGTTGTAGCGGGCAATATGCGCGCCGAAGATGACAGCGATCCGCTTCGCGGTTCGCTGCACTGGGGCGAAATTCGTGAAATGTCCGAAAGCGGCGTGTTTGAGATTGGCTCGCACACTTATAACCTGCACAATCCTGAGTATAAGGGTTATGGCGCGCCTGACGGCATCAACGGGGTTATGCGCCGCAGGGGAGAGACGCGCAGCAGCTATACCGCCCGCGTAGGCGGCGATCTGAAAACCGGCCTTGATTTGATTCGGCAGCATACGGGGCAGCAAAAGGTTTATTATTTTTCGTTCCCCTTTGGCGCGTATGACGGCTGGATGCAGCCCCTGCTGGAAAAAGAGGGAATCCGTGTGACAACGCTGACCAATGGCGGGATGGCCGATCTGCAAAACGGACTGTATTCTCTGCCCCGTTATCGGATGACAATGGATAAACCGCTTTCCGTGCTGCTGCAGCAGCAGGACAAGGCGGAGCCGGCAGTTGCGGCAGTATCCGTGAACGGTCAGAAGAGCGAGCTGCCAGCCTATAATATCAACGGCAGCAATTATGTGCGCGTACGGGATGCGGCGATGCTGCTTGCCGGAACAAAAGGAAACTTTGACGTGCAGTGGAACGGCGCGATGCAGCGCGTTGAACTGCAGTCCGGTACCGCGTATAAACCGCTTGGAACAGAGAATAAGCCGCTGCCTGCAGGTACAAGAAGGGTTCGCTCGATTACTGCGCCAACTGTGGCGGATGGGGCGGCCTATATGATTGCGGCTTATCAGATTGAGGGATATACCTATTACAAACTGCGCAGCTTGGGCGAGTTATGCGGCTTTGCAGTAGAGTGGGACAGTGAAAATCAGATGATTTTGGTAAATATATAACGGTTAAAGATTCAGAAAGGGAGACGCTTTGCAGCGTCTCCTTTTTTGTGCAAATTTATATGCATGAGAAAAATGGTATAAAAACGGTTCGTTTTGGTAATGATAAATTTACAAATGGACTATTGCATTTTTGCCAAAACGTGATATCATAAATACAAGAAATAGTTTTTGAAACTACTTATAGGCGAGGAGGAAACAATAATGCCGCGAGCATTCTTAAAGGCAAGAGAGCCGTTTTCCTGTTATTCACATTTTGTGGGTGCGGTGCTCAGTGGAATCGGTCTGGTTGCCGTACTGGTGCGGCTGCTGATAGACGGGACGGTTTCCGGCCAGCTTGCCGCCGCAGCGGTTATTTTTTGCATGTCGCTGATTGCGCTGTATTCAGCCAGCAGTGTGTATCATTTCTCCGGAAGGGGCGGAGCAGTGCTGCGCCGTTTGAAAAAACTGGACCACAGCATGATTTATGTACTGATTGCAGGCAGCTATACGCCGATTATTCTGCGGTATATGCCTGCGCCGCGCAGTTATGCTTTTCTGGGTGTGATTTGGCTGATTGCGCTGGCCGGCATTGTCATTAAGCTGCTGTGGATTGATGCGCCGCGTCTGTTGGGCACTGCGCTCTATCTGGCACTGGGCTGGGCAGTTGCCTTTGATTTCAGTGTAGTATTGTCCATGCCTGCGCCTGCGATTGCGCTGCTGGCGGCAGGCGGCGTTTGTTATACGGTGGGCGGCATCATTTATATTACCAAAAAACCCGACCTCGGCCTGACCATCGGCTTCCATGAACTGTTTCACCTGTTTGTGATTGCGGGCAGCGTATGTCACTATTTGATGGTATTTTTGTTTGTACTGTAAAAATCCGGAGCGGCGTTGCCGCTCCGGATTTTTTTCTTTTTTTTCGGGCATACTTGACATGCAGACCTTGAACGGGTATACTTCTAATTAATATAAGTTATTAATTAGAAAGGTGGTGACGCAATGCAGACCAGAAACACCATTCAGCGGCAGATTGTCTGGCAGACAGTGCAGCGCATGCATAACCATCCGACCGCCGATATGGTATATGCGGCAATTGCAGCCGAGCATCCTTCGATCAGCAAGGCTACGGTGTACCGCAATCTGCACCAGTTGGCGGCGCAGGGCGATATTCGCTGCGTGCCGGTAACCAATGGGGCGGACCGGTTTGACTTCCAGACAAAGGAGCACTATCATGTGCGCTGTTCCAGATGCGGCGGGGTATATGATGTAATTGCGCCGCATATGGATAATTTGATTGAGCAGATTGAGGATTCTTCCGGTGTCACCGTAACCCGGTATGACATTTTGTTCGAGGGTGTCTGTTCAGATTGCAGCGGCAGTACAGACGAAGGTAAGTAAGGAGAGGATTTTGTATGGCAGAATTAAAGGGCAGCAAAACCGAAGCGAACCTGCAAACCGCATTTGCAGGGGAATCCATGGCGCATACCAAATACCTGTATTATGCTTCCAAGGCGAAGAAGGACGGATATGTGCAGATTGCAGATATTTTTGAAGAAACAGCAAAGAATGAAAAAGAGCATGCGAAGATCTGGTTTAAGCTGCTGGACGGCATCGGCGGCACAGCGGCAAATCTGAAGGCCGCAGCTGAGGGAGAAAATTACGAATGGACCGATATGTATGCCGCTTTTGCAAGAGAAGCGCGCACGGAAGGATTCGACCAGATTGCCGTATTGTTTGAGCAGGTGGGCCGCATTGAAAAGGAACATGAGGAACGCTACCGCAAGCTGCTTTCCAATGTGGAAAACAAGCTGGTGTTCTCCAGGGACGGCGACTGCATCTGGCAGTGCTCGAACTGCGGCCACATTGTAATTGGGAAAAATGCGCCGGAGATTTGTCCGGTTTGTGCACATCCGCAGGCGTATTTCCGCATCAAGGCAGAGAATTATTGATGCTGCCGCTGTAACAGCATGGGAAGGTGCTGTTGGTTAAGAAAAATAGAAAAACACCGTGGAACTTTGTTCCGCGGTGTTTTTTTTCATATTCCGTATATCAGCCAAAGAACGCTGCGTTTTCAGCACGGCGCCAGTCAGTCTTCTGTGAACAGCGGCGTGGAAAAATACCGTTCGGCGGTATCGGGCAGAACGGTAACAACCGTTTTGCCGGGACCGAGTTTTTTTGCAAGCTGAATGGCCGCGGCAACATTGGTGCCGCTGGAAATGCCGCACATCAGCCCTTCCAGTTTGGCAAGGTCCTTGGCGGTCTGAATCGCCTCGTCGTCAGTAACAATGTACAGATGGTCATAGATTTCATTGTTCAGGTTTTTGGGGATGACGCCGTCTCCGATACCCATTTGCAGGTGGGTGCCGATAGAACCGCCCGAAAGGATTGCTGCATTTTCCGGCTCAACCGCCCAGACTTCCAGCTGGGGATTTTGCGCTTTGAGTACCTCGCCAATGCCGCTGATGGTGCCGCCTGTGCCAAAACCGGAACAGAAGCCGTCAATCGGGCCGCCGACCTGCTCCAGAATTTCGGTTGCGGTATGGTGGCGGTGTACGGCAGGGTTGGCGGGGTTATCAAACTGACCGGGCACAAAAACGTTGTGGTTGGTGGCCGCCATTTCGTCCGCAATGCGCTGGCATTCGGCAATGCAGTCTCCGATATTGCCGGCATCGTGTACCAAAATAACTTCTGCGCCGTAATGCTGCACCAGCTTGCGCCGCTCTTCAGAAACCGAATCCGGCATAATGATTTTTACCGTGTAGCCCTTGACGGCGCCGCACAGCGCGAGTCCGATGCCCTGATTGCCGCTGGTCGGCTCGACGATGATGGTATCCGGTCCGATCAGCCCGCGGCGTTCCGCGTCTTCCACCATATTGAGCGCTGTGCGCGTTTTGATGGAACCGCCGACGTTCAGTCCTTCAAATTTGACAAGCACCTCTGCGCAGTCTGCCGGAACCATGCGGTTCAGACGCACCATCGGCGTGTGGCCGACCGCTTCCAGAATGTTGCTGCATATCATTGATAATCTTCCTCTCAGTCGTATATAAAATTTATTATAACATAAAAATTTGCATAAGCATAGCACCGATTGACTAAATTTTATCAATTTTCGGTCTTTATTTGGGAGTATATGCAGGGAGGAGGTGAAAATTGATGAAAATATATTTCAGAAAAACCCACAGCGGCAATTATCAGCCGGCGCGGCGCGGGAAGGACGAGATTCGTTATCTGGTGATACATTATACCGCGAATGACGGCGATACTGCAAAAAACAATGCCGATTATTTTGCCCGGAACGCTGTTTCTGCCTCGGCGCATTATTTTGTAGACGAGCGGGAGGTCTGGCAGAGCGTACCGGACGGCGACATTGCATGGCACTGCGGCACACGGGGGACCTATTATCATCCCAGGTGCCGCAACGCAAACAGCATCGGCATAGAGCTGTGCAGCCGCATCCGCAGCGGACGATACTGTTTTGCGGAAGAGACGGTCAAACGCGCTGCGATGCTGGTGCGGGAACTGATGCTGCGCTATGATATTCCACCGCAAAACATAGTACGGCATTACGATGTAACACATAAAAACTGCCCCGCGCCGTTTGTGGAGAATACGGCGGCGTGGCAGTCGTTCTGTCAAACCATAGAGAAAGGAGAGGAGGATATGACAGAGGCGGAAGTAAAGCGCATTATTGCGCAAAGCAAAGTGATTTACCGCACGGCAGAGGAAGCGCCTGACTGGGCGCGTCCGACCGTGAATAAGCTGCTGCGCAAAGGGCTGCTGAAGGGCGGCGGCGCGGCGGAAGGGCTGCATTTGACGGACGAGCTGCTGCGCGCGCTGGTCATCAATGACCGTGCGGGCGTGTACGGAGCATGAAAAGCAACGGGGAGCAATACCGCTCCCCGTTTTTGCGGAACTGGATTACCGCGCGAGCTCATAAAGCGCGGCGGCAAACATTTCTGCATTGCGTAAAAGCTGCTCAATTTCCATGTATTCATCCTGCTGATGGATGTGCGAAATATCACCCGGGAAAAGCGGGCCGAAAGCAAGCGTATTGGGGATGGACTTGGCATAGGTGCTGCCGCCGGTCGCGCGCAGTACGGCCTTTTGACCGGTCTGCGCTTCATATACGCGGCTCAGCTTTTGCACTAGCTCGCTTTCCGGCGGAAAATAAATGGCCGCAAGGTGCTGCATTGCGGTTTCCGTGAAGCCGCCAAGCGAAAAACCGCGCAGCAGCTTGGGATATGCCTCGTCATAGGTTTTGCTGACGGGATAGCGCACCGAAAGCGTCAGCGAAAGCGCTTCCTCCGCAAATGCGGCAACGCCCAGATTGAAGGTCAAATCGCCGGACAACTCGTCGCGCATGGCGATGCCAAAGCTCTCTCCGCGCGTTTCCATGCCGATGCGCTCGGAGAGGAACGCGATACAGTCAGCCAGTTCGCCTTCGAGCGGGAGCTGCGCCAGCGCCATTGCCAGCCGGCCCACTGCATTTTCGCCCAACTCAGGCACTGACGCATGGCTGGCGATGCCTTCCGCCTCAACACGGATGCCGCCTTCAATGGGCGTGACCGTTACCTTGGGTGCGTGAATCATGGATGCCGCCTCGGGCGGACAGGCCAGCTCGGCCACCGCATAGGCGGGCGAGATATTGAAGGCAGAACCGCCCTCAAACCGCAGCAGGCGGAAAGCGCCGGTCTGGTGCAGCTTGCGGGAGAAGGTGCAGTTCATCACGCCTTTTTCCCCGTTGATAATGGGGTATTCAATATCGGGGGCAAAGCCCATGACGGGTATTTCGCCGCCGTGTTCCTTGTACCAGAGAATATCGTGAAAGCCGGTTTCCTCATTGGTGCCGAACAGCAGGCGGATGCGGTGCGAGGGGACAAAGCCCTTTTCTTTCAAAGCGGCCAGCGCATAAATGGCGGCAACGGCAGGACCTTTGTCATCCATGGCGCCGCGGCCATAAATACGGCCGTCTTTTATTTCGCCGGAAAACGGTTCGGCAAGTTTCCAGTCCTCGCCGGCCGGCACCACATCCAGATGGCACAGCACGGCAACCATCTGTTCGCCCTCGCCATACTCGCACCAGCCGATGCGGTCGTCCATAACGGTTGTTTTGAGGCCCAGCCGCTCGCACAGCGCAAGCGTTTCCGCCAGACAGCGGCGCGGCTCTCTGCCATAGGGCGCGCCTGGTTCGGGCGTGCCTTCGATGCTGGGAATACGAATCAGCGCAGCAAGACTGGCAAGCAATTCGTCCTGATGTGCGCGAATATACGGTTTGCAATCCATAGCGGACACCTCTTTATTCAGAGCTCAATAATGTTCCACCTTATTGTAGCGCAAGCGCCGCCGTTTTGCAAACAAATTTACAGCAGGCAGAGTCCCCTTGCAAGCGGCGGCGCGATACGGTATACTATATATCAGTTTTGCGGTGGAAAGGGGCGGAAAGCGGATGCGGCGCAATACCCTTGGGGTGATCCATGCGTTTTTGCAGCAGCATGTGTGCGAAGGCGCAGTCTGTATTGATGCGACTGCGGGAAAAGGACGGGATACGGCGCTACTGTGCCGCCTGGCCGGCGAGACAGGCCGCGTACTGGCATTTGACATACAGCCCGAAGCGGTCGCGCAGACCCGCGCGCTGCTTGCAGAAAACGGTCTGCGGGCCGAGGTGGTGCAGGACAGCCATGCGAATATGGAGCGTTATGCCGCACCGGAAAGCGTAGACTGCATTGTTTTTAATTTCGGCCGGCTGCCGGGCGGTGATGTGCACATCTTCACAACGGCGGAGACTTCGCTGCCGGCAATCCACGCAGGCCTGCGTCTGCTGCGCCCGGGCGGCGTGATGGCGCTTGCGCTGTATTACGGCGGAGAAAACGGATATGAGGAAAAAGACGCAGTGCTTTCCTACCTGCAAACGGTGGACAGCAGAGTCTATACCGTGCTGTCCTGCGATTGGCTGAATCGTGAAAACGATCCGCCGCTGCCCATTTTGATATGGAAAGAGCAGTCATGCCGTGATACAATAGGAGAAAAGGAGAGTGGATGACTATGCCATGGTGCCCGAAATGCCGCGCGGAATACCGCGAAGGCTTTACACAGTGCAGCACCTGCGGTGTGCCGCTGGTGGACGAATTGCCTGCGGAGCAGCCGGAGGCTGAACCGCAGGCTGCCCCGCCGGAAGGGATGGAAAAGCCCGTTGCAGTATACTTGGCCCAAAACAGAATGGAAGCCGAGATGGTTTGCGAAATGCTGAGCGAGCAGGGGATTGCCGCGGCTGCCCGTCCGGCTGCCTTCCGGCAGCTGAAAGCATACAGCGGCTCGGATACGCGCTTCGGCGTTGAGGTGCTGGTGGACGCGGCCCAGACAGCGGCCGCACGGCAGCATATCGAACAGATGAAGCAGGAACTTGCGCAGTCGCCTCTGGATGAGGACGAGTTGGCGCGTTTGGCGGAAGAACAGGCGATGGAGACGCCCGAACAGCCGGCGGAGGACAATGTTTCCTTCAAACTGCTGCCCGTGGTTGTTGGCGTGCTTGCAGCGGCGCTGGTGCTGTTGTACCTGGTCTCCTCCCGCCTGTAAGGGGGTGGGGAAATGCCATGGTGTCCCCAGTGCGGCGCAGAATTCCGCAAGGGCTTCAGGGAATGCAATACCTGCCATATTCCGCTGATCGATCATCCGCCGACAGAGGAGGAGCGCCGTGCAGCGCGGCCGCAGAAAAATACACGGTTCTGGAATCGGGAGCGGCTGATGCACATTTTGCGCGCCCTGATTGCAGTGCTGCTGGCTTTGGCGGCAGCGATGGTGCTGGCAGGGAAATAGCGTGTGAACATATTCATGCGCAAGAAAAAGAGGAGTGCTTCTGCACTCCTCTTTTTCTTCATTATTTCAGATTGTCAAACAAACCGGTGAAGTCCAGCGTTGCAAAGTAATCCTCTGGGGTCTCTGCACGGCGGATTAACTCGACCGAGCCGTCCTCGCAGAGCAGCAGCTCGGCAGAACGAAGCTTGCCGTTGTAGTTGTATCCCATTGAGAAACCGTGCGCGCCGGTATCGTGAATATAGACGTAATCGCCGATGTCAATGCGGGGCAGATTGCGGTCGATGGCGAATTTATCGTTGTTTTCACACAGGCCGCCTGTCACGTCATAGGTGCGGTCATGCAGGGCATTTTCCTTGCCCAGCACGGTGATATGGTGATATGCACCGTACATTGCCGGACGCATCAGGTTGGCGGCGCAGGCGTCCAGGCCAACATATTCCTTGTAAGTGTGCTTGTGGTGGATGCACTTGGCAACCAGCGCGCCATATGGCCCCAGAATAAAGCGGCCCATCTCGGTGTAGATCGAGATATCGCCCATGCCGGCGGGCACCAGAACCTCTTCAAAGGCGCGGCGCACACCCTCGCCAATCAGCTCAATGTCGTTCGGTTCCTGCCACGGCTTGTAAGGGATGCCGACGCCGCCGGACAGGTTGATGAACGCGATGTGTACGCCCGTTTCCTTCTTCACATCAACCGCAAGCTTGAACAGAATGCGGGCAAGGGCGGGGTAATACTCATTTGCAACGGTGTTGGAGGCCAGAAAGGCGTGAATGCCAAAGTGCTTGACGCCCTTTTTCTGCATGATTTTGAACGCTTCAATCAGCTGTTCGCGGGTCATGCCGTACTTGGCTTCCTGCGGTGTGTCCATGATTTCGTTTTCCAGAACAAAATCGCCGCCGGGATTGAACCGGCAGGCCATGGTTTCCTTCCATGCGCCGATGCGGTCATAGTAATCCAGATGGGTAATATCGTCAAAATTGATGATGGCGTCCAGATCGGAGGCCAGCTTGAAGTCCTCGTCCGGGGTCACGTTGGAGGAGAACATGATATCATGTCCGGTAATGCCGCAGGCACGGCTCATTTGCAGCTCGGTATAGCTCGAACAATCGCAGCCGAAGCCCTCTTCGTGCAGAATCTGAATCAGACGGGGGGTGGGAGTCGCCTTGACAGCAAAGTATTCCTTAAAGCCGGGGTTCCAGGAAAATGCATTTCGGACTCTGCGCGCATTTTCGCGAATGGCTTTTTCATCGTAAATATGAAAAGGAGTGGGATAGGTTTTCGTGATTTCCTGCACCTGTTCAAGGGTGACAAAGGGGGTCTTTTCCATGGATATTCGCCTTTCTGTTTGATTTTTGGCCGCAAAATGCCTGACAAACCGGCTTGCAATGCCTTTGGAAGTGCATGAAAAGCAGTTTGCCAAGGGGAAGATTTATTCGTCTGCCTGTTTGCCGAGGATGCGCTCGAAGCGGCGGCGCATATCATCCTCAATGCGCTGCGTTTCAATTTCATCAATGCCGGTGATACGGCCGTTTTCAATAAATACCACCATGCCTTCTCCCAGCATGGCCGGAGTTTCGGCAACAGGGAAGTTTACCATTTTGCCATCCATCTCCACAACAACATAGCCGCCTTCAAAGCGGTCAACAATACCGGTTTGTTTCATGCAGCATTCTCCTTGCTTGATTTTGATGGTTCAAGGGGGATAACAACCGATCCCTCTTCCGCAGTAATATGAATTTCCGTTGTATTTGCCTGTGACAGATTTTCCAGAGTTTGAGGGCTTGGGTGGCCGTACTTATTATCCGCGCCGCAGGAAATGACGGCAACGGACGGTTGCACGGCGGCAAGAAATGCAGGGGAGGATGAGGAGTCGCTTCCGTGATGCCCGACCTTGAGAATATCGCAGCGAAGAAGCGGATAGTGCGCAAGCAGGGATTTTTCCGCAGCGGCTTCCGCGTCTCCCATCAGCAGAACGTCCTGCGCGCCCGCGCGGAACAGCGTGATGAGCGAGCGGTTGTTCATATCCGTGCCGGGCACGTCTTCATCCGGCCCGAGGAAGAGAAGCGAGGCACCTGAAGCCAGCGGCAGTTCGTCCCCTGGAGACGGAATCGTCGGCGTGACGCCGCGCGCTTCCAGTGCGTCCAGCATGCGGCTGAAGGACGAGGTGTTCGCGGTTTCCTGGCCCATAAAGAAATGACCGACCGGAAACGCTTCGATGACCTCCGCCATGCCGCCGATATGATCGGCATGCGGATGAGTGGCAACGGCAGCATACAGTTCCGTTACCCCAAGGTCCTGTAAATAGCGGACAACGGCGCTGCCGCTTTCCGGCATACCGGCATCGACCAGAACGGCCTGCCCGCCTGAAAGCAGAAGCGCGGCGTCTCCCTGTCCCACATCGATAAAATGCACTTCGGTGTGCTGCGTCAGTTCCCGCGCAGGCGCAAGCTCTCTGACGGCATACAGGCCGCCGTTGAGCACAAGCACCACCGCGGCGCACAGCAGCAGAATGGAGCGTAAACGTTTTTTCATTCGTTGGAAAGCGCGGTGTTTGCGCGGGCCTGCTCAAATTCGTCCATAATTTCCTGGCTGGGCGCCTTGGTCAGCAGGCTGACAACAAAAATAACAACAATACCGGCAACAAAGGCGGGCAGAAGCTCATAGATGCCAAACACGCCGCCCATCGGCTTGATCAGGTACTTCCAGGCAAATACGGAAACACCGCCGACGACCATGCCGGCAATGGCGCCGGGCAGGGTGGTGCGCTTCCAGAACAGCGCGCAGATGACGACAGGGCCAAAGCTGGCGCCGAAACCGGCCCAGGCAAAGGATACGATGCCGAAAATAGAGCTGTTGGGGTCGCGCGCAATGAATACGCCGAGCACCGCAATAACGATAACGGTCAGACGGGCAAAACGCATGGTGGCCTTTTCGGAAACCTTCAGGTGGAACGTTTCCAGCAGCAGATTCTGCGAAACGCTGGAGGAAGCGGCCAGCAGCTGAGAGTCCGCGGTGGACATGGTGCTGGCCAGAATGCCTGCCAGAATCAGACCGGCAATCAGCGCCGGTACAGGACCATAGCTGGAGAGAAAGTCTGCAATACGGACGATGATGGTCTCAGAGTCAGAGCCGCTGAGCTGCGCAATGGTGCCGTTGGCGCTGAGCGTGCGGCCGACAATGCCGATCATGACAGCGACTGCCATGGCGATGACAACCCAGACCGAACCGACGCGGCGGGACAGCTTGAGCTTGTTTTCATCTTCAATTGCCATAAAGCGGAGCAAAATGTGCGGCATACCAAAGTAGCCAAGACCCCAGGCGAGCGTGGACAGAATGGTGAGCGCGCCATAAGGAGACGCGGCGCCTGCCGCTTCGGAATAAGTGGCGGTCATGGACAGATAGCCGGGCAGCGCGCGCACATTTTCCATAACGGCGTCAATGCCGCCGGCCGAGATGGTCGAAAAACCGAGTACGAACAGAATCGCAAAGGTCATGATGATGCTCTGGATAAAGTCGGTCGTCGAAGCTGCAAGGAAACCGCCGGCCGCAGTATAGCAGACAATAACAATAGCGGAAATGATCATCGCCGTCATATAATCGATGTTAAACAGCGAAGAGAACAGTTTGCCGCAGGCCGCAAAGCCGGAAGCGGTATACGGAATAAAGAAAATAATGATAATCAGTGCGGCAATTGCGGAAAGGATATTTTTATGGTCATGGAAACGTCTGGAAAAGAACTGCGGCAGGGTATAGGAACCCGTGATGTGCGTATACCGGCGCAGACGTTTGGCAGTGAATAACCAGTTCAGGTAAGTACCGATTGCAAGGCCGATAGCGGTCCAGCCCACGTCGCAGATGCCGGACAGATAAGCAAGGCCGGGCAGGCCCATCAGCAGATAGCTGGACATATCCGAGGCTTCCGCGCTCATCGCGGTAACCAGCGGGCCGAGCTTGCGGCCGCCAAGATAGAAATCGGATGCTGATTCATTCTTTTTTGCGTAATGAAAGCCGACCACCAACATGCCGATCAGATAGACGACGATGGAGATCAGGATACAGATGGATGCAGTGCTCATATTTTTCCCCTTTACCTTGACTAAGAATCAGACGTGTGCCGGAAAGCAGAACGGATAACGCCGCGGTCATTCTGCGGAAACGGATGCACGCCTGTATGTGAACTTCAATTATTATACCCGAAAACGAATTTTTTTGCAATATAACGCGAACAGAATCCCGAATACCCGTAAGATTTGACGAAACATACAAGGAAAGCAGCGGTTTGAACCGAATGATTTATTCGCATTGCCATTGGTATGGGCAGGGGCGCGGCTTAGAGTGCCAGCGCACGGGCCAGTTTGCTTTGCGGTTCGGGTATGAGAGAGAGGTGGTTTGCCAGGTCGCTGGCCAGCGTGTGAAAAGCCGCCTCGTCGCCTGCAATCAGCTCCAGCTCAATTTCGCACAGCGGAGCCGTGCGTTCGCCGCGGCGCAGTTCGCCTTCGTCCAGCGCCAGCTCGCATACCGTGTTGTTTTGCTGCAGCAATATGGCGCAGCGGCGGAAATCCACCTCACATGTGATGACAAGCGGTGCAGAAAGCGCAAGCGCACAGATATCGTGCGGTGCGCCATGCGCCGGAAGAAGGGACAACCCCTCCTCAATGGAACCGGCTTCGCACTCATATTCCTCATGCGCACGCATGCCGGCAACCGTGCTGACGTTGCGCCGCTTCATGCAGCAGACAAGCTGCTCATTTTCCCTGCGCAGCCGCAGTGCGGTATCGTGCCGGTGCAGCAGCCCGTCTGCCGTATCAAAATACTGGGAGCGCATATGAATCGTGCGGCTCTGGCTGCCAAGGTGGGAGGCGGCCCACAAAAGAGCCTGCCCAAGCAGCGCCTCATCCGCGCGCCATTTATATTCTTTTTCCATCAGCGTACCTGGCCGTTTCCGTAAACGATGAACTTGGTGGTGGTCAGCGCGGTCAGCCCCATCGGGCCGCGCGCGTGCAGCTTCTGGGTGGAAATACCGATTTCGGCGCCGAAGCCAAACTCGAACCCGTCCGTAAAGCGGGTGGAAGCGTTCACATACACAGCGGCCGAGTCGACTTCATCCAGAAAACGCTGCGCAGCGGCGTAGTCCCGGGTGACGATGCACTCCGAATGTCCCGTACTGTACCGGTTAATGTGGTCGATGGCTTCATCCAGCGAATCCACCACCTTGCAGGAAATTTCATAACCCAGATATTCCTTGCCGTAGTCTTCTTCCGCGGCAGGCACAATGGCATTTCCCAGAATTGCCATTGTGCGCGGGCAGCCGTGGATGGTTACGCCGTAAGGCGCAAGACCGGCCTGGGCCATGGGCAGAAACCGTTCGGCCGCGTCCTTGTGCACCAGCAGGCTTTCGGCCGCGTTGCACACGGATATACGCTGGCACTTGGCATTGACCAGAATACGCTGGGCCATTGCGGGATCGGCGGAATCATCTACATAGACGTGGCAGTTGCCGGTTCCGGTTTCAATCACCGGAACGGTTGCATGCTGCACAACCGACTGAATCAGCCCTGCGCCGCCGCGCGGGATGAGGACATCCAGATAACCGTTCATCTTCATCATCTGGTTTGCGCTCTCGCGCGAGGTATCCTCCACAAGATTGATGGCGTTTTCCGGCAGCCCTTCGTTGCGGAGGGCCGTGCGCATCAGCCCTGTCAGACACATGGAGGAGTGGAACGCCTCCTTGCCGCCGCGCAGAATGCAGGCGGAACCGGCCTTGAAGCACAGCGCCGCAGCGTCCACGGTGACGTTGGGCCGCGCTTCGTAAATAATGCCGATGACGCCCATGGGCGCGCGCTTCTGGCCGATGTTCAGGCCGTTCGGCGTTTTGCGCATCCACAGCACCTCTCCGATCGGATCGGGCAGCGCAGCCACCTGGCGGCAGCCCTCTGCAATGCCGGCGATACGCTTTTCGTCAAGCATCAAACGGTCAATCAGTCCTTCGTTCAGACCGTTTTTTCGGCCGTTTTCGATGTCCACCTGATTGGCGGCGATGATTTCTGCCGCGTGCGCAGTCAGCATGTCCGCAATGGCGGAAAGTCCGCGGTTTTTATCGTTGGTGCCGAGTTTGGCAACGGCGCGTTTGGCTTCGTTTGCCTCCTTGGCGATGGTAAGCAGTTCTCTCATTTCAGCGAATCCTCCATTCGGTTTCAGCCCAGCCAGTGGTTCCAATAGGCGGCGGCGCCAAGCGCTGCGCCTGCAATGATGCCAAGCAGTGTGGCGGCCAGAAGATGAAAGCGCGTTTTGGTCATATCAGAGCGTCTCCCTTGCAAACAGGGTGCCCACGGGCAGGCCCTCCACAATATCGTACAGCAGGCCTTCCTTATCGCCGTTGGCGACCAGCATCGGGATGCCGGCGTCCATGCACAGCTCGGCGGCGGTGATCTTGGTGGCCATGCCGCCTGTGCCGTTCGCGGTTCCTGCGCCGCCTGCCATGCGGCGGATTTTTGCGTCAATGTTGCGCACATGACCGATCAGTTTGGCCTGCGGGTTTTTGCGCGGGTCGGAGTCGTACAGACCGTCGATGTCGGAAAAGATAACAAGCAGGTCGGCGCTGCACATGCGCGCAACTACGGCGGAAAGCGTGTCGTTGTCACCGAAACTTTC
>NZ_JBMNUP010000006.1:0-32926 GCF_050946325.1 Agathobaculum sp. | reverse complement strand
CCTATACCTGCGACGGCGTATTTGAATACGGCGGACAAAAATTTACCTGCCACAACCATGAACAGCCGATGACGCTGGATGTGACGCAGGCGATTAAGTATTCCTGCAACGTATTTTTCTATAATGTCGGCAAGGAGCTGACCGGCGCGCATCTGGAACAGTGGTGCGGCCTGTTTGGCCTGGGCAAAGCGACCGGCATTGAAGTGGGCGAAGACAAAGGGCATGCAGCCGGCCCGACGTATCGTGAGCAAATGATTGCCGGCGACCCGAGTTTGCGCGAATGGCAGGGGGGCGACGATGTGAACGCCGCCATCGGCCAGTCCGATAACGGCTTTACGCCGCTTCAGCTTGCAAACTATATTGCCGCGGTTGTCAACGGCGGCACACTGTATAAGCCGACGCTGGTCAAGACCATCAAGAGCTATGACTATTCCGACCAGGTCAAGGCGGAGGAGCCCGAGGTGCTCGGCACCATCGAGCTGTCCGAGACGACGCGCAATCTGGTGATGAAGGGTATGAGCGAGGTTACGGCCGAGGGCGGCACCGCGGCGAGCGTGTTTGCGGAGTATCCCATTAAGGTGGGCGGCAAAACGGGTACCGCGGAAATGTATGAGAACGGCCAGCCCTATGACAACGGCCTGTTCGTCGCTTTTGCGCCGTTTGACAATCCGCAGATTGTCGTCTGCGTGGTGGGCGAAGGCGCGGAGCATGGCTCTTCTGCCGCGCCGGTGGTGCGCGACATTCTGGATGCGTTTTTCCAG
Source organism: Agathobaculum sp. (assembly GCF_050946325.1). Taxonomy (GTDB): domain Bacteria; phylum Bacillota; class Clostridia; order Oscillospirales; family Butyricicoccaceae; genus Agathobaculum. Next base: position 32,165 of record NZ_JBMNUP010000006.1, on the reverse strand, counting down.
CCGGAGGAGGACGATAAAGTGCAGACAGTGCAGCCGGAAAATACGCTGATACCCTGAAAACAGACAGAGTTTGTTAAAAATTTTGCACAAAGTCTTGTAAACGGCAGATGTATCCATTATAATATAAACGTAGAGTTTTCTGTATTCGGAGGCGGTAGGTTGAAGGTCATTTTAATAGCGTCCGGCAAAGGCGGTACAGGGAAAACCTCCTTTGCGGCGGGAGTGGGCGCGGCGCTGTCGCAGCTCGGCCGCCGTGTGCTGCTGATCGACGGCGATTGCGGCCTTCGCAACCTGGACATCGTGCTTGGCATGTCGGACAGAGTGGTTTACTCTTTTGCAGACGTTGCCGGGGGCGCTGTGCCGCTGGATGACGCGGTTGCCTGCCATCCGGACTATGAAAACCTGTATTTGCTGACCGCCCCGGCGGCGCTGCCTGCGCTCAGCGAGCGCGGCATGGAGCAGCTTGCCGTACAGGCGGAAGAAATGGGATTTGAGTATATCCTGATTGACGGACCGGCCGGTTTGCCGGCGGAGCTGTCCTTTTTGGCGCATATTGCAACGCAGGCCGTCGTCGTTACATCGACCGACCGCGCCTGCATCCGCGGCGCAGAGCGCTGTGCGCGCAAACTGGAAGAGGAATATTGTATCCAGCGCATCCGCATGATTCTCAACCGGATTCGTCCGCGGTTGATTACCAGCGGACGCTCGGCGAATATTGACGATGCGATGGACGAAGCAGGGCTGCCGCTGCTCGGCCTTGTTCCGGAGGATGTGGACCTGATTTCCTGCGGAAACAGCGGCAAAAGCATATTGTCGGTCAAAACTGCCGGCGCGGCGCGCGCGTTTCGCAATATCGCGCGGCGGCTGGAGGGTGAGCGTGTACCGCTGGCCCGTCTGTAGCAGAACCGGCGGGAAGAGAACGCCTGATTACTTGGAAGGAGATGCTCCTGATGAATATAGCACTGATTGCACATGACAGAAAAAAGGAACTGATGGTACAGTTTTGCATGGCATACTGCGGTGTGCTGGCAAAACATGATATCTGTGCCACCGGCACAACGGGTAAGCTGATTGAGGACGCAACGGGGCTGAAAATAGACAAGTGCCTTGCCGGCATGCAGGGCGGCGAGGAACAGATTGCCTCCCGCGTGGCATATAACGAGATTGACCTTGTGCTGTTTTTCCGGGATCCGATGTCCAACTCACAGTATGAACCGGATGCACATGCCATTGTGCGCCTGTGCGACATGCATAATATTCCGATTGCCACCAACTCGGCAACGGCGGAAATGCTTGTGCTTGGTTTGGATAGAGGCGATCTCGACTGGCGTAATATCGTCAACCCGAAGAACAACAAAAAGTAATTGTTGTAAAAAGCAGAGGGATAAATATAAAGCTGCACCGGACGGGCGAAAAGGCCTGTTCGGTGCAATCGTCTGTCTTGAGGAGAATCAAAACTATGGAAAAAGTGAAACCGAGAACCCTGTCCGGCTTTATGGAGCTGCTGCCCGCACCGCAGGTGCAGATGGAGCGCATCATGCAGGTGCTGCGTGAAACCTACGCGCTGTACGGCTTTTATCCGCTGGATACCCCGCTGATCGAATCCTCTGAGGTGCTGCTGGCCAAGGGCGGCGGAGAGACCGAAAAGCAGATCTACCGCTTTCAGAAGGGCGACAGCGACCTGTCCCTGCGCTTTGACCTGACCGTGCCGCTGGCCAAGTACGTTGCCCAGCACTACGGCGAACTGACCTTCCCGTTCCGCCGTTTCCAGATCGGCAAGGTCTACCGCGGCGAACGTGCGCAGCGCGGCCGCTTCCGCGAGTTCTATCAGGCGGATATCGACGTCATCGGCGACGGCAAGCTGGATATCATCAACGAGGCCGAGGTGCCGAGCATCATCTATAAGACCTTTACCTCGCTGGGGCTCGAACGTTTTAAGATCCGCATCAACAACCGTAAGGTATTAAACGGCTTTTTCACGATTCTCGGCCTGACCGAGCAGGCGGGCGACGTGATGCGCACGATCGACAAGCTGGAGAAAATCGGCGCGGAAAAGGTGAAGGCAATTTTGACAGAGGATTTCGCTGTTGCAGCGGAAACTGCGGACGAGCTGCTGCGGTTTATCGCGACCCCGGGCGGCACCGAAGGTATCCTTGCCGCGCTTGAGAGCTATCGGGGCAGAAATGAAGTGTTCGATCAGGGCGCGGATGAGCTGAAAACCGTTGCGACCTATATGCAGGCCTTCGGCGTACCGGCTGACCATTTCGAGATTGACCTGACCATTGCCCGCGGTCTGGATTACTATACCGGCACGGTGTATGAGACTGCCATGCTCGACCATCCGGAGATCGGCTCGATCTGCTCGGGCGGACGGTATGACAACCTTGCGGAGTACTATACCGACAAGCAGCTGCCCGGCGTGGGCATCTCGATCGGCCTGACGCGACTGTTTTATGTGCTGGGCGAGCAGGGCTACCTGAACGACAAACAGAATTGCGCGCCCGCGGATGTGCTCATCCTGCCGATGACTGACGATACCGGCGCGGCGATCGCCACGGCAACCGCGCTGCGCGGCGCGGGTATCCGCACCCAGCTTTACAGCGAGCAGAAAAAGTTCAAGCATAAAATCGGCTATGCGGACAAGCTCGGCATTCCGTATGTGTTTTTCCTCGGCGAGGATGAAATTCGGGAAGGCGTGCTTGCGGTCAAGGATATGGAGACCGGCGAGCAGGTCAAGGTTTCGCTCGAGGATGCGGTTTCCCGCATCCGGGACGGCCTTGCCGCAAAAAATCAGGGCAAGGTGATCATGGACAAGGCGCAGGCATGAAACACTATGCAGCATTGATTGCATGCATTACCGGCGCGGCATTGGCGGCGGCAGAAAAGCAGTGGATCGTGCTGGTTGTGATGATTTGCGTGGGTGTGTCACAGGTTCCAGGGCTGGTTCGTGAAGTCCGAGCCATGAATGCGCAGCAGGAGGACGAAGACAAATGAAAGACCTGATTTGGGGATGTACACTTGTCGTCTGCGGGACGATCTGCGCGGCAACTGCATTATTTTTGTTTTCAGTGGGCGCCATCATGATAGAAATGAGCGGCGGCGTCGGTATACTGTGCGGACTGGTCCTGCTGATTGCCGGCGTGTTGCTCATCATCAAAGGGAAAAACGCTGTTCGCACGGCGGATTTTATAGAAAAAACTCGAAAATAAGCAGGCGGTTTCCTGCATCTGGTACGGCCTTGCGGCGAAGAATCAGGGCAGGGTCATCTGCGACAAGTGATTTGTCGTTTCGATAAAAACAGGCAGTATCTCAACGGGATAAGGAGGTTATTTTTATGCAGAAATTGCAGAATACCATCATCCGCTGCACAGGGGTGCTGTGCGGTGCCATCCTGTTTGCACACGGCTTTCCGGTAATGGCGATTGCCGCCGTGATTCTCGGCCTTGTGATGCCTGCCATCCTGAAATATTTTCTGCCGGATGTTCTTTCGGCGATGAAAGAGAAAGACGGCCAATAATTCCATCAGCAAACAAATCTTAGAAATAAGGACTGATAAATATGAATAATACATCTATTGCTGGTATGAAGCGCACACACATGTGCGGCAACCTGCGCCTGTCTGACGCGGGGCAGGAAGTCACGGTCAACGGCTGGGTTGACCGTGTGCGCGACAACGGCGGCGTACTGTTCCTGCTTGTGCGCGACCGCGCGGGCATTGTGCAGTGTACGTTTGACAAGTCGGTCAATGCCGGCCTGTTCGACATCGCCTTTACCTGCCGCACCGAGTTTGTTGTGGCGGTGCGCGGCAAGCTGGTCGCGCGCGACGCGGCGGCGGTCAACAGCAAGATGCCGACCGGCGAGGTCGAGATCATTGCGGAGGATATTCGCATCCTGTCCCGCGCGGAGACCACGCCGTTTGAGATTGATGACAGTAAGGAAGTCGGCGATCAGATCCGTTTGAAGTACCGTTACCTCGACCTGCGCCGTCCGTCCATGCAGCGCAATATGACGCTGCGCCACCGCGTGACGCAGGTGGCCCGCAACTATTTTGATGAGCAGGGGTTTATCGAGATCGAGACCCCGATGCTGACCAAGTCCACGCCCGAGGGCGCGCGCGATTACCTCGTGCCCTCCCGCGTGCATCCGGGCAAGTTCTATGCGCTGCCGCAGTCCCCGCAGCAGTATAAGCAGCTGCTCATGCTGTCCGGCATGGACCGCTATATCCAGATCACCCGCTGCTTCCGCGATGAGGACTTGCGCGCCGACCGCCAGCCCGAGTTCACCCAGATCGACCTTGAGATGAGCTTTGTCGAGCAGGATGACGTCATTGCGGTCAATGAAGGCTTCCTCAAGCGCGTGTTCAAGGAAGTGCTGGATGTGGACATCCAGCTGCCGCTGCCGCGCCTGACCTGGCGCGAGGCGATGGACCGCTTCGGCTCGGATAAGCCGGATACCCGTTTCGGCTTTGAAATCAAGGATATTTCGGATATTGCGGCAAACTGCGGTTTTGGCGTATTCAAGGGTGCGGTTGAAGCCGGCGGCACCGTGCGGCTGATCAACATCAACGGCTACGCGGACAAGTTCCCGCGCAAGGAGATCGACAAGCTGGCCGATTTTGTCAAGACCTACCGCGCCAAGGGCCTGGCGTGGATGAAGCTGGCGGCGGACGGTTCGATGACCTCGTCCTTTGCCAAGTTCCTGACCGAAGAGGAGATCGCGGCAATCAAGGAGCGCGCGGACATGCACGAGAACGACGTGCTGTTCGTGGTAGCGGACGCTTCTGAGGAGACCGCGCTGGTTTCGCTCGGCGCACTGCGCTGCGAGCTGGCCAAGCGGCTCGGTCTTGCCAAAAAGGACGATTTCAAGCTGCTGTGGGTCACCGAGTTCCCGCAGTTTGAGTACAGCGAGGAAGAGGACCGTCTGGTTGCCAAACACCATCCCTTCACCGCGCCGATGGATGAGGATATTCCGCTGCTTGAGACCGAGCCGGCCAAGGTGCGCGCTAAGGCGTATGACATTATCCTGAACGGCTGTGAGCTGGGCGGCGGTTCGATTCGTATCCATGATCCCGAGCTGCAGACCAGGATGTTTGAGGCGCTCGGCTTTACCGAGGAGCGCGCCAAGGAGCAGTTCGGCCACCTGATTACGGCGTTTTCCTACGGCGCGCCTCCGCACGGCGGTCTTGCCTACGGTCTGGACCGCCTGTGCATGCTGCTGGCCGGTTTGGATTCCATCCGCGATGTAATCGCCTTCCCGAAGGTGCAGAATGCGTCTGACCTGATGATGTCCTGCCCGGACGTGGTGGACGAGAAGCAGCTGGACGATCTGTCCATCGCGGTGACGCGCATGGAAAATGGAGAAGCCTGATCCATGCCCCAGTTTGAGCAAAAAGGGCAAAACGGATGGCAGAGTGATTCCATACAGCAGGATCGCTTTGGACCATACTTTTGGCTGCGGACTGCGCTGACGCTGGCTGTTTGCATTGCGCTGCTGCCGCTGCTGCAAAAAGGCTCGCTCAGTTTTTTGACATTGACGGCCCGCCTGCTGGGTTTGCTGGCATTTCTTCCGCTTTTTCTGCGGCCGCGCATTGGTGCATCCCGTGTTGAGCTTGTTTTGCATGATCTGATGCTGCTCATTTCTACGGCGGCAGTCAGCCTGCTGCTGGTGGAATACATCGTCAAGGGCATGACGATTAATATGGAAAAGTCCTTCTGGCAGGGACTGCTATGCTATCTGGCGATTGACACCGTTCTTTATCTGCTTTCCGGGCGTATCCGGCTGACGGTATGTCTTGGGCTGGGGCTTGCACTGACACATGGCCTGATTGACCATTATGTGATGCTCTTTCGCGGCACGCCGGTTATGTTGAGCGATATTGCGTCCATCGGCACGGCGGCCAATGTGGCCGCTGGTTATTCCGCGCCGATTGAAATGTCCGTACTGCGCGCGCTGGGGGCGGCGGTATTGTATGTCGTCTGCGTCTGGTTCATTCGCCGGCCGTGGAAATCGCCGCGGGTATGGACGCTGCCGGCGGTGGCGCTGGCAGGCGTGATTGCCTTTACCGGCCTGCAGATTACAGGCACAGGGATTGGATACTGGCTGTCCAGCCGGTCGTACAGTGAGATTTTCTATTTTCTGCGCTGCGCCAACGATTCCATCGTGCGCAAACCGGAGGACTATAACGGGGAGCGGCTGCAGCAGGCGCAGGATGGCTATACTGCGCAGGACGGCGTGAAAACACCGAACCTGATCGTCGTGATGAACGAATCGTTTGCCGATCTGCACACAGTGGGTGATTTTGAGACCAACGCAGACTATATGCCTTATGTGCATGAACTGATGCAGGGAAAAGAGAATACCATCAGCGGTGAGCTGCTGGTCTCCACCTTCGGCGGCGGCACGGCAAACACGGAGTTTGAATTTTTGACGGGCAGCACGATAGGTTTTTTGCCGTTCAGCTGTTCGCCCTATCAGATGTATATCAAAAAAGATTTGCCCGGCCTTGTATCCGGCCTGACAGAGCAGGGATATCAGACAGTTGCCATGCATCCCTATCAGTCATCATCGTGGAACCGCGTAGCGGTATATGACCACATGGGATTTGAACAGCAGCTTTACGAGCCGGACTTTGCCGAGGACGCCGAGCGTGTGCGCTATAATATCAGCGACAGCGAGGATTACCGCAAAATTATTGAGCTGTATGAAAACAAACCGGAGGGGCAGCCGCTGTTTCTGTTTAATGTGACGATGCAAAACCACGGCGGCTATGACGACGTCGCATATCCGGATTTTGAAAAGCGCATCTGGCTGACAGGGGCGTATGAGGGCAAGTATCCGGAGGTGGACGTTTACCTTTCGCTTCTGAAATACAGCGATGAGGCGGTGCAGGAGCTGATCGAATATTTTTCGCAGCAGGATGAGCCGACGGCGATTGTTTTCTTCGGAGACCATCAGCCCAATGTGCCGAGCGGCTTTTATGACGATCTGTTCGGCAATACGGATGCAACGCGCACCCGTGAAGAAAAACAGAGTAAACTGCTGACGCCGTTCTTTATCTGGGCCAACTATGATATCGAAGAGGCGGAGCAGGTACAGATCAGCAATAATTATCTGGCTGCTTATGCGCTGGATGCGCTGGGATGCCGCACTTCGGCATATGACCAGATGCGGCTGGCGGCGCGCGAGGCAGTGCCGCGCATCAACAGCTATGGGTATTATATGGCGGACGGCACCTGGCGAGATGCCTCAACCGTGGCAGAAGAACCGGCGCTGTCCGATTACCGCATGGCACAATATGCGCATCTGTTTGATTCAAAACGGCGCAGTGAGGATTGGTATGAGCCGTAAAAGCAAAAAGACAGAGACCGCCTTGCGCGGTCTCTGTTTTTATGCAATAATAAAGGTAATAAGCTGCGAGGGCAGCGCCAAAAGGAACAGGCGGAAAGGATGGTAAAAATGGTGCAGAAATATTATATGGGGCTGGGACATATAGCGATTCATACGGTCAGTATTGAGGACAGTCTGGCTTTTTACGAAAAGCTCGGCGGTAAGCTGTATCAGCGGGACAGTATTGTAAAACCGGACGGAGTGCTCAAACTTGCACTGGTTGATTTAGCCGGCTTCCGTCTGGAACTGCTGGAGCCGCCGGAAGGCGCGGTGATTCCGTCTGGCGAGGGTGCAATTCCGCATTTTGCGATATATGTCAATGATCTGGACGCAGCGGTGGCTGAAATGAAGCAGGCCGGCGTTACATCGTTCCGCACCGCGGAGAAAACCGTCCGTCCGGAAACTTTTGGCGGCTTGCAGAACTGGTTCCTTACCGGCCCTTCGGGCGAGGTGATCGAGCTGCTGCAAATGCTGTGAGCAAAACGCAGTACAAATGGAAAAGCGGGCTTTCAGCAAGCCCGCTTTTTCTGTATCCGTTTATTCGTAGCGAAGACGCACGCCTTCTTTTTTGCACAGCTCCACATATTCCTTGGCCGGCTCGCGGTCGGTGATAAAGGCGGTCAGCTCCCGCAGATGGCAGAAAGTGACGATGGCCTCCTTGCCGATTTTAGAAGAATCTGCCATGCAGAAAATATTATCCGCCCGCTGGACGACAGCACGCTTGATTTCTGCTTCCAGAAAAGTGGTATTGGTCATGCCGGCCGTGAGCGATACGCCGGTAGCGCCCATGAAGGCCTTGTTGATGCGCATGGCAGAGAGCGCCTCAATCGTAGATAATCCGACAAAGGAATCCGTGGTGGGACTGTAAATGCCGCCAAGCGAAATGACATTCAAATTTTCGTATCGGGCGGCTTCGGAAAGCGCGCCAAGAGAATGCGTGATGATGGTAATACGCTTTTTGGCAACCAGATAGCGCAGCAGGCACAGCGTAGTCGTGCCGGAGTCAATAAAAATGGTGTCTCCATCGGCCACTTCTTCCGCAGCAAGCCGGCCGATCAGCAATTTATCCGCAGGGTTAAGGCTGGAGCGGATGGGAGTCGGTATGGCGCCCGATGGAACAACGGCGGTTACGCCTCCGTATACCTTGGTGATGTGTCCGCGCATTTCCAACTCGTTTAAATCACGGCGGATTGTATTTTTGGATACGCCAAAAACCTCACACAGTTCGTCAATGCTGACGGTTTCGCGTGAGATGACATATTGTTCAATGGAATTGAGACGGCTAACCTTCATTTCCTCAGCTCCCTAATCATGATGCAGCCCAGATGAATATGGTAATATTCTTTGTATATTTTAACAAACTTTTGGGAACTTGTCTACAGCAGAAATTACAGTAATGGAAAGAAACAGGCATAAAAAGGAAAAAGATTTCATGAAAAAGAGCAACAAATTTTTGATATAGGGAACAAAAAAGCGTTTTTTAAAAGAGAATGGGATACTTCCATGATTTTTAGACAGATTCAAGGAAAAACTGGAGAAATTTTTGTTAACATTTGTTTGAATATTGGTTGAAATTTGGAGCTTTTGGTGATACACTGTATACGAAATAGGCGGTTTGTCGCCAAGGTTTTTGCGCAAGCTGTTCTGTGAAGAGAAAATACTTATTTTGATTAGGCAGGTGTAATGCAAATGCAGAAAGCAGAAAAAATGCAGGAGCTTCGCGTTTTTGCGCAGGAAATCCGTGTTGAAACGCTGAAGATCATCCATTCGCTGGGCCGCGGCCACGTTGGTGGTTCGATGGGTATGGCGGATGCTATGGCCGTTCTTTACGGTGGTTACATGAAGGTTGATCCCCAGAATCCGCGCTGGGAAGACCGCGACTGGTGCATCCTTTCCAAGGGTCACGCAGGCCCGGTCGCTTATGCGACGCTGGGTCTGAAGGGTTTCTATCCGATGGAAGCAGCGTATACCCTTAACCAGCCGGGTACCGATTTCCCCTCCCACACCGACCGCACCAAGACCAAGGGCGTTGACCTGACGACCGGTTCGCTGGGCCAGGGCATCTCTGAGGCTGTTGGCGCTGCGCTGGGCAACAAGCTGGATGGCCGCGACAGCCATGTCTTCGTTGTTGTGGGCGACGGTGAAGCAGATGAGGGCCAGGTTTGGGAAGCCGCGCAGTTTGCCGCGCACTACAAGCTTGACCATCTGATTTGCCTGGTGGATAACAACGAGTATCAGCTGGATGGTCCGACTGACGTTGTTATGAGCCACGGCAAGGGCCTGGGCGCCAAGTTTGACGCTTTTGGCTGGAACGTAATTGATGTGAAAGACGGCAACGATGTAGAGGAAATCTACGACGCAGTAGGCGAAGCCTATAAGACCGAGGGCAAGCCGACCTGCATCGTGCTGAACACCATCAAGGGCAAGGGCGCCACCTTTGCTGAGCCGACTCGCGCGCACAGCTCTGAGCCGAAGGAAGAGCAGTGGGTCGAAGCAATTGCGTTTGCTGAGAAGCAGCTCGCCGAGATCAAGGCCAAGTAAGGGAGGAAATGGACATGAGCTTTACTTTAGTTGCAAAACATGAGAAGGATGCCCGCGCGAACCGCGACGCATACTGCCAGGCCCTGCGTGAGGAGATGACGGTTGATCCGTCCATCATGCATGTTGACTGCGACCTGATGGGCTGCATCAACACCAACAAGCTGCAGAAGGAATTCCCGAACAACGTGTTCAATGCCGGTATTGCGGAAGCAAATGCGGTTGGCGTTGCTGCCGGCCTTGCCTCCACCGGCAAGAAGGTATTCGTACACTCTTTCGGCTGCTTTGCCGCCCGCCGCTGCTTTGACCAGGCATTCCTGTCTGCCGGCTACTCCAAGCTGAATGTTAAGATCATCGGCTCTGACCCCGGTGTTACCGCAGAGATCAACGGCGCTACCCACATGCCGTTTGAGGATTGCGGCCTGTACCTGAACGTGCCGAACGCAGTTGTTATTGATTCCTGCGACTATGTGCAGACCTATGCGCTGACCAAGGAACTGATTCATAACTGCGATCAGCTTTCCTACATGCGTCTGATCCGTAAGGGCTTCAAGACCATCTATGGCGACGGCTCCACTTTTGAAATCGGCAAGGGCGTTGTGCTGAAGGAAGGCAAGGACGTTACCCTGATTGGCTCCGGCATTATGGTAGACAAGGTGCTGGAGGCACAGGAGATGCTTGCTGCTGAGGGTATTTCCGCTAAGGTGATTGACATGCACACCTGGAAGCCGCTGGACGAGGAACTGATTCTCGCTTCCGCTGCGGAAACCGGCTGCATTGTTACGGCTGAAAACCATCAGGTAGCCACCGGTCTGGGCTCTGCAATCGCCAACGTTCTGGCGAAGAACAAGCCTGTTCCGATGGAAATGATCGGCGTACAGAACGAGTACGGCCAGGTTGGCCCGCAGGATTTCCTGTGCGAGGCTTACTATATGACCACCAAGGATATTGTTGAGGCTGCCAAGAAGGCTATGGCCCGCAAGTAATTGGTATTTTACAAAAAAGCAAAGAGGACGCTTCCCAGTGAAGCGTCCTCTTTTTTTTATGCCAGTTGGACAGAGAGCATGGACATGGAGTTTTTTTCCGCACCGTTCAGAATAAAACCTGCAAGATCGCAGGCATAAAGGCTGCCGGCGGTGCGCAGTCCCTGCTGCTGAATATGACGGGCCAGCAGCGCGTATCCGGCAGAAATATCCCATCGTCCGCGGCAGCAAAGATACAGGTAGGTTCCGGCGGGCTTTTCCATATAATAAGGGCAGTCCGCTTTCTCACGGATGCGGGTGTAAAGGTGGCTGATTTCCGCCGCTTCGCTCCTGCTGCTCGGCACATGGATGGCGCCCAATTGATAGTCAGACTGGAGTCCGTATTGCCGGCACAATTGTGTGCATTGCTCCAGCACGGTAATGAGCATTGCATCCTCGTCTGCATCGGGCGAAATTTGCCGTTCCAGCTCCCCAGCAGGCAGAGCCAGCAGATGCTCGGCCTCAAAGTGTGCAACGGTGGGGGTAAGATCGGACGACGCGCCCAACTCCCAGCTGCGAATGGTGCTGGACAGCACAAACTCCATCTGCTCCAGACGGTGCCGTTCCTGCTCCAGGGAATGTTTCTGCGCGCGCAGCTGCGCCAGCGTAGACCCGGCATCCTGGCTGAGCAGACAGCGGCGGATCTCTTCAAGCGGTGTGCCGGTGAGACGGAAAATGGAAATGGCATAGTAATCATAGAATTGCTGCACGTCATAGTAAAAATAGCCGTTATTGCCCTGATATGCAGGAGAGAGCAGGCCGATATCCTTGTAATGGCGAAGCGTTTCCTTGGTGGTGCCGCAAAAAGCGGCAAACGCGCCGGTCGTCATCCATCCTTTTTGCTTTTGCATAAAATATTCTCCCGAAAACAAAAATATGCTTGACTGTGTGGTAACCACATAGTTTATCATACTACCTGAGAGGAATTTTTACAATACGGAAAGGCCAAAATAACAATAACTTGATAGGGAGGATGCGAATATGACGTTTGGATGCAGCAGCTTCAGTTGGCAGACAAAGGACGGCCGGCACCTGTTGGGACGGACCTACGACCAGTTTGGTGATTTGAAAGCAAACCGTGTGATCAGCGTGCCGCGGGGAGCGGCCTGTGCGCCCTGTCTTCATCCGGAAGCACAGGCCCCAGCGGGCAGATACGGATACACCGGTATGGCGGTGCTGGGATATGGAGAGCCGATTCTGGTGGATGGTGTGAATGAAGCGGGGCTGATGGGCGCGCTGCTGCACTATCCCGGGTATGCCGCTTATGAAAATGCGCCGACCGAAGGGCGGACGGCGGTCTATCCGGGCCGCCTGCTGGCGTGGCTGCTGGGGCAGTGCGCGGGATTGGAAGAAGCTGTGGAGCAGCTGCAGGCCATTACCCTGATAGACGATCAGCCATTGGGCAGTCCGCTGCCCGCCCATTATATTTTGAGCGATAAAAGCGGCGAAGCGCTGATTATCGAGCCGGACGAAGGCGGACTTCGCCTGCACCGGAACACGGTAGGCGTGCTGACCAACAGCCCGGATTATCTCTGGCACCGGACCAATTTGCGCAATTATGTGGGCGTTACCAATCTGCCGAAAGCGGCGCAGGTGGTTGGCGGTTATGAGATTCGGGAATTTGGCGAGCGCCTTGGCGGCGGTTTCGGCCTGCCGGGCGATTATTCGTCGCCTTCGCGGTTTATACGCACGGCGTTTGTCAAAACGTTTGCGGTGGAAGGCGCGGATGAACTGGACGGCGTAACGCGCATGTTCCGTGCTTTTGCGCCCGTGGACATTCCGGAGGGGCTTGCCAGGGCCGACCCCGACTATGAAGCATATGAACAGACCCTGTGTACTGCGGTGATGTGTGCGGAGAGCGGCGTTTACTATTTCGCGCCTGCGCAGAACCGCCGGATCTCTGCTGTTCGCCTTCCCAGTGCGGAGCAGGGCACGGATATCCGGTATTTTGCGCTGGGCGAAGCACAGGACGTGGATTACAGAAATTGAGGAGTGAAAAAATGCGTACCAAACTGGATTCGTATCATCAGCCGGTGACAGGCAGAAATGTGCTGGGGTTTGCCTTTCCAACCATTGTGATGACCGTGTTCAACACGTTTTATACGATGGTGGACGGACTGTTTGTTTCCAATATGATCGGCACGGACGCGCTGTCCGCGATCAATCTGACCGCTCCTGCCATCGGGCTGATTACAGCGGTATCCGGCATGCTGGCCACGGGCGGCAGCGCCGTGGTGATGCGCAAAATGGGTGAGGGAAGAGAGCAGGAAGCCCGTCAGGATTTTACGCTGCTGATTTTAGCCAACGTGGCGGTGGGGGCCGTGATGATGGCGCTGGGATACGCGCTGATGGACCCGCTGCTGCGGGCCATGGGTCTGTCTGAAAATGTGTTCGCTTACTGCCATGCCTATCTCAGCGATTATCTGATTTTTACCATTCCGATTCTGCTGATGTACAATTTTTCCCTGTATCTGATTGCGGCAGACCGTTCCAAACTGTCGCTGATCTGTACGGTGGCGGGCGGCGTGACCAATATTGTGCTGGATTATGTGTTCATCGGCCTGTTTGATATGGGGATTCGCGGTGCAGCTATTGCCACCGGACTGGGATATTCAATCACTGCCGTGGTAGGCTGCCTGGTATTCCGCCGCAAGCAGGAACTGCTGCACTTTAAAAAGCCTGTGCTGCGCGGCCGTGTGCTTTTCCAGGCTTCGACCAACGGCGTATCGGAGCTGGCGACCTCGCTGGTGTCCGGCATCACAACGCTGCTGTTCAATCTTGCCATGCTGCGGTACATAGGAGAGGACGGCGTTGCGGCCATCACCATCATCATGTATGTGCTGATGTTCGTCAGCGCGCTGTTTATCGGGTATTCTTACGGCGTTGCACCGATGATCAGCTATTATCATGGGGAGCAAAACCATGAAAAACTGAAAAAACTGATTGCGTTCAGCGTGAAGTTCATTGTGGGAACGTCGGCATTGTGTGCCCTGCTTTCCGTTCTGGCAACTACGCCGCTGGTTGGAATTTTTGCGCGGCAGGGAACCCCTGTTTATGAGCTGGCTGTAACGGGCAACCGGCTGTGTTCGATAGCGCTGCTGTTTGTCGGTCTGAACGCCTTTTCCAGCAGCATGTTTACCGCGCTGTCCAATGGCGTGGTATCCGCTGTGCTGGCGTTTTCCCGCTCTTTCCTGTTTACGGTGGCCTGCATCCAGCTGCTGCCGGTGCTGATGGGCGGCGTGATCGGCGTGTGGCTGGCGACGCCGGCGGCAGAACTGCTGGGTACGATTATGGCGGTGACACTGCTGCTGCGCTATCGGAAAAAGTACGGCTACTGATAAACGCAGACGGCGCGTCCGGCTGTGCGTGAAACACCCATCGGAAACGAGCGTTTTGTGCGCTTTTGCTCTTTGCAAGCAGACGGTTTTGCAGTATACTTTAACATAGAAATATGTCTGTTCTGATGGAGGAGCGAATATGGATTTAAAGGAACGCGCACTCAAAGCGCATGAGGAATGGGCGGGTAAGATCGAGGTTGTCGCGCGCTGCCCGGTAAGCAGCAAAGAGGAGCTTTCGGTTGCCTATACGCCCGGCGTTGCCGAGCCGTGCCTGAAGATTAAAGAAGACCCGTCCCTGAGCTATACCTATACCCGCCGGCACAATCTGGTGGCGGTCATTACGGACGGCACGGCCGTGCTCGGTTTGGGCGATATCGGTCCGGAGGCCGGTATGCCCGTTATGGAGGGCAAGTGCGCGCTGTTTAAGGCGTTTGCCGATGTGGACGCTTTCCCTCTGTGCGTCAGAAGCAAAGATGTGGACGAAATTGTGCGCACCATTGAGCTGATTTCCGGCTCGTTCGGCGGCATCAACCTGGAGGATATTGCCGCGCCCCGCTGTTTTGAGATTGAGCGCCGCCTGAAAGAAGTGTGCGATATTCCGGTATTCCACGACGATCAGCACGGCACGGCGGTTTGCTGTGGTGCGGCGCTGCTCAACGCCTGCCGCCTGACGGGGCGCAAGGTGGATGAAATCAAAATGGTTGTAAACGGCTGCGGCGCGGCGGCGATTGCAGTTACCCGTTTTCTGATGTTCCTGGGCGTTAAAGATATTACGATGGTAGAGCGTTTCGGCATTGTGTGCGAGGGGGATGAACGCCTCAATCCCGCTCAGCAGGAAATGGCGCGGCTGACCAACCGCAGCCATATGACCGGCACGCTGGCTGACGCGGTTCGGGGAGCGGACGTGTTCTTCGGCATGAGCGCCCCGCAGGTGCTGACTGCCGAAATGGTCGCCACCATGGCCGAGCATCCGATGGTATTCGCCATGGCCAATCCTGTGCCGGAAATCTGGCCGGAGGACGCTAAGAAGGGCGGCGCGGCAGTGGTCGGCACCGGCCGCTCGGATTATCCGAACCAGATCAACAATGTATTGGCGTTCCCCGGCATTTTCCGCGGTGCGCTTGATGTGCGCGCGCGGGATATCAATGAAGAGATGAAGCTTGCCGCCGCCCGCGCCATTGCGGACTGCGTATCGGACAAGGAACTGAATCCGGAGTACATCATGCCCATGGCGTTTGACGAAAAGGTGATTCACGCGGTTGCGGCCGCGGTTGCGCAGGCGGCGCGCGATTCCGGCGTGGCGCGCATCTGAAAGGACGCTGAGTTCCCATGGAAAAGGCGGAGCGCAGACGTTTGGAGCGGCTGAAGCGTCAGGACAGACGTGCAGCAGAGCGGTATGAAAAGGCGAAACCGCCGGCGTTTGCGTCGGTGCAGCAGAAAATACCGGACGGCCTGCGCGAAAAACTGGAGACGGCGTTCTGCAAAGGCTTTCGGCTGGTGTTTGAAAAAGGCGAAGGCGTGATCGGCAGAACGTACGATGCGGACCAGCTGCGGGCGGAATACGAGCGGTGCAGTGCGGCCGTAGACGCGAAGGCAACGGGCGCGTCGCTGCGGCGTCTTCGCCGCGGCGCACGTTCAGCGGTGCGCGGCGGCACGGGGATTGCGCTGGCGGAAGGCGCTGCGCTGGGTGCGTTTGGTGTCGGCCTGCCGGATATTCCGCTGTTTCTTGGCGGGCTGCTGCGCGGGCTGTATCGAATTGCGCTGAGCTATGGATTTGATTGCAGCAGCGACAGGGAACGCTGCTATCTGCTGCTGCTGATTGCCGTTTCGCTCAGCAAAGGGGAGGCGCGCGAACGGTTTGCCGCCGCAGCAGATGCGGCGGCATGCGGTGCGGCAGGGCTTTCGCTGGACGAATGCATGGACGCTGCGGCCGGCTGCCTTGCAGAGCAGCTCCTGACGGCGAAATTCATACAGGGCCTGCCGATTGTCGGCGTGGCCGGCGGCTTGCAGAATGTGCCGGTTTACCGGCGCATCACGGCCTGCGCCGCGCGCGCCTATGAGCGGCGCTGGCTGCTGGATCGGGATAAAAAGATGTGAAAAAGCACGGACAGAAAACTGTCCGTGCTTTTTTGTATTGCTCAAGCACAGGAGAAATTGTTTGCAATTTTGTGAAAGTTTTAATCGCGGCGCAGGAAATAGCGGATGAACGCAAGACCCAGCAGAGCGGCAATGCCGATGTATACATAAACAAGGAAGGTCTCTGCCGTTCCCTTTCCGCTGCCCCAGGACTCCGAGAGCGGCGCGCGGTATGCTCCGGTGATCTCCTCTCCGTCCTTGTCAAATAATTTCACCTGGTTTATATGCAGACCGATCAGTTCTTTTTCCACAAATCCAAGTTCCTGCTCCAGCTCTTTTTGATTCATGATGTGCAGGAAGTTTTCTCCGGAAAGCGAAAAGGATTTTACCGCATAATAGGGTTCGGTGCCGTCATAATCAAGACCGATGAATTCGACCTCGGCATGATGGATATCACGGCAGTTGTAGCCTGCAAGATAATACAGCGGTTCGTCTATTCCTCTTGGGGTCAGGCTGTCGCCGTATATGCCGCCGTTATAATCGGACGGCGATTCATCCGCTTCCAAAATGCGGTATTTTCCGTTGATGCCGCGGACAAGATGCACAATGCCGTGGATATTTTCCTCATGCTCTGCGAAATAGAAGATAAAGAGGTGGTTGTCCCGCGTTTCCCACGCGGCCGCCTGCAAAGGGGTTCCGGGCTGCACGCCGTGCGGGAAGGAGGAATCCTCCGGCAGCGGAATATAGTCTTCCACAGCGGCCAGACGCCCCGCTTCCGTGTTGGGATAATGAAACTCCTGGTCATACAGCCACCACATGCACCAGAGCGCCACAACGGCCGACAGAATCGCGGCAAGCAGTCGGGTCCGTTTGATGCGCTTGAGAAAGTGCAGTTCGCGTTTGGGGGATTTTTGGACAGGAACAGTGTGCCGCATATCCTGTTCGATCTGGCGGCAATCGGCACAGCCGTCCAGGTGTTCTTGCACCATGGATGCGGTTTCCGCTTCTGTTAAACCTTCGATGTAAGAGGGCAGCAAATCTCTCACTACGCAGCACTTTAACTTTTCTTCAGTCATATCTGTTCACCTCCCATAATTCTTGCCAGCGCTTCTTTCCCGCGATAAAACCGTACGCGGGCCCATACTTCGCTCCGTCCGAGAATATCTCCGATATCCCGAAAGGAAAAGTCTCCAGCCAGACGCAGATGAATGACCTCGCGCGTGTCGGCGTCCAGCTGCTGTATGGCGCGGTACAGGGTGATTCGGCGCTCCCGTTCTGCATAGCTTTGCTCCGGATCATCGGGCGCGGCGATGTTTGCAAGCGTCGCTTCGTCGATGGGAACGCTGCGCTTTCTCCGTTCCAGCTCCTTAAACCACAGCCTTTTGGCGATGGCACACAGCCAGACCTGAAGAGAGGATTCGCCGCGGTAGGTATCCATGCTTTTCAGCGCCTGATAAAAGGTTTCCTGCGTCAGTTCCTCCGCAGTATCCGCTTCTCCGGTCAGTGAAAACAAAAAACGATAGATGTTTTGCGCATGCCGCTCATAAATATCCTCCGTTTTGCTGCGCATGGCGTTCACCTCCCTTGCTTTTCCTTTCACCCATTAGTTCTTTTCGGGCCTGCGTCGTTACAGGTTTTGGGAAATAATCTGAAAAATTTTGCTTATTAAAAAATTATAACACAGCAAGATAAGGGAAGACCATCTGTTTTCTCTGCTTCGCGGCAGTCTGGCGCGGGAAATGGGATGTTTTTATATCAGCATCTTCAAATAGGTGCGGCTGGCCGCGCGGTAGCAGACAGCGTACACCGCGCAAAAGCACAGCATGGCCGCGCCGATACCGCCGAAGATGATCACAGGGTCGTCAATGGCCAGAATGTTGAGCAGGGTGGCAAGGATAGGCGAGGCAGCCGCAATATGCAGCAGCGCTGCGCCGAGCGGGAGCAGAAACACCACGCGGAGCTGCCGCCTGGCCGTGCGGACGGTCAGCTCGTCCGAAAGGCCGACCGCGCGCAGAATACGGAAACGCGGTGCGTCATCCAGGCCTTCGGCGAACTGCTTATAGTACAGCACCAGCGCGGTGCAGGCCAGAAAGACCAGCACAAAAAAGAGACCGAGAAAAGCGAGCGCTGTAAATTCCATTACTACTTCCTGGGAGGTCAGATCAGCAGTGTTCAGACCAATCTGGCCTTCGGTCAGCGCCTGGCCAAGCCGTGCAATCGCGTCGCCCTGGCCGAGCAGCACGCACACCGAACAGCAAAGCGTGAACAGTGTGGCCGAGGCAAACAGGCAGATGTTGGTCAGACCGGCGGCGTTTTTGCGCATCCGGTGCTGCAGGCCGGAAATGATGACAAAACGCGAAGGATCTGCATAAAACCGCCGCCCGCGGCGCATCCGCTCCAATACATATACGCTGCCGGAAGCAAACAGAAAATAGGTGCCGAGAATGACGAGCAGCAGCGCAAGCGCAAAGCTGTTCAGCGTGAACGTTTGCAGCGAAGTCGTCAGCGCCAGCCGGTAGGCCCACCCGAGGCAGACAAGCCCAGCCAGCGCGGCAGGCAGACGGGCGCGCATCGTCTTTTCGCCCTGTTTTTGTTCGCGCAGCAGGGAGGCGGGCGAGGTGCGCGCCGCGCGCCAGACATTCATGGCAAGCAGCAGGGCAAAGCAGCAGGAAAACAGCTTGACAGTTGCAAGCGCGGGAAACGGGGAAACGTGCCAGACGCCGCCCGACGCGCCGAGTACGGCCAGCAGGCTGCGGAATACGAGCGGGCAGAGCAGCATGCCCGCGCCGATGCCGCAGATCAGGCAGACAAGCAGGCCGGCGAGGCATTCCAGCAGGAGCACAGCGGCCACATGCCGCTTTTGCAGGCCGAGAATGGCGTAAAGCGCCAGTTCTCGGCTGCGGCCTTTCAGCAGAAAGCTGTTCACATAAACCAGAAAGGGTACGATGACAACGGGCAGCAAATAGTAGCCGACGCCCATCAGCATACAGATATTGCCGCCGTTCGGAATGGAAGCGGCAAAATCTGCGCTGGCAGAAAAGGCTGCGATAATATAATACACCAGCGCAATAATACCGGCAGACAGCCAGAACGGCAGATACAGCCGCCGGTTGGCATGCAGGCCGCGCGCCGCAAGACGAAAGAGCAGAGCGTTACGCAAGATGTGCGCCTCCTTTCTGACGGAGCAGCGTTTGCCGGGCGGCCAGCGCAGGATAAAAGGTAGTGCGGGACTGCGCGCCGCGGCAGATTTCATCTTCAATCAGACCGTCGCGTAAAAACAGTACGCGGGAGGCGTGGCTGGCCGCGTCCAGGCTGTGCGTAACCATGACGATGGTCTGGCCGTCGCGGCTGCAATCGTCAAGCATGCCGAGCAGTTCGGCGGCGGAGCCGGAATCAAGCGCGCCGGTCGGTTCGTCTGCAAGCAGCAGCGCAGGTTCGGTGATGAGCGCGCGGGCGGCGGCGGCGCGCTGCCGTTCGCCGCCGGAGACTTCGTATGGGAATTTTTCCAGCAGAGGTGTGATGCCCAGGCGGCCGGACAGCGGCAGCAGGCGGCTTTCCATTTCCGCGCGGCTTTTTCCGGCCAGCACCAGCGGAAATACGATGTTTTCCCGCAGCGACAGCGTATCCAGCAAATTGCAGTCCTGAAAAACAAAACCCAGCCGGTCGCGGCGAAAGGCGGACAGGGTGCGGTTTGGAAGGGCGGAAAGGTCTTCTCCATCCAGCAGGATATGGCCGCCGGTTGGTTTTTCCAGCGCGGCAAGCAGCGTCAGCAGCGTGGTTTTGCCGCTGCCGCTTTCCCCCATAATGGCGACAAATTCCCCTTCTGCAACACAAAGGCTGACGCCGCGCAGCGCGGACACTTTGCGCCCGCCGAAGCGGGTCGTATAGTCCTTGGTCAGATTTTCCACAGTAAGTAACACAGAGAGTTCCTCCTTGCATGAATGTATTAAAAGAATGATACAATAATACAACAGAAGGATGGGGATGTCAAGCGCAGAAAACAGAAAAATTTTTGGACATACCGCACAGACGGCACCTTGCCGACTGGAATACGCCGTATCAGAAAAGCTGCGTTGCCGAAGGAATGAATAAACTTTAAATTTCAGCCCGAAACCCTTTGCAAAACAGGGCGGTATAGGGTAGAATAGAAAAAGAAAATGAAATGATGAGGAGCGTGGAGCATGGAAGCACATAGATATAAGCGCGTGCTGATTAAAATCAGCGGCGAGGCTCTTGCGGGCGATAAGCACTTTGGTTTGAATTTTGATGTAATTGGCCCCGTTTGCGATGTGATAAAGCGATGCAACGAGGAGGGCTGTGAGATTGGCGTTGTCGTCGGCGGCGGCAACTTCTGGCGCGGCGTCAAGGACGGCGGCGGCAAGATGGAGCGCACCCGTGCCGATCATATGGGCATGCTGGCCACTACGATCAACGCGCTGGCGCTGGCGGACGCACTGGAGCAGCGCGGCGTGCCGGTGCGTGTGCAGACGGCGATTGAAATGAACCGTATTGCCGAACCGTATATCCGGCAGCGTGCCACCCGCCATCTGGAAAAGGGCCGCGTTGTCATTTTTGGCTGCGGCACGGGCAACCCTTTCTTCTCGACCGATACGGCGGCGGTGCTGCGCGCGGCCGAGATTGGAGCGGAGGTTATCCTGCTGGCGAAAAACGTGGACGGCGTGTATGATTCTGACCCCGCCAAGAATCCGGATGCAAAGAAATATGACCATCTGTCTTATATGGATGTGCTCAGCCAGGGGCTGGGCGTAATGGATACGACGGCGACCTCGCTTTCCATGGATAACCACATCCCGATTTTGGTATTCGCACTTTCCGACCCTGAAAATATTTATCGTGCGGTCAATGGAGAACAGATCGGCACGCTTGTAGAGGAGGACAAAAAATGAAGGCTCAGCTCAATACCTATGAGGAAAAAATGAAGAAAACGCTCGACGTGCTTGCACAGGACCTGGCCGCTATTCGCGCGGGCCGCGCCAACGCCGCTGTGCTGAACAAGATCACCGTTGAGTATTACGGTACGCCGACGCCCATCAATCAGGTTGCGGCGGTATCAACGCCTGAACCGCGTACTCTGTCGATTCAGCCATGGGACGCTTCTGTGCTCAAGGCCATTGAAAAGGCGATTCAGACCTCTGACCTGGGCATCAATCCGCAGAACGACGGCAAACAGATTCGTCTGAATTTCCCGCCGCTGACCGAAGAGCGCCGCAAGGAACTGATTAAGGGCGTATCGAAAACGGGCGAGGAATCCAAGGTGGCGCTGCGCAACATCCGCCGCGATGCGATTGACAAGTTCAAGGCAGCGCAGAAGAAGAGCGAGATGACCGAGGACGAACTGCATGAGGGCGAAGAAAACATACAGAAGCTGACCGACAAGTACGTCAAGGAAATTGACGGCATGGTTGCAAAGAAGTCGAAGGAACTGGCGGAAGTATAAAAAACTTCGTTTGAAACCACGGTTTCAAACGAGAGAGGCTGTTCCGGCCGGAGTCCGGACACAGCCGGGGCCGGATTGCAGTTCCGACGTGCGAAACCGCAATCCGGCAGGCGAAAAAAAGTCAGGCGCATGTCCTGACTTTTTATGAAAATTGTCTTGCAGTCAATTTTTTATTGCATGCGCGCAAAGCGCGAACGCCAAAGCATGGCTTTGTCAGAAAAAAGAGGATCGGGGGCGGCGGGTTCGCCGCCCCTTTGCATGGGGGAAGCAGCGTGGGTCTGTTTACAAGGAGAAAGAAGAATATACCGGCGGCAGACCGGCCGGTGCCGCGGCATATTGCGGTCATCATGGACGGCAACGGCCGCTGGGCGAAAAAACGCGGTTTGCCGCGGCAGGCAGGGCATAAGGTGGGGGCGGAGACCTTCCGTACCATTGCGACCTACTGCAAGGATATCGGCGTACAGTATTTTACCGTGTACGCGTTTTCCACAGAAAACTGGAAGCGTCCGCAGGAGGAAGTGGACGCGCTGATGAATCTGTTCCGCAGCTATCTGAAAGAAGCGGCAGAGACGATGTTTGAGCGCGGCGTGGCTGTGCGGGTGCTTGGCGATCTGTCGCCGCTGCCGGCGGATATCCGCGCGCAGATCTGTGAGGTGGACGAGATTGCCGACCGGCTCGGACCGGAGGCGGCGACCGCCAGCCTGTGCATCAATTACGGCGGGCGGGATGAGATCAGGAATGCCGTCCGTGCGATTGCGGAAGAGGTCAAAAACGGCGCGCTTGCGCCGGAGCAAATCACAGAGGAGACGATCAGTGCGCACCTGTACACGGCGCACATGCCCGACCCTGACCTGATTATCCGTCCCTCGGGTGAGATTCGGACCTCTAACTTTCTGCTGTGGCAGTCGGCCTATGCGGAGTATTATTTTACCGATATTTTGTGGCCGGATTTCAAGACGACGGACATGGATGCGGCGATTGACGCATTTAATAAGAGAAACCGCCGGTTCGGCGGCGTATAACCAGACGATTTGGGGTGCAAGGATATGAAAACAAGGGTGCTGTTTGGCGTGGTGGGCTTTGTATTTGTGCTGCTCGCGCTGTATGTGTTTCCGCCGCTTGTGCTGGAGCTTGCGCTGGCTGCGCTGTGCATGCTGGCAACGTTGGAGCTCCTGTACGCAACCAGACTGGTGCGCAACCGGCTGCTGCTCATTCTGTGCGCAGCGGTGTCGCTTGGGCTGGCGGTCGGGCATTTTTCCATATTGCCGCTGGCCAGCACCAGCGTGATGCAGGTGCTGGCGTTTGCGCTGCTGATTGCCTCCTTTGCAATTGAGCTGCGGTTCCATGACAGCATGGATGTTTCGCAGGTTGCCTGGGGCTTTTTCGGCGGACTGATTGTGCCTTATCTGATGCTCAGCCTGGTGCGTATTTTCCAGATGGACTTTATGCCCATCCGCGATACCGAACTGCATATCGGCCAGTTCCTTGTGCTGCTGCCGCTGCTGGCGGCGTGGGGCGCGGATACCTGCGCGCTGTTTGCCGGCATGCTGTTCGGCAAACACAAGCTGGCGCCTGTGGTCAGCCCGAAAAAGACGGTCGAAGGCGCGGTTGGCGGCGTGGCCGGCGGTGCGGTGCTTGTACTGCTGGCGGCAGTGCTGATGAATATTTTTCTGGATTTGGAGATGCCGCTCTGGTCGGCGGCGCTGCTTGGCGGCGCGGGCGCGATGATTGGCGAGATTGGCGACCTGTCGTTTTCCATCATCAAGCGGCAGACCGGCATCAAGGATTACGGACATATTTTCCCCGGCCACGGCGGCGTGCTCGACCGGTTTGACAGTGTACTGTTTGTCGCGCCGTTTGCCGAGATTCTGTTCCGAATTGTCTGGTAAGTATCCGGGGGATCCAATCCCGCTATACACACCGGCGGTTGGGGAAGAAGATACAAGAGGTATCGATATGAAAAAAATTGCAATTTTAGGATCGACCGGGTCAATCGGTACGCAGACTGTCGATATTTTACCCTCGATCGATGCGGAAGTCGTCGCATTGACGACGAATAAACGCATAGACTTATTGGAAGAACAGGCGCGTGCGCTGCATCCGAAAATGGTGTGCGCCTTTGATGAGCAGGCCGCGCGGACGCTGAAAACCAAGCTCGCGGATACCGATATCCGTGTGCTGGCAGGGAGGGACGGTCTGACCGCCTGCGCCGCGGAAAGCGGCGCGGATATCGTGGTGACCGCCGTGGTCGGCATGGTCGGCCTGCTGCCGACCCTTGCCGCGATCGATGCCGGCAAGGATATCGCGCTGGCAAACAAAGAAACGCTGGTCTGCGCGGGTGAGCTGGTCATGCGCGCGGCGCGCGAAAAAGGCGTGAAAATTTTGCCGGTGGATTCCGAGCATTCGGCGATTTTCCAGTGTGCGCAGGGCGCGCAGGGCAACCGGCTGAGCAAGATTCTGCTCACCGCTTCGGGCGGGCCGTTTTTCGGCAAAACCGAGGCGGAAATGCGGGATGTGACGCGCGAGCAGGCGTTGGCGCACCCAAACTGGAGTATGGGCGCCAAAATCACGATCGACTCGGCAACCATGATGAACAAGGGGCTGGAGCTGATTGAAGCGATGTGGCTGTATGATATGGAGCCGGAGGATATCGAGATCGTCATCCATCGGGAAAGCATCCTGCACTCCGCAGTGGAGTTTGCGGACGGTGCGGTGATCGCGCAGCTCGGTCTGCCGGATATGCGCCTGCCTATCCAGTATGCGCTGACCTGGCCGGCACGGGTGCCCTGCAAGGTGCCGCGCATGCACCTGTCCGAACTGGCGAAGCTGACGTTTTTTGCTCCCGATGAGCAGGCGTTTCCCGCCCTGCGCCTTGCCCGCCATGCGGCAAAGAGAAAAGGCGACCGCGGCGCGGTGCTCAACGGCGCGAACGAAGCGGCGGTCGGGTTGTTTCTGGACGGCCGGATTGGTTTTACCGAGATTGCCGAGCGGGTGGCGCAGGCGCTGGATGAGATCCCGTATCACGCGTCCGTGTCGCTGGAGGATGTGCTGGCGGCAGACCGCGCCGCGCGCGAAATTGTGCGGGCATAAACACATGTTGGATTGTTGGAGAGGAGAGGCGCTTTGCTGCAAATCATTTTAGCCGTTTTAGCCTTTGGTATGCTGGTAATCGTGCATGAATTCGGACATTTCATCACCGCCAAGCGCGGCGGGGTACAGGTCAACGAATTCTGGATCGGCATGGGGCCGACGCTGCTGAAAAAGGAATATCACGGCACGCTGTATTGCCTGAAGCTACTGCCCTTCGGCGGGGCCTGCGTGATGGAGGGCGAGGACGGCGAGAGCGAAAATGAGCATGCGTTCGGCAAAGCAAGCCTGCCGCGCCGCATGCTGATTGTTGCAGCGGGCGCGCTGATGAACTTTGCAGTCGGTTTTCTGATTGTTCTGGCAGTCATGCAGCCGAACGGTCCGGAAGGCGGCTATATTATTTCCACGCTGGAAAGCGTGGACCCTGCCAGCACCGCAGCGGGGGAAGGCGGCTTGCAGGCAGGGGATGAAATTCTCAAGGTGGACGGATACCGCATTTTGCAGCGGGAAGATTTTAACACTGCGCTGATGCGGGGAAATGATACTGTCTATGAGGTTGTGGTGCGGCGCAATGGCGAACGGGTCACGCTGCCTGCCGTGCGCATGGAAGCCACGGTGCCAGGAGAAGACGGACGCCGGCTGATTGGACTTACCTTTGCCGAACAGCAGGGCGGCTTTGGCATGCGGCTGAATATGTCGGTGCGCGCTTCGGTCAATTATGCGCGTTTGGTTTGGACCAGTTTGGGGCAGCTGTTCAGCGGCCAGGTCGGCGTCGATCAGCTTTCCGGACCGGTTGGCGTGGCGGGCGTGATGGCCAACACTGCGAAATACAGTATGGTGTATTTCTTCCGGCTGGTTGCGTTTATTTCCATCAATCTTGGCGTGATGAACCTGCTGCCGCTGCCTGCGCTGGACGGCGGACGGCTGGTGTTTCTGCTGATCGAAGCGGTGCGGCGCAAGCCGGTGCCGCCCAAGTATGAGGGATATGTGCACGCGGCAGGTCTGATGCTGCTGCTGGCGCTGATGGTATATGTGACGGGACAGGATATTTTCCGTATGATGACAAGGGGATAGCGATATGAAACAGACCAAAAGAATCATGGTGCGCGATGTGCCGGTCGGCGGCGGCGCGCCGGTGGCGATTCAGTCCATGACCAATACGGATACGCGGGACGCGGCGGCGACACTGGCGCAGATTCGTGCGCTGGCGGAGGCCGGCTGTGAGATCGTGCGCTGCGCCGTGCCGGATGAACAGGCGGCGCAGGCCCTGCGGGAGATCTGCGCGCATTCCCCGCTGCCGGTGGTGGCAGATATCCACTTTGATTACCGGCTCGCACTGGCATCCATCGAGGCGGGCGTGGATAAGATTCGGCTGAACCCCGGCAATATTGGTGGGGAGGATCGGGTGCAGGCGGTGGTGCAGGCGGCGAAGGCGCGGCGCATCCCCATCCGGATCGGGGTCAACTCGGGTTCGGTGGAAAAATCCATCCTTGCGCAGTACGGCGGGCCGACACCGGAGGCATTGGTCGCTTCTGCGCTGTATCACGCATCGCTGCTCGAGAAATTTGACTATACCGATATCTGTCTGTCGATGAAGTCCTCTTCCGTGCCGTATACCATGCAGGCGTATCTGCTGGCAAACGAAAAGACCGGCTATCCGCTGCATCTCGGCGTGACCGAGGCGGGCACGGAGTACATGGGCACGGTCAAATCGGCTGCGGGGATCGGCGGCCTGCTGGCGCTGGGCGTGGGGGACACCATCCGCGTGTCGCTGACCGATGATCCGGTGAAGGAGATCTATGCCGCCAAGGCGATTCTCAAGGCCGTCGGACGGGCGGAGGATGGAATCAACGTCGTCTCCTGCCCGACCTGCGGGCGTACCCGGATCGACCTGATCGCCATTGCCAAGGAAGTGGAGCAGCGCTGTCTGAACATCCGCGGCAAAAAACTCAAGGTGGCCGTGATGGGCTGCGCGGTCAACGGACCCGGAGAGGCGCGCGAGGCCGATCTCGGCATTGCGGGCGGCGAGGGCGAAGGCCTTGTGTTCCGCAAGGGCGAGATACTCAAAAAAGTGCCGCAGGAGCAGCTGGTAGATGCGCTGATGGAAGAGATCGAGCGTTTTTAAGGAGCGAATACTTTGGCTGGAAAGCTTATTGATATATGTGGAAACTGCAAATGCGTATCAGAAGAACAGCACCTTGCCGCGGGCGAGGTGCGTTCTCTCGCATTTGGGGATAATAACACCGTAATGGTGGTTGAGCTGGCGCTGGAAGAGGTGGTCAGCCGCAGGGCGATTGCCAAAGCGGAAAAGCAGATCGCCAAGCAGTACGGGCTGGAACGGGTGTGCATTGAGCCGCGCTATGCCATGCCGGACGGACTGACCGGCGCCTATATCCGCTCGCTGTATGACGATATGGCGTACCGGATGCCGTCGGCACGCGGCCTGCTCAATTGCAGCAACTGGGAATATGCGGACGGCGCTTTACAGATTCCGATGGATGAAGTGAGCGAAAAGCACTTTGCCAATGCGCTGCGTCATCTGGAAGCGCGGATCCGGCGCGAGACCGAGCTGCGCTGTCCGGTACATGCGGTGCGGGCAGCGGCGGAGGAGGCTGCGCCGCCCATCGATGAAACAGCGCGTGAAGAAATTTTGCAGCAGGCAGTGGCGGAGGCGGCCGCCGCAGCGCCGGCGGAACCCAAGCCCAAAAAGCCGCGTCCCGCGCCGCGGCAGGAGCACAGCGGCTACCAGCGGCCGCGCGCGGAAAAGGTGCGCGAGGACGATCTGATCTTCGGCAAGCTGATGCAGGACCCCATCGTTTCGGTCAACGAGGCGATTGCCGCGTATGATATGGTTACGGTGCAGGGCGAAGTGTTTTTTACCGAGAATAAGGATATTCACAGCAAAAAGACCGGCAAGGACTATGTGAAGATCGCGTTTGACATGACCGACCGCACGAATTCGGTGCGGGTATCCAAGTTCCCGCAGATAAGGCGGGTGATACCGCATCGCACATCAAAAACGGCCTGTACTGCACGGTGCAGGGGCGCATGACGTACGATTCCTATGCAAAGGAAATGGTGCTTGAGCCGACCGGTATCGTCAAGGCGAAAAAGCCTGTCCGGCAGGACAAAACCGAGGGCATGAAGCGGGTGGAGCTGCATCTGCATACCAATATGAGCGCGATGGACGGCATGACATCGACCGCGGCCCTGCTCTGCCGCGCCGCGCAGTGGGGTCACCGCGCCATGGCCATCACCGATCACGGTGTGGCGCAGGCGTTCCCGGAAGCGCTGCACGCGCAGGAGGGTAAGCAGAAGAGCATCATCGGGGATATGAAGATCATCTACGGCATTGAAGCGTACTATGTCAACGATGCGGACAGCCTTTCGGTGGTGCGCGGGCCGTCGGACGAGCCGCTTAGCGGCACGTTCATCGTGTTCGATCTGGAAACCACAGGTCTCAACCCCGCAAGTGAGGAAATCACCGAAATCGCTGCCTGCCGCGTGACCGGCGGCGTGATTCAGGACTCCTTCCAAACATATGTCAATCCGCACAAGCCGATCCCCGAGGAGATCACCAAGCTGACCGGCATTTCGGATGAAACGGTTGCGGATGCGCCGGAGCTATCCGAGGCAGTACCGCAGTTCCTTGCGTGGGCGGGCGAGGGACAGTATCCGCTTGTGGCGCACAATGCAGGCTTCGATATGGGATTTTTGCGCACGGCATGCAAGCGGCTCGGGATCGAGCGGGTGTTCACCGCGATCGATACGCTGGAAATGTCCCGCCTGATGCTGCCGCACCTGCATAAGTTCAAGCTGAATGTTCTGGCGAAGGAGCTGGCGGTCGGCCCGTTTGAGCATCACCGTGCCAGTGAGGATGCTGCGGTGCTGGGACGCATTTTCGTAAAGCTTCTGGCGCGGCTGCGGGAGGAAATGCACGCGGTGACTACGGCGGATATCAATCCCGTGCTGGCCGCCACGACCGACCGGAAAAACAAGCTGAAAAACCTGCCGCGCTATCATTTTATCATTCTGGTGAAAAATCAGACTGGTCTGCGCAACCTGTACCAGCTGATCTCCAAGAGCTTTCTGGAGTATTACAACAAGCGGCCGATCATGCCGCGCTCGGAGCTGATCCGCCACCGCGAGGGGCTGATTTTCGGCTCGGCGTGCGAGGCGGGCGAGGTGTTCCGCGCGCTGACGGCAAACGCTGAGTGGGACGAGCTGAAGCGTCTGGCTTCGTTTTATGATTATCTGGAAATCCAGCCGACGGGCAATAACCAGTTTATGATTGCCAAGGGCATGGCGCGGGACGAGGAGCAGCTGCGCGACTGGAACCGCGCGATCCTGCGTCTGGCGGATGAGCTTGGCAAGCCCTGCTGCGCGACCGGCGACGTACATTTCCTGGAACCCGAGGATGAGGCGTTCCGCCGCATCCTGATGGCAGGGCAGGGCTTTGGCGATGCGGATAATCAGGCGCCGCTGTACTTCAAATCGACCGATGAAATGCTGCGGGAATTTTCCTATTTGGGCGAGGACCGCGCGTATGAAGTTGTGGTTAAGAACACCAATCAGATCGCAGACCTGTGCGAGCAGATCCGTCCCGTGCCGCGGGAGAACTATCCGCCGCATATTGACGGCTGCGAGGATGATCTGCGCAATATGTGTTATGAAAAGGCGAAGCGGATCTATGGTGACCCGCTGCCCGAAATGGTGCAGGCGCGGCTCGACCGCGAGCTGAACTCCATCATCGGCAACGGCTACGCGGTGATGTACATTATTGCGCAGAAGCTGGTGACCAAGAGCCTGCAGGACGGCTATCTGGTCGGTTCGCGTGGTTCGGTTGGTTCGTCGCTGGCGGCGTTTATGTCGGATATCACCGAGGTGAATTCGCTGGCGCCGCACTACCTGTGTCCGGATGATAAATACATTGAGTGGCATGAAGAATACTCCTGCGGCGTGGATCTGCCGGACAAAACCTGTCCGAACTGCGGCAAACCGCTGACCAAGCAGGGGTTCAATATTCCGTTTGAGACATTTCTCGGCTTTGAGGGCGATAAGGTGCCCGATATCGACCTGAATTTTGCAGGCGAATATCAGTCCCGCATCCATTATTATACCGGTGAGATATTCGGGCACGATCATGTGTTCCGCGCGGGTACGATCGGCACGGTGGCGGAAAAAACCGCTTACGGCTATGTGAAAAAATACATGGATGAGCGCGGCATCGAATGCTCGCGCGCGGAGGAAAACCGGCTGGCGGCGGGCTGCACCGGCGTGCGGCGCACCTCGGGACAGCATCCGGGCGGCGTGGTAGTTGTGCCCAAGGAGATCGAGATTTACGATGTCTGTCCGGTGCAGCACCCGGCGGACGATCCGGATTCGGATATCATCACCACCCATTTCGAGTACCACTCGATCGATGCGAACCTTTTGAAGCTCGACGAGCTGGGGCACGATGACCCGACCATGATCAAGCACCTCGAAAACCTGACCGGCGTCAACGCGCAGGAGATTCCGCTGGACGATCCGGATACCATGAGCCTGTTCCACTCCTGCAAGGCGCTGCAATACACGGGTGAAAATCCGGATACAGATGCCATCCTCGGCGACTTGGGCTGTCTGGCGGTGCCGGAGTTCGGCACCAAGTTTGTACGCGGCATGGTGAAAGAAACCCATCCCTCCACGTTTGCCGAGCTGGTGTCGATCTCCGGCCTGTCCCACGGCACGGACGTATGGCTGGGCAACGCGGCCGAGCTGGTGCGCAAGGGGATTCCGCTGTCTGGCTGCATCTGCTGCCGCGACGATATTATGAACTACCTGATTTTGCAGGGGGTCAAGCCCAAGCTGGCCTTCAAAACGATGGAGTCCGTTCGTAAGGGCAAGGGACTGACCGAGGAAATGGAGTCCGCGATGAACGAGCAGAATGTACCGGAATGGTATATCGACTCCTGCAAAAAGATCAAGTATATGTTTCCCAAGGCGCACGCGGTTGCCTATGTTATGATGGCGTTCCGCATCGCGTGGTTCAAGGTACACCGCCCGCTTGCGTTCTATTCGGCGTATTTTTCGGTGCGCGCCAAGGGATTTGACGCTTCCTGCATGATAAAGGGCGACAAGGTCTGTATTGAAAAAATCAAGGAGTTACAGATGAAGGACCGCGAAAAGACCATCACGGCGGCTGAAAAGGAAATGATGACCACGCTGGAGGTCTGCCACGAGTTTTACCGCCGCGGTTTTGTTTTCGAGCCGATGGATGTGTATACATCGGATGCGGCCAATTTTATCGTAACCGAAAACGGCCTCATCCCGCCGTTTACCTCGATGCCCGGCATCGGCGAGCAGGCGGCGCAGAATATTGTGGAGGAGCGCAAAAATGGCAGGTTCCTGTCCGCTGAAGAGATGGCGGTGCGCTGCCCCAAGGCATCCAAATCAGTCATCGAGCTGCTCGACCAGATCGGCGCGCTCGGCACCATGCCCAAAACAACACAGATCAGTCTGTTTGGATAAAGCGAAGGCGAAAGGACGGGACAAACCATGGCGAAATACGAAAGACAGCTGACCGGCGACTTTGACGTTGTGCTCGACCGCCTGTTTGACGCGGTGATGAACGGCAGCATGTCCGCCTCTTACGAAGACGGGAGCGACTGGGACGCCAACGGCGTGCGCTGCGCGGTGCGCGTGTTCGAACGGTTCAGCTGGATGGGCGGCAACCGCGTGAGCATGAACCTGACCCTTGCAGGCCATGGAAACAGCCTGTTCCTGTCGGCGATTACCTCGGGCGGCAGTCAGGCCGTGTTCTGGAAGGTCAACACCATGGGGGAGGAGAGCTTTCTCGAAACCATCATGCCGGTGGCAGAGGAATACGCCGCAGGGAGGTGAACGCGATGTACTGGATCTGTTTTGGAGACAGCGCCGAAGGTGCGCTGCGTTATGTGCGGCGGGACCTCGATGACGCGGCGCACATTCTGGCCATCGGGGACGATTATTCGCAGGGGGATATCACAGATGTGACCGATCGGGATGCACGGTATCCTGTCCTTGCGCCGTGGCGCGGCGATCCGGAGCTGGACGGCGATTGGCTGGAGGAGCAGATCGGCCGCCACTTTGCCGCGCTCGCTCAGCTTGGCAAGGTGGACGAGGCGGTCATCTGGTATGCGAAAAGCAATGTACATGAGCAGTGCGGCCTGCGGTATGTGGCCGGCCGGCTGCATGAAAGGCATATCCCATTGTGGGTAGTCGAGGTGGACCGTATTTCGG
>NZ_JBMNUP010000005.1:0-36859 GCF_050946325.1 Agathobaculum sp. | reverse complement strand
CGTCCTTCTTCCAGATGCGGAATACATTTTCATCCCGCCGCAGCAGGCAAAGCATCAGCAGCAGCACGCCGGATGTCAGCAGGCGCACCGCAACCAGCCATTGCGACGGAACCCCTTTTACCTGCAAAAGATACTGCCCGCAGGTACCCGAAAATCCCCACAAGGTGCCGCCCACCAGTGTCATCAGTGCGCCGCGGACGGCTTTTTTCTGTTCCATAACACACCGCCTTTCCTCTTTTATTCTGTGTGGTTAAACCCCTCCATGTTATAAGTTTATCCCGTCTGTCTGCGCGCGTCAACCTACGGTTATGCGCAATTTAGGCACATTTTTTCCGTTTTTCTCCTGCTTTTTGTACGATGAAGCCGTTGAAGCACCGGATATCCGCAAAAGCAAACGGCGTCCCCGCTTTGCCTGCGCGAAGACGCCGTTTGCACGCTTCTATGCTTTTTCCTTGTCCAGCGCCAGCAGCACAATGGTGGACAGGATACAGGCAAAACCCAGCAGGTCCATCGGAACAAACCGCTCCCCCAGCCAGAGCGCTGAAAACAAGGCCGCTGACACCGGTTCGGTCAGCGCATACAGGCTGCCCTTTTTCGGTCCAATCCGGCGCACGCCTTCCAGAAAGATGGTAAACGCACCTACCGTGCCGAACAGCACGACCGCTGTCAGCCCCATCAGCGCGCCGCCATCCAGCGATACCGGAATGCAATACGGCTGCAGCACAATCGTCAATATCACACCGCCAACCAGCATGCCCCACGCCGTCACCTGCGCTGCGCCGTATTCACGCAGCAGGCGGCCGGGCTGTATGGTATACACCGCCTGCGCCACCGCGCTGCCCAGCCCCCAGAACAGCGCCGCGCCGCTCAGCACCATCGTGCCCGGGTTGCCGTGCGTTGCCAAAAGAAAGGTGCCCGCCATGGCCAGGCCCACGCTTGCCCATTCCAGCGGACGCGGCAGACGGCCCGCCCGCAGCGCCAGATAGAGCACAATCATCGCCGGCCCCAGATATTGCAGCACCGTGCTTGTGCCCGCATTGGAAACCGCGATGCAGCGGTAATAGGTATATTGGCACATGGTCATGCCCAGCAGACCGAACACCAGAATACCGGCCGCGTCCTTCTTCCAGATACGCGCCGCACCGCGCCCTTCCCGCAGCAGACACAGCAAAAGCAGCACCGCGCCGCCGGACAGCATACGCACCGGAACCAGCCAGTTGGCATCAAGTCCCTTCTGCTGCAGCAAAAACTGTCCGCACGCGCCCGAAAATCCCCACAGCATGCCGCCCAGCATGGTCAGTGCGGCACCGCCGCGCGTTTTTTCTTCTTTTTCCATACCGTTTTCCCCTTATGATGGAAAAGCCCCCTGCAAAACACAAGGAGTCTCTCTTAAAACATATTTACGCAGGCAGTTTCAGTGTTTGCTGCCAAAAGCATCGCAAATTTTATTGAAACTGCCCTTCATCCTATGCCATATCGGCGCAAAACGTTACGCCGACAGAAATAGTATAGCGATGCCCATTCCCCGTGTCAATACCCAAGATCGCCCGGGCGTTGCGCCATGACAGAAAGGTCCCCAAACTGCGGCATCCCCTGTTTTGAGGCCGGACAACGCAGCCCATCAGCGGCAAGAAGAAACCATGCAAAAAAGCAGCTGACCCCGCACAGGTCAGCTGCTTTTTCATGTCGGCGCCGCAAAAACATGGTGAACCGGTCAGCCTTTGCACCGCAATCCCATCATACTTTTTCTGCAATCTGCCTTGCAACATACACGCCGCTTGCCGAGGCATGCGACAGCGAGTGCGTAATGCCGCTTCCGTCGCCAATGATATACAGGCCTTCATGGCAGGTCATCAGATTATGGTCCAGTTCCACTTCCATGTTATAAAATTTCACTTCCACGCCATAGAGCAGCGTATCGTCATTTGCCGTGCCCGGCGCTATTTTATCCAGCGCGTAGATCATTTCAATAATGCCGTCCAGTATGCGTTTCGGCAGCACCAGGCTCAAATCTCCGGCCGCAGCGTTCAGCGTCGGCACCGTGAAGGATTCCCGGATTCTCTCTTCCGTGCTTCTGCGTCCCCGGATCAGGTCGCCAAAGCGCTGCACAATAACGCCGCCGCCCAGCATATTGCTCAATCGGGCGATGCTTTCCCCATAACCGTTGGAGTCTTTAAACGGCTCGGAAAAATGTTTTGCAACCAGCAGCGCAAAGTTCGTGTTGTTCGTCTGCCTGGCAGGGTCTTCATAGCTGTGCCCGTTCACCGTAACGATGCCGTTCGTATTCTCATTTACCACTTCGCCCTTCGGGTTCATGCAGAATGTCCGCACCAGATCTTCATATTTGGAAGTGCGGTACACAATTTTGCTTTCATACAGCTCGTCGGTCAGGTGTGCCAAAATGCCGGCCGGAAGTTCAACGCGCACCCCAATATCCACGCGGTTGGAATTGGTATTGATGTGCAAATCGCGGCAGATCTGCTCCATCCATTTGCTGCCGCTTCTTCCTGCCGAAATGACGCATGCACGGCCTTCATAAACGGTATCTTTGTGATAAATTCTGTATCCGTTTTCCAGCTTCTCCACTTTATCAATAAAGCAGTTAAAGTGAAATTCCACCTTGTCTTTCAGGTGATTGTATAAATGCTCCAGAACAATGTAGTTAATATCCGTTCCCAGATGACGAACAGACGCATCCAGCAAATGCAGTCCGTTCTGCATGCAGCTGTTTTTCAGCCGCGAACCGGATGTGGAATAAAGTTTGGTGCCCTGCCCGCCAAAGGCCAGGTTGATTTTATCCACATATTCCATCAGCTCCAGCGCCGTTTTTTTGCCGATGTATTCATGCAGAGTGCCGCCGAAGTCGTTCGTGATGTTATATTTGCCGTCCGAAAAAGCGCCGGCGCCGCCAAAACCGCTCATAATAGAGCAATGTTTGCAGTGGATGCAGGATTTTATCTTATCTCCGTCAATCGGGCAGCGGCGTTTTTCCAGCTCATTGCCCATTTCAAAAACTGCAATTTTCAGGTTCGGTCTTTTTTCCAGCAGCTCATAGGCCGTGAAGATGCCGCCGGGGCCTGCTCCGATTATCAATGCGTCGTACATTTCTTTTCCTCCAAAATAAAAAAAGTTGACTCCCTGTGCGGTAGTCAACCAATTTGGTGGTTGGTAGAAACGTCTGCCCATTTTGCAGACTTATACCTTTCCTATTATATATACAATTGCCGCTGAATGCAAGCATAAATTTTCCGTTGCGCCGTCTGTGCACCCTTCGGCTGTCTTTTTTTCCCGCACTGCATAAAAAACAACTCCTCTTTTCCAAGTGTCTCTCAGAAAAGAGGAGTTGCCCCATGCAGTAACAAATTCTTTCGCTATGCGCAATACCGTCACCGTTATTGCGCTTTCCTGCTT
The DNA here is from genome assembly GCF_050946325.1 of Agathobaculum sp. GTDB lineage: Bacteria > Bacillota > Clostridia > Oscillospirales > Butyricicoccaceae > Agathobaculum. Next base: position 33,448 of record NZ_JBMNUP010000005.1, on the reverse strand, counting down.
TCAGGGTAAATTACTTGTTGTCAACCTCAGCCATGTGCTCGATGAGCATCAGCAGCTTGTTGGAGTAGCCCCACTCGTTGTCGTACCAGGAAACAACCTTTACGAAGGTGTCGGTCAGCGCGATACCAGCCTTCTTGTCGAAGATGGAGGTGCGCTCGTCGCCCAGGAAGTCGGAGGAAACAACGTCCTCGTCGGTGTAACCCAGAACGCCCTTAAGACCGCCCTCAGACAGCGGCTTCTCAGAAGCAGCCTTCATCGCAGCGCAGATGTCATCATAAGAAGCGGGCTTGGCCAGGTTAACGGTCAGGTCAACAACAGAAACGTCCAGGGTCGGAACACGCATGGACATGCCGGTCAGCTTGCCGTTCAGCTTGGGGTAAACCTTGCCAACCGCCTTGGCAGCGCCAGTGGAGGACGGGATGATGTTGCCAGCTGCCGCACGGCCGCCGCGCCAGTCCTTCTTGGAGGGGCCGTCAACGGTCTTCTGGGTGCCGGTGGTGGAGTGAACGGTGGTCATCAGACCGTCGGTAATGCCGAACGCCTCGTCCAGAACCTTGGCAATCGGAGCCAGGCAGTTGGTGGTGCAGGAAGCGTTGGAAACAAAGGTCATATCCTTGGTGTAGGTGTCCTGGTTAACGCCCATAACGAACATCGGGGTGTCATCCTTGGACGGAGCGGACATGATAACCTTCTTCGCGCCGCCGTCAATGTGCGCCTGTGCCTTTTCCTTGGTCAGGAAAACGCCGGTGGACTCAACAACGTAATCAACGCCGTCCTTGCCCCACGGAATGTTCTTGGGATCCATCTCAGCATGGAACAGAACCTTGTGGCCGTCCACAGTGATGGAGTTGTCATCATACTCGATAGTGCCGTCATAACGACCATGCATGGTGTCGTACTTGAGCATGTACGCCATATAGTCGGGAGTCATGAACGGGTCGTTTACCGCAACGAACTCAATGTTCGGGTTCTTCAGACCAGCGCGGAAAACCATACGGCCGATACGGCCAAAGCCATTGATACCTACTTTGATAGCCATTTGTAGTGATCCTCCTCAATTTTGACTGTATTTTAGTCGTTGGGTTTATTATACACTATCGGGGCAATTGACCGCAAGGTGTAATATTTGTGAAAATTTTGTCATTAGCTCATGGGTTTTTGTATATTTTTCTTTGCAAAGGTGTACCGTCTGGTGGTATAATAAACACGTCCCACAAAATATAGTATTTCAGCCGCTGACCGGCCTTATACGCAAAAAACAGAAAGAAACATCATAACGATTCGGAGGATAAGGATACTGATGACGGACTCCTTTTTTTTAGATCTTGACAGCGGGACGCTGTCCGCGCTGCTTGCGCACACCGAAATGCATGAGGCCGCGCTGATCATCGTCGGGCCTTCGCTCCATATTGAAAATTGCAACAAACCGGCGGCACAGCTGACCGGTTTGCACCCGCTTGAGCGTATTGACCAGCTTCTGAGCGAACCGGCGGTCTGTGCGCTGCGCGACTGTATCGCGCGGCATGTATCCCGCACCGTTCAGGAAGAGCTGGACGGTGTGGAATACCGTCTTGAACTAATTCCCCACAGAACCGGTGCGCTGCTTGCCTTTGTACGCGCCGGCCGTGCCCGCTACGACGGCAGCCTGCGCGTACTGCAAGCCAAAACCGCGCCAATTCTCGGCGCCATGCTGGCGGATGCAACCAGGACCGACGACCCTGTGCTGGCGCAGCATCTGCGCAGGCAATGTCTGCGGCTGCACCGCATGCTGCTGCATTCCGATTTTCTGCACGATCCGCCGCTGACCGAGCAGCTCCAGCTTGACCAGTGCGAAATAACCGCCCTCTGCCGTGAAGCGGCAGAGCAGACCGCCCAGGTTTCCGGCTGGGAAATTGCGCTTGACCTGCCGGAAAGCTGCACCGCCCTGGTCGACCCCAAGCTGATTGGCACTGCGCTGTACAATCTGCTGACCAATGCCGTGCGCGCCACTCCGCCCGAGGGGGATGTCACGCTCTCTCTGCGGGATGAGCAAACCCACCTGACCATCACGGTTGCTGACCGCGGGGCCGGCCTGAATGCCGAACTGTTTGACCGCCTGCTCTCCGGCTGGCAGCGCACCGTTGATCTGCGCGAATACCTGGACTTTACCCGCCGCGGCGCGCCGCTTGGCTTCGGCCTGCCGCTGACGCAGTGTATCGCGCAGCTGCACGGCGGCACGCTGTTGTTTTCCCCGCGGGCAGGCGGCGGCAGCATGCTACATTTTATCATCTCGCATCTGCCTGAATCCCTGGCCGAGCATAACCTGGCCGCGCCCATGGTGCTGGACGACGGTTTCCCCCTTGCAGAAATTGAACTTTCCTGCCTGGACCCGCAATAAAAACAGATAGGGCAGACAAAACCGCCGCTTTTGGTTGAAAAGCGGCGGTTTTCCATTGTTCGCAATTTTTATACGCCCCGCGGCGCCAGATTATACAGCACCTGCGCCATCTCTGCGCGGCTGATCTCTCCCTTGGGATTGAACGTGCCGTTTGCATTGCCCTGCATCAGTCCATTGGCACGGCAAAATGCAATGTCCGGCCGCGCCCATGCGGCAATCTCCGTCTGGTCGGTAAAACTGCCCACGGCAAGGGTATCGGCCGAAACCACATCCTCCATATATCCCTTTTCTTCATACAGCTTGACAAAACGCTGCAAAACCGCCGCAAACTCCTGGCGGGAAATGGTATTCTGCGGATGCAGGCGGCGCTCCTTATCTCCGGTCATCACGCCCGCGCCATAGCAGAACCGCACGGCTGCCCGGCAGTCCAAAGATACGCTGTCAAAATCGGCGCATTGATCGGCTTCGGTGCTGCTCAGTTTTTCCGCCAGCTTCTGGTCCGCCAGCGCTGCAAAGCGGTATACCGCGTCGGCCACCTGCTCCCGCAGCATGGGCGCGTCAGGGACAAAGATTCCTTTCCCGTCCTGCTCGCTGACAGGGTCCATCACCCCGTAGCTGACGGCAAACAGCACCGCCGGCGTATACCACTTTTCCTCTGCAATATCGGTCAGCTCCAGCGCATCCTTCTGCTCCGCAGCAAAGGCAGGCGCGGTCATCGCAAGCGCCGCCGCAATTGCAAGAAGCAGCGCTGTCAGTCGTTTTTTCATATGGATTCTCCTTTTTGCTTGCGCAGATCTTTCCCCCATTATACCCGATACGGCCGTTGTTTTCCATTCCAATTACAGCCTTTCGCAAAAAAATCGACGCATTTTAAAAATGCGTCGATTTTTTTCAGTCCTTATAAAACGCGCCGAATCCCTGGTACGCCATATACAAATCGAGCTTGGCAATCTGCTCAAACGGCGCGTGCATGGACAATACGGGCACGCCTGCATCCACCGTATCAATGTTGCGGTTGGCCAGATACATCGCCACCGTGCCGCCGCCGCCCTGATCGACGCGGCCAAGCTGGCCGGTCTGCCAGACCACGCCCGCCTTATCAAAAATGCAGCGGATGCGCGCCATCAGCTCGGCGGTTGCGTCGCTCGTGCCGCTCTTGCCGCGCGCGCCCGTGTATTTAACCAGCGCAAAGCCGCAGTTCACCCGCGCATCGTTGCGCTTTTCGGATACCTCGGGATAATTGGGGTCAAATGCGTTGCACACATCGGCAGACAGGCATACCGAATGCGCAAAGCACTCCTCCAGCACCACATTCTGCGCACGGCACAGGCTGCCCATAAAGCGCTCAAATGCATGCGACTGCATGCCGGTCACGCCTTCCGAGCCGATTTCCTCCTTGTCCACCAGCAGACACACGCAGGTGTGTGCCGGCGCGGTTTTCAAGTCCAGCAGCGCAGTTGCCGCAGTATACGAGCATACGCGGTCATCGTGCCCGTAAGAGCCGACGAACGAACGGTCAAAACCAATATCACATGCTTTGAAAGCCGGAACACAGCACAGCTCTGCCGAAAGAAAATCCGCCTCAGTCATCCCATATGCGCGGTTGAGGTGCTCCATAATGGCCAGCTTGATTTTTTCGCTGCACGCTTCGTCCACCGTTTCGCTCGGCACCGAACCGATCAGCACATTCATCCCCTCGGCCTTGATGACCTCGGTCGCCTTTTTGGTCATCTGCTCGGAAGCAAGGTGCGGCAGCAGGTCGGTGATGACGAACTTGGGGTCCTCCGGCTTATCGCCCACGCGCACATCAACCGTTTTGACCTTGCCATGATCGCATACGCATACCACGCCGCGCAGCTCCAGCGGAATGGCTGTCCACTGGTATTTTTTGATGCCGCCATAGTAATGGGTTTTAAACAGCGCCATGCCGTTGTCCTCATACAGCGGCACCGTGCGGATATCCACACGCGGCGCGTCCAGATGGGCAGCCGTCAGGCGCACGCCTTCTGCAAGGCTCTTTTTGCCGATGACCGCCAGCGTGATGCCCTTGCCGCGGTTGACCTGATAGAGCTTATCCCCCGGCTTGACCGCATCGCCGCCGTCCCACGCGCGAAAACCCCTGGCCTCAGCCAGGCGTACCATTTCACGCACCGCGTCGCGTTCGGTCTTGCCTTCGTCCAGAAAGGACTTATAGCCCTCGGCATAGGTTTGAATCGCCTTTTTATCGCCGTTGGTCAGGCGGTCAAAGCCAGGCTTTTTGTCATAAAACAATTGTTCCGAAGTCATCATTCTTGCACTCCTTTGATGAGTTGATCGTATAAAGCATCGGTCTCCCGCCGCAATGCGGCAAGATCACCGTTGTTTTCCAGAATATAATCGCAGCGGGCGCGGTAAAAGCCGTCCTCCGGCTGGGCCGCGATGCGGGCGCGCGCCGCCGCTTCATCAATGCCGTCCCGCGCCATCACACGCTGCACGCGAATCTCCGAATCGGCCAGCACGCCGATCACCCGCTCGCACAGGTCTTCCGCCCCTGCTTCAAACAGGGTCGGCGCGTCGTACAGCACGATTGGGCAGCCGCTCTGCGCCTGAATCGCCGCCAGCGAGGCCGCGCGGATGTACGGCCTGGTAATTTCATTGAGCCGGCGCAGTTTTGCAGGGTCGGAAAAGACGATCGCCGCCAGTTTGGGGCGGTCGAGCCTGCCGAACGCATCCAGTACGCCGCCAAACGCGGCATCGAGCGCCGCGAGCATCGTGCGGTCGTGCGCGCACAGGCCGCGGTAAACCGCGTCCGCATCCACCCAGCCCGCGCCGAGCGCCTGCATCCGCGCCGCCACAGTACCTTTGCCCGTGCCGCTGCCGCCGGTCAGGCCGACTATTTTCATTTTACCATTCATCAAATCAGATTATCCTCAAAAAAGTCTGTATCCAGTGTTTTTAGTACATAGGTTTTTTGGGCCGATACGCCCAAATCAAATTCAATCATCAGCTGTGCCAGTTTTTTCCCATCTATCAATACCAAATTCCGTTGCTGCGCATATTCCTGTGCTTCCTCCGAAAATCGGGAAGTGGTGATAAACAGACCGCGCGTCATACCCATAGGCAGAGCCCCATAAAACTTCTGAACCTCCGGTCTGCCCACAGGGGTATTGTCCCAACGCTTTGCCTGAATATAAATTTTATTAAAACCCAGACGATCCTGGCGGATAATGCCATCGATCCCATTGTCGCGCGATTTGTGACGGCACTTATCATTTTCCAGTTCTGATGTACCATATCCCATTTTTTCAAGCAGCTGAATTACTAACCATTCGAAAAAACCGGCCGGTTTTGATAGTATAGCTGATAAAATATCGTCTGCCAAAGCAGAATTAAGCTGCGAAACAGCACGATCGACAACCGAATCCGGTGTGTCATCCTGCATATCGTCATCAATTGGATCTTGTGGTTTCTCCTGCTTCTGCGATTTTGCAGAAGGCCGTACAAATTCGCGAAAATCAGGATAACGCATCAGAAAAGCATTGTCCAAAGGCTCGGGGCACTCCTCCAAAACTTTTCTTCCTTCGTCGGTAATTTGATAAACACCGCGCTGCACAGTTTCAACTAAGCCAGCTTTCGTCAGATAGGTCTTTGTCCAGCTGATTCGATATTGGAGAAGCGGAGAGCGGTTTGTTCCTCTGCATTCCAGCGTGTCTGCCGCAGATAAATTCATTTGTTTGGCAATACTTTTACACAATTCCGGCATGCGGTGGTTTTTGCCGTCTTTTAAACATTCCAAAAAGGGCCTATACATCTGATCGTATTTTGGCACTGCCATGCAATTTCCTCCTACACCTCTACCACCGAAAACCCCGCCGCCTTTTTGATGCGATTGGCAACGGCCAGCCCCAGTCCCTCATCCGAGGGGCACTGCGCCCAGATCTGGGTCACATCCGTGTCGTCAAACGCCCGCAGGCGGTCGAACACTTCGCGCGCCTGTGCGGCAAGGTTAAATTGGGAACCAAAACATTCCACCACGCAAGTGGGGAAATATGATCGGTATTCGTCAAAACAAAGCACGCCTGCGGTCCCATCCACCTGCTTTTGGATGTATTCTGCTGTGCGTTGTGGGTCACCGCGCACAACCGTAACGGGCGCCTTGGGCGCATAATGCCGGTATTTCATGCCGGGGGCAGATACGCGCACATCATCCCCGATTTTTTCGTACAGAGCGCGGTCCACTTCGACCTCGCCCAGCACGGCACGAAGCTGCTCGAGTGTGATGCCGCCCGGCCGCAGCAGGCGCGGTTTGTCCAGTGCAAGCGTGATGACGGTGGATTCCACCCCTACACCGCACGGACCGCCGTCCAGAATCGCGGCGATTTTGCCGTCCATATCGCGCAAAACGTGCTCCGCTGTGGTGGTGGAAGGGCGTCCCGACGTATTGGCCGAGGGCGCTGCGAGCGGCACGCCTGCGGCACGGATCAAATCACGCGCCAATGGGTGCGCAGGCAGACGGATGCCGACCGTATCCAGACCGCACGACACCTCCTGCGGGATGCAGTCCCCCTTGGGCACAATCATGGTCAGCGGACCGGGCCAAAATGCCTCCGCCAGCGCTTTGGCCTGCGGCGGAACGGCGGGGCACAGCTCGTAGATCTGGTCAAAATCCGCAATGTGAACGATCAGCGGGTTGTCCTGCGGGCGCCCCTTTGCACGGAATATTTTCGCCACCGCTTCCCCATCCAGGGCATTCGCAGCCAGCCCGTATACAGTTTCTGTGGGCATACCCACCACTTCACCCTGTTTTATCAGGGAAGCAGCAGTATTTACCGCATTTTTATCATTTTGTGGGGATAGCATTACTGTTTTCATATGATACACTTCCATCAGTGGAAAATTAAATAGCTTCTATAAAAGAGGGTTTTATCGGACAGGCGTTTTGATATCATCAAGCTGTCAAAGAAAAGGAGGCGACATCCATGAACGACCCGTTGGTACAAATCACCCATCAGATCACCCAAACCGTTACATACGGAACGACGGAAGCGTTCAGCCGGTTTGTCACAATCACCGGTTTTTCGCATTATCACGGTTTGGAGCCGTTTGCAATCGGGCAGTTCATCCGGTGCCGAAAGGAGCCGGCCAATCCGTTTGACAGCGACGCTATCCGGGCATTCCTGCCCGTGCTCGGCACGGTGGGATATCTCGCCAACTCTGCCGGCACCAAGGCCGGCGGCACGATGGGGGCCAGCCGTATTTACGAGCATGTGCCCGACCGGTTTTACGTCCGCGTACAGTTTACCACCCGCAGCAAGGTCATCTGTCGGGTGGAGGACGGTCCCTTGAACCGTCTGGACGCGGAGCTGGCGCAGCAGCTTGCCGAACAGGACGACTGGGGTTAACCCTCTGCCTGCCGGCGCAGTTTTTCCGCCGTGTCGGCCGCAATCAGCGCGTCAAGAATCTCATCCATATCGCCGTTCATAAACTGGTCGAGCTTGTAGATCGTCAGCTTGATGCGGTGGTCGGACACGCGGTTTTCCGGAAAGTTATAGGTACGGATACGCTCCGACCGGTCGCCTGTGCCGACCTGGCTTCTGCGGTCGGCGGCGATGGCGGCCTGCTGTTTTTCAACCTCCGCCTCATACAGGCGGCTGCGCAGCACGCGCATGGCCTTATCCTTGTTTTTGTGCTGGCTGCGCTCGTCCTGACATTCCACAACGGTTCCGGTGGGCAGGTGCGTGATGCGGATGGCGGAGGAGGTTTTGTTGATATGCTGGCCGCCCGCGCCCGAGGAACGGAAGGTGTCGATGCGCAGGTCGTTCGGGTCAAGGTAAAAATCCACCTCTTCGGCTTCGGGCAGCACCGCAACCGTGGTGGTCGAAGTATGCACACGCCCCTGTGATTCGGTTTCAGGTACGCGCTGCACCCGATGTACGCCCGACTCAAACTTTAAGCGGGAATACACCTTATCCCCGGCCACGCGGAACACCACTTCCTTCAGCCCGCCCAGCTCGGTTTCGGATTTGTTCATCACTTCGGTCTGCCAGCCGTGCTTATCCGCATACATGGTGTACATCCGGTACAGGTCGGCGGCAAACAGGGCGGATTCCTCGCCGCCCGCGCCGCCGCGGATCTCGACAAAAATGTTCTTATCGTCATTGGGGTCGCGGGGCAGCAGCAGAATCTTCAGCTCGTCCTCCAGCCGTGCCAGATCGACCTTGGCCTGTGTAAGCTCTTCCTGCGCCAGCTCCTTCATATCCGGATCGGACAGCAGCTCAAGCGCATCCGCCTGCGCCTGCTGCGCCGCTTGGTAGGCGCGGAAGGCCGCGACGATCGGCTCGAGTTCGTTGCGCTCTTTGAGCAGCTTTGCGGCGCGGTCCGGATCGTCATACAGCCCGGGTTCGGACAAACGCATCTCCAGCTCGTCCAGCCGCGCGGCGAGCGATTTCAGTTTTTCAAACATAAGCATTTCTTTCCTTTGGTGGGTGGTTTGGCACAGAGCGGATGGTCAGTCGCGTGTTTTTACCACCGTCCGGTCAGCATCAGGCCCAAAATCGAGCAGTATTCCCGGCAGCGCACGCTCACCCATTGCCCCGGGTAGGGCGTCGGCGCGGGAATGCCGTATGGGTCCAGCCCCGCCTGCTCCATCAGGCGGCAGGCCCGCGCCAGATGATAATCATTGGTGATGACCGCCGTGCGCGCGCCCTGCTCCATGATGGCGCGGGCATTGGCAATATTTTCAATCGTATTGGAGGACTGATCCTCTAAAATCAGCCGGTCGGGCGCAATGCCCGCGCCGGTCATATAGTTAAACATCGCTTCGGCTTCGCTGCACGGTTCGTTGCTGCCCTGTCCGCCGCACAGGATGGCCTTGGCCTGCGGATGTCCTTCCAGAAAACCGCCCGCCACATCGCACCGCGCAGCCAGCGCGGCCGAGGGCTGTCCGTCCGGATTGACCCGCGCGCCCAGAACCAGCACATAGTCCGCCTTTGCCGCATCAGGATTGGGCTGCATACCGCGCCCAATCACCCCAATCTGAATATAAGCGAACGACAGCACCACCAGACCGAACAGCACCCGCCCCAAAACGGACAGCACCGCGCAAATCCGGCATTGCCTGCGCTTGCCGAGCACATACCATTCCCCCGCGCAGCCAACGGCAAGCGCAAGGAAAAACACACCGCCGAACCGCGACGGCGCCCACGGCAGCTGCACCGCGCCCCCCAGCGCAAACAGTACAGCCAGTCCCATCCATACCTTTCGTTCATTCATTGCAGTTCCTCCAGTTCGGCCGCAACGGCCTCCCATTCGTCCATTTTGGCAGCAAGCAGCTCATCGCAGGTCTCCTTTTCGCCCATCAGCTCCAGCAGGCGGGCAGAATCCGAGGACGCCTCGATCATCTGCTGTTCCAGCTCGGCAGACTGGGTTTCCAGCTGCGCGATCTCGCGTTCGAGCGTATTCAGCTGCTTTTGCAGGTTTTTGGTGCCGCCTGTGCGTTTGAGTTTTGCGGGCGGCGGGGGAACATCGTCCAAGGTGGGCGCTGCCGGCTTTTGCTTTTTCGGCATGGGCGCCGGCTCGGCTGCGGGCAGCGCGCCGCCGCCCTTGGCGCGCCAGTCCAGAAAGGCGCTGTACGAACCGATGAAATCAATCAGCCGTCCATCCTCCAGATACAGCACGCGCGTGGCGAACCGCTCGACAAAATACCGGTCATGCGATACAAACAGCAGTGTGCCGTCAAACGCTTCAACCGCCTCTTCGATCCATTCGCGGGAGGCCAGGTCCAGATGGTTGGTCGGCTCGTCCAGAATGAGCAAGTTGAGCGGATCGTACATCAATTCGCACAGGCGCAGGCGGCTCTTTTCGCCGCCGGACAGCATGGAAACGGTTTTCATCTGCTGTTCCCCCGTGAACTGGAAGGAACCCAGCCGGTTGCGCGCCACCTGCATGGATACATTCTTGTCGTAGATCAGCGTGTCGATCAGGTTGCGCTGCGGATTGGCAAAGTACACCTGCTGCGGCAGATAAGCCGGCTTCAGCCCAACGCCCTTGCGAATCACGCCGGTATCCGCCTGCTCCTCTCCCAGCAGGAGCTTGAGCAGCGTGGTTTTGCCCGCGCCGTTTGCACCCAGCAGGGCGACGCGCTCGCGGTTGCGGATCTGGAAGCTGATATCGTGTAATATTTCCCGTCCGTCATAACTTTTTGTAATATCCCGCACCTTCAGGACATCCTCGGTCTCATAATTCGGGTCGCCGAAGGTGACGGTCATCTTTTTATCCTTTTTCGGGCGGTCGGTGACGGTCATGCGCGCGATGCGCTTTTCAATGGACGCGGCGCGCTTGGCCAAATGCTCGGTGCCGTGCTCGTGCATGATCCGCGCCACGGCTTCCAGCCGCTTTTTCTCAGCCAGCTCGTGTTCATGGTGCTTTAGCTGCTCCTCGCGGCGGCGTTCGCGCTCGACCGCATAGTAGGAATAGTTGCCGCTGTAAAAATCGCAGGTGCAGTCGTGGATTTCGATCACGCGGTCGCAGCACTGGTCGATAAACCAGCGGTCGTGCGAAATGATGAGCACGGTGCCGCGGTAGCCTTCCAGATAACGGCCCAGCCAATCAACGGCGTCCATATCCAGATGGTTGGTCGGCTCGTCCAGCAGCAGCACATCGGTCTGCTCCAAAATGATGCGCGCCAGATTGATGCGCGTTTTTTCGCCGCCGGACAGCAGTGCAAACCGCTGTGCGCGCATTTCCGCGGGAATCTCCAAGCCGTTGCACACGCGGTCGATCTCATAATCCCGATTATAGCCGCCCAGCGCATCCAGCCGCGTTTCCAGCAGCGCATAGCGCCGGAGCAGCGAATCATCATCCGGCCGGCGGGTCATTTCGTCGGTCAGCTCATCCATGGCGGCAATGATTTCATCGGATTCGTGGAAGGCCAGCCGCAGGATGTCCTCCACCGTGGATTCCGGCGGAAAATCCGGCATCTGGTCGATCACGCCCGCCGTGCGGCCCTGCCCGATTGCAACATGGCCGCCGTCATAGGGCAGGCGGCCGGTCAGGATATGCAGGAGCGTAGTCTTGCCCGCGCCGTTCGCGCCCAGAATGGCAACCTTTTCGCCCGGCTGTATATCAAAAGAAATATCCTGCAAAATCAGCTTATCGCCGTAATATTTTGTCAGATTTTGTACGGTAATATCGGCCACTGACGCGGCTCCTTTCCCAAATTCAAATTTTCCATGCATACAGGTCTTTTTATTATAGCACAGGTCCGCCGCAAGGAAAAGCCCATCCCATGGCGTTTTCCATCAGAAATTGCAAATTTTTTTATGAAAAAATCACAAAAATCGCTTGAAAAATGCAGGTGACCTTGTTAAACTGATAGTGTTATCCAACACATAACGCAAAATCATCATAAAGGATGTGTCAATTATGGGTTTTTTCACAGGTAAAACTGTTATCATAACCGGCGGCGGCCGAGCCGTTCTGAAAGACGGCGGCTGCGGTTCCATCGGCTACGGTATCGCGACCGCTTTCGCAAAAGAAGGTGCAAATCTCGTTATCACCGGCCGAAATGTCAAAAAACTGGAAAGCGCCAAGGAGGAGCTGGAAGCCACATACGGCATCCGGGTGCTGCCTGTTCAGGCGGATATCAACGCAGGTGCGGACAATATTGCCACCGCAAAGCATGTTGTGCAGCAGGCAGTGGATACCTTCGGCGGTATTCAGGTGCTGGTCAACAATGCGCAGGCCTCTGCTTCCGGCGTTTCGCTGGCCGAGCATACGATGGAAAACTTTGATCTTGCCATTTATTCCGGCCTGTACTCTGCGTTCGTCTATATGCAGGCCTGCTATCCCTATCTGAAGGAAAGCCGCGGCTCGGTTATCAATTTTGCCTCGGGCGCCGGTTTGTTCGGCAACGCCGGCCAGTGCTCCTACGCTGCCGCGAAGGAAGGCATCCGCGGCCTGACCCGCGTTGCCGCTACCGAATGGGGTCCGGACGATATCAACGTCAACGTTGTCTGCCCGCTGGCATGGACCTCTCAGCTTGAGCAGTTCCGCGATGCCTATCCGGACGCTTATGCGAAAAACGTACACATGCCGCCGATGGGCCACTACGGCGACGCCGAAACCGAAATCGGCCGCGTCGTTGTAGCGCTCGCTTCGCCCGACTTCAAGTATATGTCCGGCGAGACCCTGACGCTGGAGGGCGGCATGGGCCAGCGCCCGTAATCTTCTGCTTGGCGTAAAAACGCTGCATCCTTATCCTGTGATGACAGCAATGTTCGGGTGAGCACCTACCGGCAGTAAGGCTGACTTACTGCCGGTTTTATTTTGGTCTGAGGGGGAATCCTTGCATGTGGAATATGTTCTGGCCCATTGCGCTGGTCGTTCTGTCCAACATCATGTACAATATCTGCACCAAATCAACGCCGGCGGGCGCAAATGCCTTTCTCTCACTCGGCGTGACCTATCTGACGGCGGCAGCGCTGTCCCTGCTGCTGTATTGGCAGGGCGCCCACAGCACACTGCCGGAAGAGCTTCGCCGCCTGAACTGGGCTGCGCCCGTATTGGGCATTATGGTCGTCGGGCTGGAATTCGGCTATATCCATATGTACCGCGCCGGCTGGCGGGTGAACACCGGCTCGCTGGTGGCCAACATCGCCCTTTCCTGCGCGCTGCTGGCAGTCGGCGCGCTGCTCTATCATGAGGTGATTACACTCCGCCAATTGCTGGGCATTGCAGTCTGCGCGGCCGGTCTCTTCCTGCTGACCTATTAAAAACACAGCAGGGCCGCCGGCGCACCTCCCTTTCCGGCAGATAAAAAGAGGGCCAACCGGCCCTCTTTTTTATTTTTCAATACCGCATCAGCGGAATCTGGTGCGGTTCCGCTTCGCCTGACGGCAGCAGCATGGCCGTAATATCCGGCCGTGCCGTTTCAATAAAGTTTACACCGCTGTGAATCAGTTCCGCAAGCGTGTGTTCATTGCTGGTCGACAGGCTCATGGTGAACAGACCCGCGCGGCGGCAGGCCGAAATCAGCTTGGGCGTCAAATCGCCTGCGGCGGCGCGCAGACCGAACAGCCCCGTCGTCTGCGCAGCGCGCACCAGCGCGTCAATATTATCCGGCAGCGCGGGCAGCTCGCCCATAATGTGCAAATCCGGATTAGAAACCGCGATGCGCGCGGCTTCCACCAGGCCAAGGCCGACAAAAATCGTCTCGTCCAGATAATTGGCGTGCCGCAGCGTCATACGAAGCTGGGGCAGCAGGGTCTGGTTATGTACGGTAATAGCAATTTTTGCGCGGCAGGTACGGGCCAGATCAATCGCCTGGCCGGCCGGTATCAGCTGCGGCGCCGCCTGATGCAGCTCGGTATAGCTGTAATCGGCTATATTCATCTGGGTGCCGTCCGCCGCGGTGCAGTACCCGTCCGAAGAGAGCACGGCAATGCCGTCCGCCGTCATATCAACCGACAGACAACAGCCCTTTGCACCCTCCTCATTGCCGGCAAGAATGGATTCCAGCCCGTCCGGCTCGGTATCCATGCAGCCAACCGAAGACAGAACGAAGGTTTCCTTGTTGGTATAGTGCATACCGCGTCCCCTTCTTTCTTTACAGGGTCTCCGGCGCCTCGTAGGTCACGCCCTGCGTGTCCACCGTGACCGTTTTCATTTTCTGCTCCTGACGCGGACGATCGTGCCAGTCCCGCTTGGTGTTGACAATGGCGTCCACCACGTCCATGCCTTCCGTCACCATGCCGAAGGAGGCGTACTGGCCGTCCAGATGCGGGGAATCCTCGGTCATGATGAAGAACTGGCTGCCCGCAGAGTCCGGCGCCATCGTGCGCGCCATGGACAGCACGCCGCGGGTATGGTTCAAATCATTCTGGAAGCCGTTTGCGGTAAATTCGCCGCGGATTTCATAACCGGGGCCGCCCATACCTGTACCGTCCGGATCGCCGCCCTGAATCATGAAGCCCGGAATGACGCGGTGGAAAATCGTGCCGTCATAAAAGCCTTTCTGAATCAGCGAGATAAAGTTGCGCACCGTATTCGGGGCTACCTCAGGATATAATTCCGCGCGGATGATACCGCCGTTTTCCATTTCAATCGTTACAATTGGATTGCTCATGCTTTTTCACTCCATCATCAGCGCATAGGCGCATATATTCATTTATATTGTACCAAACTTCCCCTCAAACAGCAAGGGCTGTTTTTTATGGCCCTTCTCCCCTGTTTTCCTCAAAAATCCACTTTATACACAGGTCTTTCCACACCCTGCCTGGGGACAACTCTGTGGACAAAGTGGATAACTTTTGGTATTTACCGCTTTTTATGCCCCCAATACTGTCACGCGCCGTTTACCCTTTGTAATATTTCCGTTTTTTTCCGTGCCCTGTGCATGAAATTTGTCCATATGCGGCACACTGATTCTGTATTCTCTTGTGCATAAAAGGAGGTTTTTCCACAATGGAAGAAATCCAGCCCATCAAGGCGCCGGAAGAAAACAGCATTTCAGAAACCGGCTCAATCACTGCGCATACAGCGCGCGGCACCGTACACTGCATCACCATCGCCGGACAGATTGAGGGCCATATGGAACTGCCCGCGCAAAACAAAACCACCAAGTATGAACACCTGATCCCGCAGATCACCGCTGTGGAACAGGCCGATGAAATTGACGGCATGCTGATTTTACTCAACACCGTCGGCGGCGATGTGGAGGCCGGTCTCGCCATTGCCGAGCTGATCGCCGGCATGAAAAAGCCGACCGTATCACTTGTGCTCGGCGGCGGCCACTCCATCGGCGTACCGCTGGCCGTTGCGGCCAAAAAAAGCTTCATTGCGGCTTCCGCCGCCATGACCATTCATCCCGTGCGCATGAACGGCACCATTATTGCCGTGCCGCAGGCGTTTGAATACCTGTCCAAAATCCAGGAGCGCATTGTGGATTTCATCACCGCGCATTCGCACATTTCCGCAGACCAGCTCAAGGCGCTGATGCGGGAAACCGGCCAGCTCACCGCCGATGTCGGCACTGTCATATCGGGCAGCCAGGCCGTTTCGCTTGGCCTGATTGACGCCGTCGGCACGCTGAGCGAAGCGCTTGATGTACTGTACGGCATGATTGCAGCCAACCGTGGCTGACAGGCGGGTTTCCGGCATCAAAAAAGCCTCGTCCGTTTGCCAACCGACGAGGCTTTTTACTGTTCATTTGCCATTGGAACTCTTCTCTTTCTTTATTGAAATTCATCCGCCTTTCCCCCAGCGGAATGCTTCCCACTGCAAGCGAATTTTTTCAAAAGGCTGTAAAACATTTTTTGAAGAAATGGTTGTGTCTGGCTTTTGCTGTGTCTGGTTTTCGTCCTGCCATCCTATCATTCGCGGGATTCACGCGGCTGCGGTTCATTGTAATTTTTCATTACCAGAGTTATTTTTGATAACTCTTCTTACATGCAGAAACTCTATTGTCAATTTTGGGAGGATGCGTCCTTTACTCGGCGGGTTATATTTCGATCTGTTCCTGCATCATATGGATTTTCTTGCAGCGCGTTGATATGATCTCAGCCAATCCGCTCTCCATTTTTTGACTTGTGCATCATACTCATCAGTATACCCATCGGTCTTTGGATGCATGCTATCATGATTTGCAGGTATCGTTCGGATATATTTTTCATTCACCAACGCATCATTGTCCACAGGGTTCTTCCATGTTCTGAACCTTACTTTCCTGCTGCCTCGATCCGCTTTACTTGCCAGTATGTTTCTACGGATGTTTTTTCACGAGGATAGCTTCCTCAAAGGTGCCGTTCCTACTTTCAGAAGCCGATCGCGCTTTTCAGGCGGTTCGTTTTGTTTTTCTGGAACTCGCTCTTTCTTATAGCTATCACCTTGATCGTTTCGGTTACAGCGCCGCGGCGAGTCCCGCGAACGAATAGGACGTTTCTTCTGTTACCATTGGACTCACCCCTTTCTCGGCAGTTTGTCCGCCTGCCGGTCTTTACAGATGGATTCGGGTTTACGCCTCTCTCAGGGCCCCTGCCCTGCGTCCCTTTGGTGTTTGCCCTTTCCTTTTCTGTGCCATTATAATATCATTCATATTGCACAATGTCAAGCGGAATATTTATTGTTTTAATGGTTATATTGTATAATTTTTTCTTTCCTCTTTCGTCGTTTTCCCTCTTTTCATCGGAAACAGAATTTGCTATAATATTGTTGTTGGGTGTTTTTTCGGCACCCATCCCGCACGCGGGAAATCATTCTGTGCTTTTTGGGGGTCTTTGGACCCCCTTTTTTAAGGAGGGAACGCTTTGAATCCATTCAGCTTTTATATGCCCACGCGCCTGTATTTCGGCTCCGGCGCAGTCGACCGGCTGGCCAAAGCCCGCCTGCCGGAGGGCCGGGGACTGATTATCACGGGCGGTTCGTCGACCACCCGATTCGGTTATGTGGATAAAGTTGCCGCTGCGCTGGCGCAGGGCGGACACGAGACCATCGTTTATGATAAAGTGCAGCCCAACCCCACCATCGAAGGCGTGCGCGCATGCGCGGCCATCTGCCGCGAACAACGCATCGCCTTCGTCGTCGGACTCGGCGGCGGCTCGTCGATTGATACCGCCAAGGCGGCTGCCGTCATGGCGACCAACGACGGAGACTGGTGGGATTATATCCACGGCGGCACGGGCGGCGGCCAGCGCATCCGGAACGACGCGCTGCCCATCGTTGCCATTCCGACGACTGCGGGCACCGGCACGGAGGCCGACCCCTTTACCGTTATCACCAACGGAGAGGAAAAAATCGGCGGAGGCGGCGAAAAATGTTTTCCGGCATTGTCCATCGTCGACCCCGATTTTATGCTGACCGTTCCGCCGCGTCCGACGGCTTATCAGGGCTTTGACGCGCTCTTCCACGCCTGCGAAGGCTATATCGCCCGCACCGCCAGCCCCATGAGCGACATGTTCGCGCTGCGTGCCGTCGAACTGATCGGCCAGTCGCTTGCGGACGCCGTGCAGAACGGGGACGACAAGGATGCCCGCGCCAACGTCGCGCTGGGCAACACCCTGGCCGGCTTTGTGGAAACGTTGTCCAGTTGCACGGGCGAACACGCCATCGAACACGCCATGAGCGCACGGCATCCCGCGCTGCCGCACGGCGCCGGCCTGATTATGATTGCCCGGGCTTACTGGCAGCACTTTGCACCGGTCATTCCCAACCGTCTGACTGCGCTTGCGCGCGCCCTGAGACGGACGGACGCCGCCGCGCCCGAAGACTTCCTTGCCGCGCTGGACCAGCTGATGCAGGCCTGCGGCGTGGACACGCTGCGCATGAGCGAATACGGCTTCACCCCCGACGAGTTCGGCTGGATTGCAGACAATGCCGCGCAGACCATGGGCGGCCTGTTCCGTCTTGACCCTGCGCCGCTGTCGCGCGAAGACGTGATCGCCATTTTGCAGGCCAGCTTCCGGTAACACGCGCTGCGCCTGATACCAAAGGAGGAACCCTTTATGAAACATGTTCTGATGCTCGCCACCGGCGGCACCATTGCCAGCCGCCAGACAGGCCACGGCCTCGCCCCTTCGCTCACCGGTGAGGAGCTGCTTGATTATCTGCCTGAATTCGGCCGCATCTGCAAGGTGGTTGTCGAAAATCCCTTCAGTATCGACTCCACCGATATGTCCGCCGAGGACCGCATGAACCTGGCCACAATTATCTGGCAGAACTATGACCGGTATGACGGTTTCGTCATCGCGCACGGCACGGATACCCTCAGCTATACGGCTGCATTCCTGTATCATGTGCTCAAAAATCCGACCAAGCCGATCATTCTGACCGGCTCGATGCACCCGATGGGCGAGCCCGATTCGGACGCAGAACGCAATCTGCTGGACTCTTTCCGCGTGATTGACGCCGGCTATGTCGGCGTGGCCGCCGTGCTGCACGGACAGATCATCCGCGGCAACCACGTCTGCAAGGTACATACGACCGATACGGACGCCTTCCGCTCCATCGGCGCGCCGCTTGCCGGCACAGTGGATGAAAACGGCCGCGTCTGGCTGAAAATTGTACCGCTCCTCGGCGGCGAACCCAAATTTATTGACAAAATCGACCCCCGCATCGTGCTGCTCAAGCTCGTGCCCGATCTGGACCCGTCCATTTTCGACTTTCTCAACCGCTATCCCAACGTCATTATCGAGGGATTCGGTTCGGGCGGCATTCCGCAGCGGCTGGAAAAGGTGGTGCAAAAGCTCATTCAGAGCGGCACCAGGGTTTACCTGACCAGCCAGTGCATGGAGGGCGATACCGATTTGGATAAATACGAAGTCGGCCGCCGCGCCGAAGCGCTGGGCGCTATCTCGCTCGGCCACCGCACAACCGAGGATGCGCTTGCAGCCATCATGTGCGGCGAAATTTAAAAATGAAAATTTCTGCAAAACGGACGCTTCTGCGTCCGTTTTTTTGCACTGCACAGCATTTCCATACATACCGCCGCCGCGCGCCGCACATACTGAAGACGGAAAGGAGGATTTGCTGATGCACGTTACCATTGATCGCGACGGCTGTATCTCCTGCGGCCTGTGCGAAAGCACCTGCCCCGATGTATTCCGTATTGCGGAAGACGGCCTTGCCGAAGTACACCACCAGCCCGATACGCCCGAGCAGCAGGACGGCGCCCGGCAGGCTGCCGGCGGCTGTCCGGTATCCGTAATTCACACCGACTGCTAACTTTTTATTTATATTGCACAATTCTTTCTATTTCAGTTTGTATAATTCGTACAGCAGGCATATTGTTTTGCACAAAAAAATAGCGTATTATATAGACAAATCATAAAAAGAAAGAAGGCCGCAATCATGAACAAATTTGCAAAGGCACTCATTACCATGAGCGAAACGATGATGGAGAACAACGGATACGTTCGCAGTCTGGTCCGCAGACACGGCGGCGAGATTTCTCACCGAACCGGTTCCAAGCGCGGCTGACCGGCCCGCTTCTCTGCAATACGACCCCTGACAGAAAGAAGGATACTGCATGAACGCATTTGTTGATTCTCTGGTTCGCATGAGCGAGACCTGCGCCCGCCAGAACGGCTATGTCCGCCATCTGGTCCGCACTTACAGCCGTGCGCAGAACCCCTGCAAGCGCGGCTGACCCGTTCAGCTGAACAGAAACCGAAAAGCCGTCCGCAAGCATTGCTTGCGGGCGGCTTTTTTGCCTGCGGCGCAGATTTACGCCTTATATTTCTGATATTCGGCCACGGCCAGCTCGTCGCAGCGGTTGTTATACGGATTTTCCGCATGCCCCTTCACCCAGTGAAACCGAACGCTGTGTCTGTCCAGCAAATCGAGCAGCCGGCCCCATAGTTCCGGGTTTTTGGCCGGTTTTTTATCGCTTTTGACCCATCCTCTGGCGCGCCAGCTTTTGGCCCACCCTTTTGTAATCCCGTCCACCACATAGCGGCTGTCCGAATACAGCTCAACCGCGCACGGCTCGGTCAGCGCCTCCAGCGCGGAAATGACGCCGAGCAGCTCCATCCGATTATTGGTGGTGGATTTTTCCGAACCGGACAATTCCTTTTCATATTTGCCATATTGGAGGATGGCGCCCCAGCCGCCCGGGCCGGGATTGCCCGAGCATGCGCCGTCTGTATAAATCGTTACGTTTTTCATACCGTCTCCTGATTGTTTTTCTTCATTACAGCACATCTTGCCGCATCTGTCAAGCGCAGCCGGAGGACGCCTGCAAAGGCGCCGCCGCAATGCGAAACGCCGTCCGGCAGCCGGACGGCGTTTCAGCGCTAAAGCTTTCGAAAGGCGTGATTCGATAGTGTCTAAAATAAAATTATGCGATAACCGCCGCAGGCGCCTCCGCCTGCTCGTACACAATGCTGATGATCGACAGCACAACCATGGTGGTCACGCGGCAAATGTACATCAGATCATCATTGATGCAATGATGACGGCCGGCAGCACGGTATTCCTCATGCATCTTGCCAATGCGGGAAATCAGCGCGTCCACCGAGAGCGGCGGGATGATGGGGCTGACCCATTCCTCAAACCGCGCTTCGGTCATGCGGCGGCGGATAATCAGCGCGATGCGCTTTTCATACACATAATGCGCCAGCAGATTGCGGTCATAGATGTCATCATTGTGCGGGAAGGTGAAGAAATCGGTCATAAAGTGGCAGATTTCGCCCAAATCCACCGAAAGATCGCGGCCGTTCGTCGGCGCGATGGTGTATTTGCTTACAAATGCATGGATTTTATCCATCACCTCGTCCATCATCAGCGAGGGATAATGGCGCTTGGTCAGGTAAGTGCCCGTCAGGTCGGGCTTCAGGTTGCCATACACAAAACCGCTCGTATCAAAGGTAACGCCGCACGTCTGCTCTACATAGTCCATCAGCAGATTTGCGACATGGATATGGGAAACGGAATCCATCAACAATCCTCCATCAAGGCTTCCAGCCTGTCTTAACGGTTTCTTAACGCTCAATTCGAAACCAGTATATCACACTTTATGCGCCTTGTCTCCCCCTTTTTTTAATTTCAGCGAAAAGCACAGACAATCCCCATATTTATCGTCATTTTTAACAATATTTATTGTTATGTTTTAGCTACCTTGCTCTGAATGCCTCACTGCGGAACCCTATTTTTCCCTCCAGCGCCTGCCGCAGCCGGGCACACATCGCCGCGCGGTCCCGATTGAGCGTACCGGCCAGGTTGACATAATTGGAAGCATGGTTTGCGCGGAACACGCTCCCCTCCGCGTCAATATGCTCCAGAAGGACCAATGTTTCCTGCGCAATTTCAACCGGATTCATCAAATAAAAGCGTCCCTCCTGCCAATCCCGCATCAGCGGGGTCGGCAGTTCAAACAGCAGGGTCAGCAGGCCGATATATTCGGGCTTCATGCGGGAAAGCGCTTCTGCTGTTTTGACCGCGTGCTCTTCCGACAGTTCAAGCGACCCCAGACCGGCAATGCAGGTAACCGAAAGTTTCATGCCGGCTTCCTTGACCATCAGACCGGCGCGCACGATCTCGTCCGCCGTTTCGCCCTTGTTGACGCGGCGCAGCACCTCGTCCGAACCCGACTCCAGTCCCAGGTAAATCATTTCCAGCCCCAGTTCATGCAGCAGGTTCAGGTCTTCCTGCTTTTTGCACAGAATGGACGCAGGCGAACCATAACTCGTCACCCGCTCGCATTCCGGAAAGACCTGCCGGATATACCGCAGAATTTCCGCCATATGCTCCGGCCGGCACATCAGCGCATCGCCGTCCGCCAGAAAAATGCGCGAAACCCTGCGGTACATGCGGCGGGCCTCGTCAAAATCCCGCTTGACATCCTCCAGCTTGCGCACGCGGAAACGCTTTTCCTTATACATATCGCAGAACGTACATTTATTATGGCTGCATCCGATGGTCACCTGCACAATCAGGCTGTACGCCTCAGACGGCGGACGGAACACGCGCCCCTCATATTCGATCATGGCTCTGTCTCCCTTCGGTATAAAAATGCGGGCAGAGAGAAAACTTCTCCGCCCGTATGGCTTTGTTTATTCTTCGGTCTTTGCTTCCGGCTCCGCAGGCGCTTCTTCTGCCGGCTGCTCCGGCTTGTCTTCCGGCTCTGCCGGTTTTTCCGGTTCTGCCGGCGCGTCCTCGTCAGCCGCGTCCTGATAGACAGGGTGCTCAACCGTCGCGCATTCTTCCGCGCAGGCGCAGGAGGCACAGTCGGATTCGGCGCGCATCATCTCTTCCAACTCGTCCATCGCCTTGAGCTCAGCTTCGTGATAAACTTCCTCTTCCCGTTTCTTCTGCAGCAGCACCAGCGCCGCCGTTGCACCGGCCGCACAGGCCAGGCTGGTCAGCAGCAGACCCGCTTTCACTTTTGTTGAATTCTTCACGTTCGTCCACTTCCTCTCAAAGTGATGGTGATTATACAAATACTTTACCACATCAGACCAGCCAAGTCAATGACGGCAAACCGGTTATTTGCCCAGCTCATACGCGCGCGCAATACATTTATCGCACATTTCGGCAACGATTTCATAGAACTTGCGATCTTCGAGCACCTTCATGCCCTCCAGCGTCGTGCCGCCGGGCGAGCATACCGCGCTTATCAGCTCGGCCGGGGTCTTATCGCCCCGCAGCAGCATCTGCGCTGAGCCAATCATCGTCTGGCAGAACATGGAGAGCGCGTCCGCCTCCGCAATGCCGTGCTGCGCCGCGCTCTGCACCATCGCATCGGCAAAGGCGTACAGATACGCCGGTGCCGAGCCCGCATAGGGAATCACTTCGTTGAGCATGCGCTCCTCCTCAAACACGGCGGTAACGCCCATCGTATCAAACAGGGTGCGCACGGCGGCAAGCTGCTCTGCCGATGCGGCCGCGTTCTTCACCAGCTGCGCCGCGCCTGCGCCCAGCATCAGCGGCGTGTTGGGCATAACGCGGATGATGGCCGTATCCGCGCCCAACGCAGCCTCCATCTTTGCAAACGACACACCGGCCGCAATGGACACAACCAGCGGTTTTTCTCCGCCGCACAGGCCCAGCGCGGGCAGCACCGCATCAAAATTCTGCGGTTTGACTGCCAGCAGCACCGTTTCGCATTGCGTATACACCTGCGTATTGTCATCGGTCACAGCATAGCCTTCCGCCGCATGCGCCGCGCGCTTTTGCGCACTGCGGTTGCACAGAAGCGCCTGCTCCGGCGCAAACAGCCCCGCGCCGACCGCTCCGCGGACAATGGCCATGCCCATATTGCCCGCGCCAATCACACCAAAACGATATTTTTTCATTTGAAACGCCTTCTTTATATAGCGGTATATTTTATATAAATTATAGCACGAGTGTCTTTTCCGTGTAAACCTCTTGATTGCTGCCCCGCTTTTGTGGTACAATAAGTTAGTTATATCTTCAAAGGAAGGGCGTAACACTATGGGACGGCTTGTTCCGCACATTGGTCTGCGCACGGTCAAGACAGGGCTTGCGGTTGCGCTGGCTTTGTTTTTTGCCGGCCTGCGCGGCTCGCCTGCGCCCATTTTTGCGGCGATTGGCGCAATTGTCGCAATGAGCCGCACGGTGGGCGACGCCTTCCCCTCCTGCCGGACACAGTTTTTCGGCATTCTTCTGGGCGCCGGTTTCGGCGCAGTATTTGTTGGGGTATGGAGCGGCCTCGGTTGTTTCGGCATCGGTCTGGGCCTGGTTGTGCTCATTCTGCTGTGCGTACGTCTGCGGCTGCAATTTGCTGTGCCGCTGGCCTGCATGGTATTTGTGTCGGTCTGTCTCAGCCCGGCGGAGGAAGCGTTCCTTTACGGCGTCAACCGCCTGCTGGATACTTCCATCGGCCTTGCCACCGCGCTTGCCGTCAATCTGCTCATCAAGCCGTACAACAACCGCGCGCAGATCGACCTGCTGTTCACGCATTTTTTGCAGTCCGTTCCCTCGCTGACCAGTGAACGGGTGCTGTATGGGCGCTATCCCGATCTGGCCCCGCTGCGCCGGCAGCTCAGGCGTATTTCCGAAGAGCTTTCCATCTTTGAAAAGCAGAACATCTTCCGGACGCCCGACCATGCCGCCCAGGCAGTTTATCTGCGCGGCTGCGAACAGCTTGCGCAATCCATCGCGGCCGAACTGTTCGCGCTGTGCTCCATGGATGAGCGCGGCCGGCTGTCGCCCGAAAATGCGGCACGGCTTTCCGTGCTCGGGCTGTGCGCGCCGGATGATTTGCCTGCGCCCAGCCAAAACGAGCCCGACATTGTCGGCAATTATCATCTGGAAGGTCTGCTGCGCGCCTACCAGTATTTAGATGAGTTCATCCGCGCAGAATCGTAAAAAGAGAAATTTAAAGCAAGTAAGGGAGTTCAAAAAGCAACATGGAAAAGAAAAACAGAAGCAGTTTTTCCAGCCGCGTCGGCTTTGTGCTGGCTGCGGCCGGCTCGGCTGTGGGACTGGGCAACATCTGGCGGTTTCCGTATCTCGCCGCGAAATACGGCGGCGGTATTTTTTTGCTGGTATATCTGATTCTTGCCGTTACTTTTGGCTTTGCACTCATGATTACCGAAATTGCCATCGGCCGCAAAACCGGCCTGTCCTGCATCGGCGCTTACCGTGCGCTGGATAAACGCTTTTCCGCGCTTGGCTGGCTTGCCTCGCTCGTTCCGATGATTATTACGCCGTATTACTGCGTCATCGGCGGCTGGGTCACCAAGTACCTGTGTGAGTATATCACGGGCGGCGGCAGCGCGCTGGCAGCCGATTCCTACTTCGGCAACTTCATCAGCTTTGCCGAAACCGGTCTGTTTGAAACGCCGGTGTTCTGGTTCGTCCTCTATGTGCTGGCCACGGCGCTGGTTGTGCTTCTTGGCGTAGAAAAGGGCATTGAAAAGGTATCCAAGGTCATGATGCCAGTGCTCGTTATTCTGTCCATCATTGTAGCGGTATTCTCGCTGACCATGCCGGGCGCGATTGAGGGCCTGAAGTTCTATCTGGTGCCTGATTTCAGCCACTTCTCCGGCACAACCGTGCTGGCTGCCATGGGTCAGATGTTCTATTCCATGTCGCTGGCCATGGGCATCATGATCACTTACGGTTCTTATATGCCGGCGGAGTCCAGTCTGGAAGGCTCGGTTGGCCAGATTGAAATTTTCGATACGGCCATTGCGTTCATCGCCGGCCTGATGATCGTCCCCGCTGTGGTTGCATTCAACGGCGGCGACCCCTCCGGCATCAACGCCGGCCCCGGCCTGATGTTCGGCACGCTGCCCAAGGTATTTGAGCGCATGTGGATGGGCAACGTTGTCGGCCTGGTATTTTTCCTGCTGGTTCTGCTTGCAGCGCTGACCTCTTCCATCTCGCTGATGGAGACGGTTGTATCCATCGTGTGCGACAAGCTGCACTGGAAGCGGAAGGCGGCGGCCATTGCCGTAACCGCGTTTATCCTGCTGCTCGGCATCCCCTCCTGCCTGGGCTATGGTCCCTGGGCGGGCATCACCGTGCTTGGCATGCAGTTCCTCGATTTCTTCGACTTTATCTCCAACTCGATTCTGATGCCCATCGTCGCCTTCTTCACCTGTATTCTGGTCGGCTGGGTTGTCGGCACCCATGTGGTGTCTGACGAGGTGGAGCGCAACTTCCCCTTCCACCGCAAGCGCCTGTTTGAGGTAATGGTCCGCTATATTGCGCCCATCCTGATTGTGTGCATCCTCGCGGGCGAGCTGCTTAAAGTTACGGGCATCATCTCCATTTAATTGCTAATGAAAAAAGCTCTCCGTCGGGAGAGCTTTTTTTCATGCGCAGCACAGCGTCCATGCAGGCCTGTTTTTTCAGACGGCAGAATGCGCCAACATCCCCCCTTCTGAAATATAAAAACGGAGCGCCCCGGGTACAGAGACCCGAGACGCTCCGGCAGGGGGGAGGGTGGCAAAATTAAAGGATTTGACCGCGCAGAATGATGGAGTGTACCTCCAGCTCTTCATCCAGCAGAATCACATTGGCCAGTTTGCCCGGCTCAAGCGAGCCGTAATCATGCGAAATGCCAATGGCGCGCGCCGGATTGGTCGAAGCCGAGCGAATCGCTTCGCCCAGCGGAATGCCCATGCCCACCGCACAGCGGACACAGTCCAGCAGGCTGGTGACCGAACCGGCAATCGTGCCGTCCTGCAGCGTGGCATGCCCGCCGCGCACCGTAACCTCCTGATCGCCCAGCGAATACGCACCATCCGGCAGGCCGGCCGCGCGCATGCTGTCCGAAACCAGAATCACGCGCCCTGCAAACAGCCGGAACGACGCGCGCACCGCCGCAGGATGCAGATGCACGCCGTCTGTAATCAGCTCCACGCTGACCTCATCGCTGTCCGCCGCCGCGCCGACAACGCCCGGCGAGCGGTGGCCGAAGGGCTGCATGGCGTTGTACAGGTGGGTCACCTGCCGCGCCCCGCGGCGAAAGGCCTCGCAGGCGGTGTCATAATCCGCCTCTGTATGGCCAAGAGAAATGCGAACTTCTCCCGCAAGCTGCTCAATCATGTCCAGCGCGCCGTCCACCTCGGGCGCAACGCCGCACAGCTTAATCAGCCCGTTTGCCTTTTGCTGCAGGCGGCGGAGCAGCTCTGCATCCGGCCGGCAGATATATGCGCCGTTCTGCGCGCCCTTTTTGGCGGCAGAGACAAACGGCCCTTCCAGATGGATGCCGGCAAGCGCCGCATCCCTGCGTTCGGGCACATAGCTTGCAGCGGCCTCCATCACAGCGGACAGCTTTTGCTCCGGATACGCCATTGTGGCCGGACAGATGGCCGCCACACCGTTTTCCGCCTGATAGCGCGCAATGGCCGATATTGCCTCATGCGTACCATCGCAGAAATCATAGCCTGCGCAGCCGTGCAGATGCAAATCCACCAGGCCGGGCACCGCGTACAAGCCGCCCATATCGCAGGCGTCCGCCGAGGGGGCGGCAGATACAATCCGGTCGCCCGCTATGATCAGTTCTCCGGTTTGAAAAACGCCGTCCGGCTGGTAAACCTTCAGGTTTTTAAATTCCATGATATTGCCTTCTTATTTGAGCAGCCTTCCGCATTTGGACAGCGCCGCCTCATCTGCAACCACAAATGCATCGGGATGAAGCTGAAGGATGGAAGCCGGCACATGCGGCGTAATCGGGCCGAAGAACGCCTCGCGCACGGTATCCGCCTTATTTTCGCCGGAAACCACGACGACGATGCGGCGGGCCATCATAATGTTCTGCACGCCCATGGTATAGGCCTGGCGCGGCACATCATCCGCCGAGGCAAAAAAGCGCTTATTCGCCTCAATGGTGGACTGGGTCAGGTTGATGCAGTGGGTGCCCTTGTAGAAATGGCCGGCCGGCTCGTTAAACCCGATATGACCGTTCAGGCCCATGCCGAGCAGCTGCAAATCAATGCCGCCGGCAGCCTGAATCGCCGCATCATAGCGCGCGCACTCACGGTCCGCGTCCTGCTGTGTACCGTCCGGCAGGTGAATCCGTTCCTGCGGAATATTGACATGGTCAAAAAAGTGCTTATGCATAAAATAGTGGTAGCTCTGGTCATGGTCCGCAGGCAGGCCGCGGTACTCATCCAGATTAAATGTGGTGCATTCGCCGAAATCAATATCGCCGTTCTGATACCACTTGACCAGCTGTTCATACAGGCCGATGGGAGACGAACCCGTGGCCAGGCCCAGCACGGAGGCCGGCTTGAGCAGCACCTGCGCCGCGATAATGCCCGCTGCCTTGCAGCTCATCTCCTGATAATCTTTTGTTCGAATAATTTTCATTTCCAGTAACCCCTTATCTGATCAACGCTCATACGCCGGTTTGCACCGCATTTCCGGTTCTGCCGGCAACACAACCGCTGCAAAGCGGGCGGCATACGCCAAAAAACAAAAATAACCAAATTTCCACGCAGATAAAATGCCCGTTCTCCACAGGACCCGCTGCTGAAATCTGGCTTCCTCCAACTGGCGCAACTGCATCCGCACTGCACAAACCAAAAAATGTTTATTGGTTTATTGTATTGTAGCAAACCCACTCCGCTTTCGCAATACCTTTCCCCTTAAAAAACGCCGGAAAACCATTCTTTATTTTTGCAATTTTCCACAAAACGCCCATTTCAGCGCGACGAGTGTATATTATGGTTGCTTTTTTTCGCACAAACGGCTATAATCGCATTAGTTATCAGATTCAGATTTTAGATAAAGAGAAGATCGGAGGCGCGCTATGCGCATCATTATTGTTGGCTGCGGCAAGGTCGGTTCCGCCCTGTGCGAGCAGCTTTCCGCCGAAGGACACGAGCTGACGCTGGTTGACCTGTCCGAGAGGCGGCTGGAAGAACTCACCAACCTGTATGACGTCGATTCTGTAACCGGCAGCGGCACCAACTACACGGTTTTGCAGGAAGCCGGCATCACGCAGGCCGATCTGCTGATTGCTGTGACCGCGCACGACGAAATCAATCTGCTCTCCTGCCTGATTGCCCGCAAGGCATCAGGCTGCCATACCATTGCGCGCGTGCGCAATCCCGAGTATGCGGCCGAAGTCGGCTTTATTCGGGAAGAGCTTGGTCTGTCCATGGTCATCAATCCCGAACTTTCGACCGCGCGGGCGGTTTCGCGTCTGATTCGCTTTCCTTCGGCCATCGGTGTCAGCACCTTTGCCAAGGGGCGGATTGAGCTGCTTGAAATTCACCTTCCGGAAGACTCCCGCCTGCACGGCATGGCCGTGTGCGAGGTAAATTCCCGCCTGAACACGCATGTGCTCATCTGCATGGTACACCGGAACGGCAAAACCCATATCTGCAAGGGCGATTTTGTGCTGCAGGCCGGAGACGATATCGCGGTCATTCTGCCGCCTTCTGAACAAACCACCTTTTTCGAGCGCATCGGCGTGCCGAACGACCATATCCGCTCTGCCCTGCTGATCGGCGGCGGCAAGATCTCGTTCTTCCTGGCGCGGCTGCTGCTGGACAGCGGTATTTCGGTCAAAATCATCGAAAACAATCTGGAGCGCTGCGAGCTGCTTTCCGAGCTGCTGCCCGAGGCTACCATCATCCACGGCGACGGCACCGACCGCAACCTGCTGGACGAAGAGGGCATTTCCACCTATGAGGCGTTTATCTCCATGACAGGCATGGATGAAGAAAACATCCTGCTTTCGCTGCATGCCGGCCTGCACTCCAAGGCCAAGCTGTTCACCAAGATTAACCGCGCCAATTTTGAGGAAGTTATTGAAAGCCTGCCCCTCGGCACGGTCATCCGGCCCAAGCAGCTCACTGCGGAGCTCATCAGCCAATACACCCGCGCGATGCAGAATTCCATGGGCTCCAATGTGGAAACGCTGCACCAGCTCCGCGGCGCAGAAGCGCTCGAATTCCGCGTGGCCGCACACGACCTGACCGGCGTGCCGTTACAGGATATGCCCATCCGTCCGGATGTGCTGCTCTGCTGCATCAACCGCAGGGGGCAGCGTATCATCCCCCGCGGTCAGGATATGCTGGAAGAGGGCGATACCGTTGTTGTTGTTTCCACCCGCCAGGGCATGAATGACCTGCAGGATATCTTCCAGGATGCGGAAACGGGGGCACAAGCATGAATTATGCAATGGTGCGCTGTCTGATCGGGTGGATGCTCGGCATAGAAGCCGTTTTCCTGCTGCTGCCCGCGCTGACCGCGGTCATTTACGGCGAATCCGTTGTGCTGGCATATCTCAGCGTATCGCTGCTGTGCGGCGTCCTGTGCTGGCTGTTCTGCCACCGCAAGCCGGAAAACACCCGCTTTTATGCGCGGGAAGGGTTTGTTACCGTTGCATGCTGCTGGATTGTGCTGGCGCTGACCGGCTGCCTGCCCTTCCTGTTCAGCGGGGAAATCGCTTCGCCTGTTGACGCGATGTTTGAAACCATCTCCGGCTTTACCACAACGGGCGCCACCATTCTGACCGATGTGGAAGCCCTTTCGCATGCCTCGCTGCTCTGGCGCAGCCTGACCCACTGGGTAGGCGGCATGGGCGTGCTGGTATTTATGCTGGCCATTCTGCCGCTTGCCGGCGGCAACACCATCTATCTGATGCGCGCGGAAAGCCCCGGCCCCTCGGTCAGCAAGCTATCTCCCCACCTGAAAGATACGGCGCTCATTCTGTACGGCATCTACTTTGGACTGACGGTGCTGCAAACTATCCTGCTGCTGCTGGGCGGCATGCCCTTCTTTGATGCGCTGAACACCGCGCTGGCCACCGCCGGCACGGGCGGCTTCGGCATCTGGAACGATTCCATCGCCCATTACAACAGTTATTATTTGCAGGGCGTTATCACGGTATTCATGATTCTGTTCGGCGTGAATTTCAGCGTATATTTTATGCTGCTGACGCGGCGCTTCAAATCCGCCTTCCAGATTGAAGAAGTGCGCGTCTACCTGGGCGTTATCCTTGCCTCCGCGCTGGTTATTGCTTTCAATATCCGGCATTTGTTCGGCAGTTTCTTTGAAGGCCTGCACCATGCGTTCTTCCAAGTTGGCTCCATCATCACAACCACGGGCTTTGCCACTGCGGACTTTGACCAGTGGCCTGCGCTGAGCAAATCAATTCTGGTGCTGCTCATGTTCATCGGCGCATGCGCCGGTTCAACGGGCGGCGGCATGAAATGCTCCCGTATCCTGCTGATGGCCAAAAGCGTCAAAAAAGAACTGCAATTTCTCATTCATCCGCGCTCGGTCCGCGTCAACCAGATGGACGGCCGGCGTGTGCAGCATGAAGTCATGCGTTCGGTCAATGTATTCTTGATTGCTTACTGCATGGTGTTCATCGCGTCCGTGCTGCTGCTGTCCCTGACCAGTCAGGACCTGGTGACCAATTTCACCGCGGTTGCCGCAACGCTCAACAACGTCGGCCCGGGCCTTTCGCTCGTCGGCCCGACCTGCAACTTCAGTTTCTTCCCGCCGCTCAGCAAAATCGTGCTGATGTTCGACATGCTGGCCGGCCGTCTGGAACTGTTTCCCATGCTGCTGCTCTTCACCCCCGCCGTGTGGAACCGCAACCGATAAACCAAAAGCCGCTTTCCTTCCGGAAAGCGGCTTTTTTGTTCGCTTATCATCAAAGAAAGGGCACGCTTTCGCGCGCCCTTTGCAGCGTTTAAATCATACTGAGCAGCTTGGCAAACTCTGCGCGGGTGAAATATCCCTGCGCATTGAGCTTGCCGCCCGAGCCCTGAATCATGCCTTCCCGTATGCACAGGGCAGCCGCTGCGCGCCGCTCTGCCGGCACCTGCGCCCCATCGGCAAAGGCAGAAAGCGTCGTTTCCACCGTTTTTTCATCCGGCAGCGTCTTGCCGCGCGACAACAGCAGATTGGCAAACACCTGCATGGCGTCCGCGCGCGTCATCGGCGCATCGGGCTGGAACGCTTTCAGACCGTCCAGCAGGCCCGCTGCATGCGCTGCGCTGACTTCTTCCGCATACCATGCGTCCGCCCGAATCCCCTGCATCAGCGCTGCGGGCTTCACCAGTTTCTGGCTGCGCGCAACCGTCGCGCTGACTTCGGCTCCGGTGATCCGGTCGCCCGGCCGGAATGCACCGTGCGCCCCGTGCATCAAACCGCGCTCTTCCACCGCGCGGATATATTCCACCGCCCAATGGGAGTTGGGCACATCGGAAAAGCCGGTCAGGCTGGCTGTGCGGGAATACGGGGTATGCAGCGCCTGATAGCAGGCGCTTTCCGGATCCAGCACGTCCTTCAGCTCCGCAAACGGGATCAGAAAACTTTCTGTATACGCGCGGCGCGTCTCGCTTTCATACTCATTATAATAATAGGTAATGCCCTCCGCGCTCATCCGCGGAAAACTGTACAGGTAAATCGCATGGTCCTCGGGCAGCAGCGCCTTCACCTGCTCGATATAGCCGTTTTTCAGCAAGTCACCGATTTGATACTGGTGGCCGGTGTACAGATCAAACGCCAGGTTGTTGTTCCACACAGAAGAACCTGTGCCCTTGCCGCTGACGCAGTTTGCCCACACCACCAGCACCGAACCCTCCACCGATACGCCGTAGCCGCCCTCCAGCGCCTCATACTCGGCGGTAACCGAAGGCCCTTTCAGGAAGAAATCGCGAATCGCCGCGTTGATGCTTTTCTGCGCGCCCGCGTCCGGCAGGCCGCTGATTTCCGGAAAATGTACATCCCAGCCATGCTCGCTTCCATCGGCCTGATAGCCGATAAATTTTTCATAGTGAACGGTATTGGCCGTAATGCCCCCGCCCAGGTCAAAGGAAACCGGCTGGGCAAACAGCGTTTTATCCGCGGAAAGGTTGACATACTTGGTTGTGCCGTCCTGCCGGACGCGCACCACGTTTTCGCTCAGCAGCGTCGGGTTTTCGGCATTCTTCAGGTTGGCAAAATATCCGCCGTTTTTGCGGAAGAAAATCAGGCTGCCGTCCGACAGGCCGTGCCAGGACAGGCCGTAGCGCAGCTCGTTAAAACCGCCGACATAGGTAGTCGTCCGGTAAGCGATGTTGCCGCTTGCATCCACTGCGGCGCAGGAACCGTCCTCCCCGCGGGCGGCATACAGCCCCTCCCCCATGTAGGACAGATAGTAGTAGGACGGCTCAATCAGCAGCTTGCCCGAGGTATCCATCAGCCCCCAGCGGTTGATCTGACGCACCATCGCCACGCCGTCCTCAAATTCCGAGATGGCGTTATACAGGAATTCGGTCAGGTATGCGCCGCGGGCCAGCGAATAGAGCGCCTGGTTGGTGCCGTTGGACAGGACGACCGTATCCTCTCCAAAAATCGTCATATACGCCGGTGTGACGCTGCTTTCCAGCGTATACAGCGTCTGTCCCTTCGTATCAATTGCGATGTAAACGCCGTCGGTTGTGCGCACCAGCGCGCGGCCCTCGGCAAACGCGCCGGCTTCTTTGAATTCGCCCGAAAACGCAGGGTCCCCTTCCTCGTTCACATAAAAATACAGGCCGGTCTCCGTATTTTTGCACAGCAGCAGCCCGTCGCTGAAAAAGCCTTCCGCGCCCGGATAGGCGCCGACCTTCCGCCCCTCCACCGTGTAATACACGCTGCATCCCGCATAGCGGTACGCCACCATGTCATCGGAAAAATCCACCGATATCGGGGAATCGGCATAGGGCACCACAATCTCGCCCGTGCGGTCGATGACGGCGGTCTGCCATTTTTCATCCTCTACGGCTGCCAACCCGCAGGACGCAAACTCTCCTGCGCGCGCATAGGCAAAGGGCAGCACCGTCTGTCCGTTTTCATCCATATAGCCCGATCGGGTCACGCCGTCCATATCCGTGCGTGAGACCGGAAAAATCGTCTGCGCCGCAGACGCGCCCACTGTGACGGTGAACGCCACCAGCAGGGCGGAAATCAGTTTTTTTATCATAACACTTTCCCATCCTCAGGTTCCGTATTCTATTCCATACCTAAATTATAGCGTTCCATCCGGATTCTCACAATAGTCCATGGGAAAGTGTAACAAACGTGACACACCACGCCGAAATATTACAGTTTTGTTGCAGTTTGATTACAGATAAGGCATAGCCTTTTACATTCATAGCGCGCAGTGGTAAAATATCTCATGTTTTCACAGACTAT
>NZ_JBMNUP010000004.1:0-45664 GCF_050946325.1 Agathobaculum sp. | reverse complement strand
GAAGAAATCGAGCCCTGCCTGCGCGAGCCGCTCAGCGAAGGCTGGAAGAGCGTACATGAGCTGCCCAGACGCGGTTTCTTTATTGACTGACTCTTTTTCTCTTTTCTTCTTTTCTATTCATTTCTTGAAAAGTGAAAGCTCTCCTTGAAAGGGAGAGCTTTCACTGCTGTACTAAAACGGTAACGAGGTGTATGAACATGCAATTTATCACATCTATGACAATGGTCGATAAAATAATCGGCAGCGCTCCGTTTGTTTATGAAGGCGATTTTGTTAAGGGAATTGAACAGGCGCGCATGCTGGGCTATGACGGCGTAGAACTGCACATTGCAGATCCTGCGGAGATTGACGTGCCTGCGATTGAACAGGCGCTGGCAGCCAATCATATCCGGCTGACGGCCTTTGGCACGGGCCGTGCGTATGTAAACGACGGTCTGTCGATTACCGATCCGGATGAGACCCGCCGCCGTGCTGCGGTGCAGCGTCTGGAGACCTTTATCGCGCTGGCCGGCAGACTGCATGCGATGGTGATTATCGGCTGCATGCGGGGCAATATTGCCGCGCCGGATGAGCTGCCGGACGCATTGGCACGTCTGGCGGAATCCATGCGCTATCTGGATAAGGAAGCGCAGAAGGCGGGCGTGGAGCTGGTTTTTGAGCCGATCAATCGCTATGAAAACAATTTCCTCTGCGGTATGCAGGAAATCACGAGCTTTATTCGTGAAAATGGATTGACAAATACAGGAATGCTGATTGATACGTTCCATATGAATATTGAGGAAGCGGATATGCTGGAGTCCATCGCACTGTGCGCGCCTGAGATTCAGTATGTGCATTTTTCCGACTCTAACCGCATGTATCCGGGGGGCGGGCATACGGATATGGCAGGCGTTTTGCGCAAGCTGCATGATTGCGGTTATCATGGTGTGCTCAGCGCAGAGATATTGCCGCGTCCGGACAAGGAAACGGCTGCACGCGAGTGGATTGCGGCAGTTCGTGAGCTGCTTGCGGAAAAAGAATAACATTTTGGAAAACGAAAAGCCTCCGTATGGTGCAAAACCATACGGAGGCTTTTTTGTGCGGTGGGATAGCTGCGCTTATCGCCGGCGGCGGCGTTGGTAGTTGGCGTTATCATAGCGAGAACGGAGATTCTGCCGGCGTCTCCGGCGGCGCAGACCGCCGAAAAACAGGTTGGACAGAATATACAGTACGATAAAAATTGCGATAACGACAAGAATGATTTTGAATACGGAGCCCTTAAAGAAATTTTCGAGCTTGTCCGCATAGTAGAGTACGCGGCTCATTTCCACATCGTTCAGCGCGACAAGCTGCACGGTGCCATATTCTATGCCGCCATAGGAAAAACTCATGCTGCCGATGGGATCGCCTGCATGGACGGGCGCGTCTACGCTTTCCGGCGCAGTGATATTTATTTCAAGGTCATCCATTTCCAAATCGTTGGGCAGCAGCGAGATGACGTCATTTTGCGCCGTCAGTACAAGCTTGTCGGCATCGGTGGACAGGCGGACGTCGATCTGGCAGGCCGTGTCGCCCTTTTTCGCCAGTGTTTTGGAGGAAAAATTGTCAAATCCCCATTCGCACAGCTTTTTGGTATCCGTAAAACTCGCGGCGACGTTGTAACCGTCGCTTGGCGCGTCGTCGCAGCCGAGCACGACCGAGTACAGGCTGGCCTCTCCGCGTTCCGCATAGCCTACGAAGCAGTTGCCCGCTTCCGACGTGTGGCCGGTCTTGACGCCCTTGCAGTAGGAGTAGGCATATGGCTGGAACGAGCTGAAAATCAGCATGTTGGTGGTGAAGATGATGCGCTCTTCGTGCATATTGGTAGCAGGCATGCGGTACTGCACCGTGTCGATAATATTGAGGAAGGTTTCGTCCTTCATGGCTTCGGCCGTCATCAGATAAAGGTCGCGGGCGGTGGTATAGTGGTCGTCCGCATGCAGGCCGCAGGGGTTGGAAAAATGCGTGCCGGTGCAGCCGAGCTCGGCTGCGCGCGTATTCATCAGTTCCACAAAATTTTCCGATGTACCGCCGACATGCCGCGCAAGCATATAGGCCGCTTCGTTGGCCGAAGGCAGCATCAGCGCATACAGCAGGTCGATGACCCGCACCTGTTCGCCCTCTTTGATGTTGGCGGTTGAACTGTCCGCCGTTACGTTTTCAAAGTCAACGGCCTCGGCGGTGACGACGGTATTCAGATCGTCCACGTTTTCCAGCGTCAGAAGCGCGGTCATGATTTTGGTGGTGGAAGCGGGGAAACGGCGTTCATCGGCATTTTTCTCATACAGCACCATGCCGGAGTCGGGACTGATGAGCAAGGCCGCCTTTGCGTTGAGCTCCGGATAGGTCAGCACACCGGCGCTGCTGCCTGCCGGCTCGGAAGAAGCACCGCCTTCGGACTGGTCCTCCTCGGGCGCGGCAGATGCGCAGGGCAGGACGGGGAACAACAGCGCGCCGCACAAAGCAAGCGACGCAAGCTGCCGGAAAAACAGCCTCATTTTCATTTCGGGTCCTCCAGAGAAAAGTCAGCGTCGGTAAAGTGACCGCGGAGGACAGCCGGTTTGGGCGGAGTACGGCGAAGCGGGTCGTACTGGAATGCGCGGCAGTGGTCCGCACCGTCCACCACGCCGCGGCGGCGGCAGGTAAAGCGTTCTCCGTCTGCTAGGGGGGTTCCAAGCGCGCAGTAGGCGCAGCGCGGTTCGATATTTTTGCGCAGCAGCTTTTTCAGCTTCATGCGTAAGTTCACTCCAATCGAATATTGTCGTGACCATTATACCGCATTTTTCGTCTTTTTTCCAGACCGAATTGGAAACCGGATAAAAGAATCAGAAAAACAATGCCAGCCCAGCCGGATATGGGCGTGCCGGACGCGATGCAGGGCACGGAAACGGCCAGCGCACGGGGAGAGATACGGAAGAGCGCCGCAGTGATGGCCGCCGCCAGCGCGCCGTGAAGCAGCTTGGCAGAAACAAAGCCGCGCATCGGCAAAGCGCAGGGAGCGGCGATGGCGCGCACCTGAAACTGTACGGCCAGCCCGCCAAACCCCAGCAGAAAGGAAGCGAGCGTCAGCCTGGCGCCGGCGGTCAGCGGCAGACTGGACAGCGTTTGCAGTCCGCAGGTGAGCTCCACCAAACCGGTCAGCATGGCGCCATAGGGACACAGGGACAGAACAGGCTGCAGCAGTGCAAGCAAAACGGAAAACATCGTTAAAAAAGCGGTTACAGTGAGCGCGGTGGAAGCCGCCTGCCGGACTGCGCCGCAAAAGGCGGAGGCAAAGTCTTCGCCGCCGGCTTCCGGCGGACGGTACGGCTGCGCGCGGCAGGGCGCGGCGCGCGCAACAAGCAGGCCGGTCAGCAGCGCGGAAAGCGCATGGACGCCGTACAGCACCGCACCTGTGCGCGCGCTGCCGAAAACGCCAAGGCCGACCAGTCCGATGCAAAATCCGGGGCTTGCGCAGTTGCAGAAAGCGTTTGCCCGTGCAGCCTGTTCGGGCGTAAGGAGCTGCTGTTCCAGCGCCGCAGCGGCAGTCGCGGCGCCGACCGGATAACCGCCGGTCAGCCCAAGGATGAGGATGGGCGCGGCCGCGGGCGGAAGACCGTACAGCCATGCGAGCGGGCGCGCGGCAAACCGTGCGAGCAGATGGGAAAGACCGGTTCGGACAAACAGTGCGCTGGCTGCAAAAAAGGGGAAAAGCGCAGGAAGCGCCTGGTGCGCTGCGAGCGAAAGACCGCTGCGCACCCCATCGGCGCAGGCAGCCGGACAGAGCAGAAATGCCAAAAACAGCGCAAGCGATAAAAACGCCTTCATCGGATCACCTCGTTTGGCAATCCTATGTGCGGCAGGCAAGTTTGATGCCGCCGGCGCATACAATGGGCCGAACAGAGGAGGGACCATATGGAGGGGTTTGCATCGTCGCTGCTGGATGATCTGCACAGCGGCCGGCCGCGGGTGGAAATTATCGGAAACAGCAGGGTTGTGGTGGAAAACCA
Organism: Agathobaculum sp.; assembly: GCF_050946325.1. Classification (GTDB taxonomy): domain Bacteria; phylum Bacillota; class Clostridia; order Oscillospirales; family Butyricicoccaceae; genus Agathobaculum. The sequence continues at coordinate 41,657 of NZ_JBMNUP010000004.1, read as the reverse complement.
TCGCGGCATACAGGAATATGACGATAGTGTGCTGCGCGTCAAATGCAATGGATGCGAGGTGCGCATCACAGGCGACGGGTTGGCGCTGACGGCGCTTTCACTGGACGAATTGGCTGTGACGGGCACGATTGTCTCGGTTGAATATACCTCGGGCTGAAAAGGGAGGGGACGGGATGATAGGACGGTTTCTGCTGCTGGCGCGCGGGCAGGTTCGTGTGCGGGTCACAGGCGCAAGCCTGCCGCGCTTTTTGAATGTGTGCGCACAGAACACGATAACGCTGCGCCAGATGAAGCGCACCGCGTGGAATGAGCTGTATGCAACCTTGTCGGTTGCGGACTTTCGGATTCTGCGCGGGAAAATGGGGCGTACCGGATGCAGAGTACATATCGTCCGGCGGCGCGGTGCGCCGTTTGTAGCGTCGCGTTTGCGGACCCGATATGCGCTGTGGGGCGGCCTGCTGGCGGCCGTGCTGCTTTGCTGGGTGCTGTGTACGCATATCTGGGCGATTGAGCAGCATATTGATGCGGCGCTGCCGCAGGCAGAGATCATGCAGCAGCTCGATGAACTGGGCGTTCATATCGGTGTGCGGCGCAGCGCGATTGACGTAACGCAGATTCGGTGGAGCATGCTGCGGCGGTATCCGGAGATTCGGTTTATTGCGCTTAATATCGAAGGTAACCGGCTGACCGTTGAAGCCCGCGCGGCGACGCCGCACGAAGAACTGCTCGATCAGCAGGCGGTGACCCGTGTGGTTGCAGCGCGTGACGGCGTTGTTCGCACCGTGCGCGCGCAGGAAGGGCAGCCGGCAGTGCAGGCAGGCGATGCAGTAGCGGCGGGGGACACGCTGATCAGCGGCCTTGTGCCGCCGACGATGGAAGGCGGGGAATACCGCCTGGTGCATGCGCGGGGCGAGATAGAGGCCTATACATCGCACCAGAAGGCCGCCATACGGGCGCTGACCGATGAAAAAAAGACCTATACCGGAAAAGTGCGCTGCCAGTATGCGCTGGTTTTCGGAAATAAACGGTTAAATTTATATATTGGGAGTGGAATTTCAGCAGGCACCTGTGATAAAATAGTAGAAACAAAGGAGCTCTGGCTGTCGGAGAGCGTGGTGTTTCCCATCTCTCTGATTGTGCAGCGCTATATGTTTTATGAACGCACACCGCGCACACAAACTGCGGACGAGGTCCGCGTCGATATGATCGCCCGCGCGCTCGGGCAGATCGCAGAAGGGATGGACGGTACAATCACCGCGCACAGGGAACGCGTGACCGAGCAGAACGGTGCGGCCGTGCTGGAGCTGTCCGCTGATGCGATGGAACAGATTGGCGTGCAGGCGCTGGATGACAGTACGATACCCGAGGCTCCGCCGGAAAAGAACGGCGAAGAGGAGGACTGAAAATGGAGTGGACGTGGAAACGGCTGGTTGCTGTTTTGCTGCTGCCCGCTGCGGCGGTCATTGCTTCTGTGCTCAATGTTGAGGAGGCCCTGTTCGGCACGCCGGCGGAGCCGCGCGGCCTGTATGCCAGCCTGGCTTACATCGGCCTTTGGTGCATGGTGCTGTTTGGGTGCAGGAAAAGCAGAACCGTGATGCGGCTGTCCGCTGTATGCAGCGTACTTACGCTGATCCCGTCGGCATGCATTGTGCTGGCGCAGATATGCGATTGGCAGATTTGGCGGCCGCTGCAATGGATGCTGCCGTTTGCTGTGCCAATGTGCGGCCTGCGGTTCTTTTTGGAATCAGAAGACGCTTTGCAGACCGGCGCTGTGCTGCTGCTCATCAGCCTGATTTGGCTGGCGCTGAGCATTGCCTTTTTGAAAAAAATCAAGCCGGTGCGGCGGAATAAAACATAAAAAACGAAAGCAAGGTGCAGGAAAATAGAAAAGACGATTCAGGTGGAGCAGATTGAACTGATGATGACGGTGTTCGGCGCGTTTGATGAGAATATCAAGCTGATTGAGCGCGAGCTGGACGTGTCAATCGTCAGCCGCGGCAGTGAACTGAAAATTACAGGAGAAGAGGCCGCCGCAGAGCTTGCCGCGCGGACCATCAGCGCGCTGACCGGCATGGCAAAACGCGGCGAGGCGATCAGCATACAGACAGTGCAGTATGTCATCGGGCTGGCGCGGGACGGACGGGAGACCGAGGTGCAGACCATGAGCCGCGATGTGCTGTGCATCACGGCCAAGGGCAAACCGGTTAAGGCAAAGACGCTTGGCCAGAAAAAATATATGGAGGCCATCCGCAACAATACGATCGTCATCGGCGTCGGTCCTGCCGGTACGGGTAAGACCTATCTGGCTGTGGCTGCCGCTGTGGCGGCGTTTCGGGATAAAAAAGTTTCGCGCATTATCCTGACCAGACCTGCGGTTGAGGCGGGCGAAAAACTCGGTTTTCTGCCGGGCGACCTGCAGAGCAAGGTGGACCCCTATCTGCGCCCGCTGTATGACGGCCTGTTTGACATGCTGGGTGCGGAGAATTTTGCCAAATACCAGGAGCGCGGTTCCATTGAAGTGGCGCCGCTGGCCTATATGCGCGGCCGCACGCTGGATGACAGCTTTATCATTCTGGACGAGGCGCAGAATACGAGCCCTGAGCAGATGAAAATGTTTCTCACCCGCCTGGGATTTGGCTCGCAGGCAGTGATTACGGGAGACGTGACGCAGATCGACCTGCCGGACGGCAAGCAGTCCGGCCTGAAGGAAGCGCTGCGTGTGCTGGACGGCGTAGAGGATATTGCAGAATGCTTTTTGACCGAGAAAGACGTGGTGCGGCATGAGCTGGTGCAGCGCATTGTCAAGGCATATGCGGAGTATGAGGGCAAAAAAGGAAAAAGCAAGCCGCCGGAAAACAAGCATCCGGCGCTGCGGAGAAAAGGGGACAAGCAGCGATGAAGCATCAAATCAACATTGGGTTTGAAACCGAAGTAGCGGATGAACAGGCCGTGCGCGAGCTGGTTGAGACCTGCGCCGGCCGTGTGCTGGCGAGCGAGCAGGTGGACTTTGATGCGGAAATTGACGTGACCGTGGTTGATGCGGATACCATCCGGCAAATGAATGCGGAATACAGGGACAAGGACGCGGTGACCGACGTGCTGTCCTTCCCGATGTATGAATTTTATAACGGCGTGCCGCAGGAGGAGCTGGAGGCAGACCCGGGCACGGGCTGCGTGATGCTGGGCGATATGATTTTGTGCTATACCCGCGCCTGTGAGCAGGCGGAGCAGTTCGGACATTCGCCGGCGCGTGAATGCGGCTATCTGACAACGCATTCGGTGCTCCATCTGTTGGGGTATGACCATGAACGGAATGAAGAAGATACAAAACTGATGCGCGGCAAAGAGGAAGACAATCTTTCCTTCCTGGGCCTGACAAGAGACGCATGAAAAAAGAAATCAGAAAACTGAGAGACAGCTTTTCTTTCGCCCTGCGGGGCCTGAAGCTGTGCATTCATGGTGAGCGGAATTTTCGCGTACACCTGACGGCGGCGTTCTATGTTACAATATTTGCGCTGCTGGGGCAGGCGGATGCGGGCCAGATTGCGGCCCTCTGCCTGTGTTTTGGACTGACGATGAGCGCTGAACTGCTCAATACGGCGATTGAGCGTCTGTGCGACAAACAGGCCAGCGGCTATGACATGCTGGTGCGCGATGCCAAGGATATTGCGGCGGCGGCTGTTTTTGTGTGCGCGGCGGCGTGTGTTGCAGTGGGCGTGTGCATTTTTATCGGCGGGGGCATATTGTGGCAGGCGCTGCACTGCATGGCAGCGCACCTGTGGGTGCTGGCGGCGCTGGCGGTATCCGTTCCCGCCGCGTGGTGTTTTATTTTTCGATATGGGAGAATACAATGAGCAAGATTACAAAAACTGCGGTCGTCTCGGTGGTCGGCCGTCCGAACGTCGGCAAATCGACGCTTACCAACAAGCTGGTGGGGCAGAAGGTTGCCATCGTGTCCAACAAACCGCAGACGACGCGCACCCGTATTACGGGCGTTTTGAGCCGCGGAGAGACGCAGTATGTGCTGCTGGATACGCCCGGTCTGCACAAACCGCGGAGCCGGCTGGGCGATTACATGTGCAAAATCGTGACCGATACGGTTTCTGAGGTGGACGTGGCGGTGCTTGTGGTGGAGCCGGTGGCGCATATCGGTCCGGCGGAAGAGAGCCTGATTGCGCAGATCGAGCAGCACCATATGCCGTCCATTCTGGCTATCAATAAGATTGACACGCTGCCCAAAGAAGAACTGCTTGCTGTGATTGCGCTGTATGCGCAGGCGCATACATTTGAAGCGATTATCCCGATTTCCGCCCGTAAGGGCGAGGGATTGGACGAACTGCTGGATGAGATCGACCGGTTTGCCATTGAAGGTCCGCAGCTTTTTCCGGAGGATATGGTTTCCGACCAGCCGGAGCGTCAGCTTGCGGCGGAAATTATCCGTGAAAAAATGCTGCGCCTGCTGGAACGGGAAGTGCCGCACGGCACGGCGGTGGGTATTGAGCGCTGGAATGAGCGCGAGGACGGCCTGATTGAAATCAGCGCCAATATTTACTGTGAAAAAGCCAGCCACAAGGGAATTATCATTGGCAAACAGGGAGCCATGCTCAAAGAGATCGGCAAGCAGGCCCGCGCGGATATGGAGCGCATGCTGGACACGAAAGTATTCCTTGAATTGTGGGTAAAGGTGAAGGAAGGCTGGCGCAACAACCAGTACCAGATGCGCAACTTTGGCTATGAGGATTCATAAGCCGTGGCAGAGGTCAAACTGCGCGCGCTTGGCCTGCGTGAGGTGGATTTCGGCGACTATGACCAATATCTGACCGCGCTGACCGAGGATGGACGGAAAATTGAAATTTTGTGCAAAGGTGCGCGCCGCGGCGGCAAGAAACAGCTGCCTGCGGCGCGGCAGTTTTGCTTTTCGGAGTTTATTCTGATGGAGCGCGGCGGAAAATATACGTTGCGTGAAGCGGACCTGGTCCATTCCTTTTTTGCGCTGGCGGATGATATTGAGCGGTATGCGCTGGCCTGTTATCTGTCCGAACTGACCGCGGCCCTGACGGCGCCGGATGAAGAGGCGCCTGCTCTTTGCCGGCTGCTGCTGTATGCTCTGTATGCGCTGGAGGGGAAAAAAAGAGACCCTGCGCTGGTCGAGGCGGCGTTTGAGTGGCGTGTGATGGCGGAAAACGGCTATGCGCCTGATTTGACGTGCTGCGGCGTGTGCGGACGGACCATCAGCGACCCGCCTGTGTGTTTTTCGGTTGCTGCCGGGCAGGCGGCGGATGCGGACTGCGCGCAGCGCGTCGGCGGCTATGCGCCGCTGCATGCGGGCGCGCTGCGCGCGCTGGTTCATGTGCTGACGGCCGAACCGGACCGTGCATATGCCTTTTCTCTGGGCGGTCCATCGCACGGCCAGTTTTGCGATATGGCAGAGCGATATGTGCAATATCACCTTGGACGGGGGTTTGATACGCTGCGGTTTTATCGCTCAGTTGCACTGCCGGCCCAGCCCGAGCCGCCTGTACGGAAACAGAAGTGAATCACCCAGCGCATTTGATGAGCTGAGACGGCTGCCTGCGGCGGCGCTTTTGTGCCTGGCCGCAGACGGATATTAATTTCGAGTACCTCAGGAGTGAACGATGAACAGATTAGGGGAAAAATCCTTAAAGACACTGGAATATTATGAAATTCTCGACCGCCTTGCGGCGCAGGCCGCTTCAGACGGCGCGAAGGAGAAATGCCGCGCGCTGCGTCCGCTGGAGGACAGGGAGCAGGCGGCGCTCTGGATGCGCCAGACGAGTGATGCCAAGGACCTGATGGTGCGGCAGGGAAGTCCGTCTTTTGGCGGCATCCGTGCGGTGGGCGCGATTTTGTCGCGCGCAGACAGAGGGGGCATGCTGAACCCGAGGGAGCTGCTCGCGGTGGCGAGCGTTCTCCAAACTGCGCGCCGCGCGCTGCTGTATGACGCGGAACACGAGGAAAAGACGACGCTTACGCCGATTTTTGGTCTGCTTTCCGGCAACCGGACGCTGGAGGAATCAATTACGACGGCGATTGTATCAGAGGAAGAGATCGCGGACGGCGCGTCACCCGAGCTGCTGTCTATTCGCCGCGAACTGCGCCGTATTTCGGGCAAAGTGCGTGAGACGCTCAGTCGTATGATTTCGGGCGAGCGGGCCAAGTATTTGCAGGAAACGATTATCACCCAGCGAAACGGACGTTTCGTTGTGCCGGTAAAAGCCGAGCACCGCGGCGATATTCCGGGCCTGGTGCATGACACTTCCTCTACGGGTGCAACGGTGTTTGTTGAGCCGCAGCAGGTTGTGGAGATTAATAACCAGATCAAAGTGCTGGAGGGCAGGGAACAGGCGGAAATTGAGCGGATTCTGTCCGAACTTTCGGCTGAGGTTTCCATGTATAAGGGCGCAATTGAGCAGGATGTGGACGCGCTGACCACGCTGGACTTTATTTTTGCGCGCGCCAAGCTTTCGTTTGAGATGAACGCAGCCGCGCCGGTGCTGCTGGAGAGCGGTTCGCGCTGCCGCCTGATCCGCGCGCGCCACCCGCTGCTGGATAAGGATAAAGCGGTGCCGATTGATATTGCAATCGGGGCGGAATACGATACGCTGGTTATCACCGGCCCCAATACGGGCGGCAAAACGGTATCGCTGAAGACGCTTGGCCTTTTGAGCCTGATGGCGGCCTCCGGTCTGCATATTCCGGCAAATGAGCAGTCGGAAATCGGTTTGTTCGAGCATGTTTATGCGGATATTGGCGATGAGCAGAGCATTGAGCAGTCGCTGTCCACGTTTTCTGCGCATATGAAGACCATTGTGTCCATTATGGATTGCTGTGCGATGGGCGATCTGGTGCTGTTTGATGAGCTGGGCGCGGGCACCGATCCGGTGGAAGGCGCGGCGCTGGCGGTTGCGGTGATCGGCTACGCGCGGCAGATGGGCGCGTGCGTCGCGGCCACGACCCACTATGCGGAGCTGAAAACCTTTGCGTTGACGACCGATGGCGTGGAAAATGCTTCCTGCGAATTTAATGTGCAGTCGCTGCAGCCGACCTATCGCCTGCTGACCGGCATTCCGGGCAAATCCAATGCGTTTGCGATCGCGGCGCGGCTGGGGCTGTCGCCCATGATCATCGAGCGGGCCAAGGAGCAGGTTTCCACCGAGGACGCGCGGTTTGAGGACGTGCTGGCCGAGCTGGAGCGCGAACGCCGCCGCGTGGAGCAGATGAAGGATGAGGCGCAGAAGATGCGTTCGGCCGCGCAGTCCGAGCGGGATAAAATGCGCGCCGAGCGGGACGCGGCCGAGGAGCGCGCGGATAAACTGCTGGAGGGCGCGCGCAGCCAGGCGGACCGCATTTTGAAGGACGCCCGTATGACGGCGGAGACCGTATTCGACGAGCTGGAAGAGATGAAAAAGAAGGCGCAGAAGAAAAACGCCGATCAAAATCTTGCTGCGGCAAAGGCGGCGCTGCGCGGCGTCATCACCCAGACGGAGAATGAACAGCGGTGCGGTGTGCAGAAGCGCGTGGTGGAAGCGCACGAACAGCGCGCGGTGCAGAAGGGAGACAGAGTACGCCTGCTCAATGTTGGCGGGGTGCTGGCGGATGTGCTTGCTCCGGCAGATAAAAGCGGCAATGTGCAGGTGCAGGCCGGACCGATGAAAATGACGGTGAAGCAGAACGAAATCCGTATTGTGGAGGAAAAAAAGACGGCGAAAAAGCCTGCACCGCAGCCGCGGCGTGATGCGCCGCGGCGGGAGCTCAACCTGCGCTCGGCGGAGAGCGAGGTCGATGTGCGCGGCATGAGCGCGGAGGAAGCGCTGTTTGAGGTGGATAATTTCCTCTCCCGCGCAATTATGGCGGGACTGCCGTCGGTGACGGTAATTCACGGCAAGGGCACAGGCGTGCTGCGGGGTGCGGTGCAGCAGCATCTGCGCGCGAACAAGCGCGTCAAAAGCGTACGCAGCGGCGTTTACGGCGAGGGAGAACAGGGCGTTACCATTGTGGAATTGCGCTGAATTTGCCTGCTATTGTGGAGAAAAAGGTGGAATGAATGGCAAGATGCCCGAAAAAAAACACCTTTTGGTGAAAAATTCATGGAAAACGCAAAGGGGCGTTTTTTAAAATAACCTTGACGAAACAGGGAAAAAGAGATAGACTATATACATCGGATTAGAAGAAATAGGAGCGATGCAGATATGTTTTCGAAAGAGGTACAGGTTACCAATCAGGTAGGCTTATATGCCCGTCCCGCAACTTTTTTTATTCAGAAGGCTAATGAATTCAAGTCGACGATCCTGGTAGAGAAGGAAGAGCGCCGCGTAAACGCGAAGAGCCTGCTCGGCATTCTTTCCCTTGGCATTACCAAGGGCACTACCATCAACCTGATTGCAGACGGTCCGGATGAGGAAGAGGCTGTTTCCGCACTGGTTGAGCTGATCACGTCCAACTTCACCGACTAAGTTATCGCATCCTGCGAAAGCGCCGATTGTGAGATCGGCGCTTTTTTAATCGGTATAAATGGATAACGCGGAGAGAAGGCGGATTGCTGTGACAAGAGAACAACTGAAAGAACGTGTGCGCCGCCTGCCGCAGCAGCCCGGCGTTTATCTGCATAAGGATAAGACCGGAAAAGTCATCTATGTGGGCAAGGCAAAGGCGCTGAAAAACCGTGTTTCCAACTATTTTCAGCCGCCCGAAAACCTGAATGCCAAAACACGGCAGCTTGTTTCACATATTGATGACTTTGATATCATCGTTACCGAAACCGAGTTTGAAGCCCTTGTGCTGGAAAACTCGATGATCAAAAAATACAAGCCCAAATACAACATCCTGCTCAAGGATGACAAGGGCTATCCCTATATTCGGCTGGATACAGCCGCCCCATATCCGGATTTTAAGGTGGTTTCCAAGCCTGCGCAGGACGGCGCGCGCTATTTTGGACCGTATCCCGGACGGGTAGCGGCCCGCCGCGCGATTGATACGATCAGCGAGGCACTGCATCTCAAAACCTGCACGCGGGTTTTTCCACGGGATATCGGCAAGGACCGTCCGTGCCTCAACCGGCACCTGGGGCGCTGCTGCGCGCCGTGTACGGGCGATGTCAGTCCGGAGGAGTATCAGGCGTTGATTGGTCAGGCGGTTTCCCTGTTTGAAGGGGACGCAAAAAAGCTGGAAAAAGAGCTGACCGAAAAGATGAACGAGGCTGCGGAAGAATTGCAGTTTGAGCGGGCCGCGCTGCTGCGCGACCGGCTGCGCGCGGTGCAAAAACTCGGCACGCGGCAGCATGTGGTTGCTGGCGCGTATGCGGAGCTGGACGCGGTTTCTTTTGTACAGGGGCAGACCCGCGCCTGCATTTGCGTGCTGCACTACGGCGGCGGCGCATTGCAGGATAAGGAGTATACCTTGTTTTCGCTGGTGGAAAGCGATCCGGCCGAGGTGCTTGAAGCCTTTATCAAGCAGTATTATGCGCAGCGGGGCGCAGTTCCCAAAACGGTGCTGCTGTCGCATGCGCTGGAGGAGCCGGAGGCGGTTGCGGAGTATTTGTCCTCAATCGCGGAGCGGCGGGTCGAGCTGGCGGTGCCGCAGCGCGGTGAGCGGCGGGTGCTTACCCGTCTGGCGGAAACCAACGCGCGGGAGGAGATTGAACGCCGCGAAAAACAGTCCGAGCGTCGGCACAAATCGCTGGAGCTGTTACAGCATGTGACCGGCATGGCGGCGCTGCCGCTGCGCCTGGAAGCATATGATATTTCAAATTTTGCGGGGCAGGATACAGTGGGGTCGATGGTTGTCTTTGTCGAAGGACAGCCGAAGAAAAGCGACTACCGCAAGTTCAAAATTGCGTGTGCGGCAAACGGGCAGGATGACTATGCCTCGATGCGCGAAATGCTCACCCGTCGGGTGCAGCGCTATGTGGATGGGGATGAAAAGTTTACGCCTCTGCCCAGTGCATTCCTGATTGACGGCGGACTGGGGCATGTGCGTGTGTGCAGGGAAGTGCTGGATGCTTACGGGCTGACCACGCCCTGCTTCGGCATGGTAAAGGATGATCGCCACCGTACACGGGCGCTGGTTGCGCCGGACGGACGGGAGTTCGGTATTTCGGCCACGCCGGCGCTGTTTGCGCTGATCGGCCGGATACAGGAAGAAGTACACCGCTTTGCAATCGAGTACAACCGCAAGCTGGGCGGAAAAAAAGTGCGCGGCTCCACGCTGGATAACATTTCCGGCGTGGGAGAAAAAAGAAGGGCAGAGCTGCTGCGGCATTTCGGCAGTATTGAGAGCATCCGCCATGCGGAGGAGCGTGAACTTGCCCGTGTTCTGCCGCAGAACACAGCGCGTGCGGTATATGAGTATTTCCATAAGGAGGATTGAGTTATGCGTGTGGTATCCGGCTCTGCGCGGGGGTGCCGGCTGCAGCCAGTGCCTGGGATGAACACCCGGCCGACGACTGACCGTGTGAAAGAAAATATTTTCAACCTGATTCAGGAGCATGTGCGCGGCGCGCGGGTGCTTGACCTGTTTGCCGGTACCGGACAGTTGGGGATCGAGGCGCTGTCGCGCGGGGCGCAGCACTGCGATTTTGTGGAGTCAGGGCGCGCTGCATACGATATCGTGTGTAAAAACGTACAGGCTGCGCGCGTACAGGAGCGCGCTTCTCTGCATAAAAAGGATGCGGGAGACTTTCTTTCCCATGTGTCTGCCGGGCAGTTTGATCTGATTTTTCTGGACCCGCCTTATGGGGGAAAAATACTGGAAAATGCCCTGATGCAGATAGAAAGGTTTGACATTCTCTCAGCAAATGGTATAATAATATGCGAAAGTGCGATAGAGGATCGGTTTGCGCATGCGTTTGAAACGGTGCGGGAACGCCGCTATGGCGCGACTTTGATTACCGTCCTGCGGCGCAGAGACGGCGGAACGGATGGACAGTATGAGGACAGCGATTTACCCGGGCAGTTTTGACCCTGTTACCTTGGGACACTTGGATATTATCCGCCGCGCGTCGGTCATGTTTGACCGATTGGTTGTTTCGGTGATGCATAATCAGAATAAAAAGCCTCTGTTTACCGTGGAGGAACGTATGGCGTTTCTGCGGCGGACGACAGAGAGCCTGCCCAATGTGGAGATTGCTTCGTTTGACGGTTTGCTGGCAGATTATGCCAGACGGGAGGGCGCCTGCGCGGTGGTAAAAGGATTGCGCGCAGTGTCTGATTTTGAATATGAGTTCCAGATGGCACTTGCCAACCGCAAACTGAACCCCGAGCTGGACACGGTATTCCTGATGACAAGCGCAGAGTATATGTACCTTTCCTCCTCTGTGGTGAAGGATATTGCGGTGCACGGCGGCAGTATTGCCGGCTTTGTTCCGGATGCGTTGGAAGCGGAAATTGTGTGCCGCACAAGAAAGGAAGGTTAAAAGAGATGGCGACTTTAGATGAACTGATCAACAGAATGTATGATATGGTGCAGGATGCCAAGTGTATTCCGCTGGCGAGTGAAAAATGTATTCTCGAACGGGACCATCTGCTCGATCTGCTCGATGAGCTGCGCGCAACCTTGCCGAATGATTTGAAGATGGCGCAGGATATTGTGGAAAAACGCAATGAGATGCTTTCAACCGGCAAAAGAGAGGCGGAGGCGATTCGCCGCCAGGCGGAAGAGGATGCCCGCCAGATGGTGTCGGAGACGGAGATTGTCGTAGCCGCCCGCCGCAAAGCCAAGGAAGTGCAGGGCAATGCGGAGATTCAGGCACGGGAGTTGCGCCGGGTAGCCAATGAGTATTGCGAGGATACGCTGAAGCGCACGGAGGAGGCGGTTGCCCTCTCTCTGGAAGAGGTGCGCAAAGCGCGCCAGCGTTTTAAAAGCGTTGCAAAGTGAACATAAAATGTACAAGCGCCGTTCCTTTCGGAACGGCGCTTTTTTGCATACTTTATGGGATTTCTCCCCACTGACGAAATGCAGAAAATAGAAGCGGAGAGAAAAACGAATTTATCGAACAAGTGTTTGAAAAATTGCAAAAATGACGATTTTAGGGCAGAAAATGGTGGAATATTCTGTGTAAAAATTCAAAAAAGCTCTTGCATTATTCAGGCTTTATCGCTATAATAGATTCAAGGTGGTGAGAAGTGGGGTAAAGTGTCACGGATTCCACCAAAGGGAAAGCGTGGTGTGAATCGGTGAAAGGCGAGTATAAGCATTCCATAGATGCCAAGGGCCGCTTGGCGATGCCGGCCAAGCTCCGCGAGGAGCTGGGAGACCGATTCACCATTACCAAAGGACGGGATGGCTGCCTGTACGCTTATCCGGAGCGAGAGTGGGAAGTTTTTGAACAAAAACTGAAGGCGCTTGGCGGCAGTGAAAAAGCGCGCCGCACGCAGCGCTATTATATGGCCAAAGCAATTGATGTGGAACTGGATGCGCAGGGCCGCGTGCTGATTCGTGCGGACCTGCGCGAATTTGCGGGCCTGCGCAAAGATGTCATCGTGGTTGGTATGATGGACAGAGCGGAGATTTGGGACAGCGAGCGTTGGAATGCATATTATGACGACTGTGACGAATCTGAGCTGGACGACGTGGATTTTTAAAAGAAAGGGCGGAAAGGCGTGGAATTCCATCATGTATCTATTCTGCTGGAAGCCTGCCTGGACGCGCTTTGCATTCGGCCGGACGGGATATACGTTGATGCGACGACGGGCGGCGCAGGGCATTCGCTCCGCATTGCGCAGCGGCTGGACAGCGGCAGGCTGATTTGCATTGACCGAGACGATGAGGCGCTGGAAAACGCGAAAGACCGTCTGCGTGATGTGTGGCGGCGTGTGACGCCGGTAAAAAGCGATTTCAGGGAAATTGACAAGGTGCTCGCGGGGCTGGGCCTTGCGGGCGCGGACGGCATTTTGTTTGATCTGGGCGTATCTTCGCCGCAGCTTGACCATGCGGAACGCGGCTTTTCTTATATGAAAGACGCACCGCTTGATATGCGCATGGATCGTTCACAGCGGTTGAGCGCCTATGAAGTGGTAAACGGCTGGAGCAGGGAAGAACTGCGCAGAATTTTGTTTGAATACGGCGAAGAACGGTATGCGCCGCTGATTGCCGCGGCCATTGAGCGTGAGCGGGAGAAAAAACCGATTGAGACCACGCTGGAGCTGGTGGATATCATTCGGGGCGCGATGCCGGCCAAGGCGTTGCGGGAAAAACAGCATCCGGCCAAACGAAGTTTCCAGGCGATCCGCATTGCAGTGAATGATGAGCTTGGCGCGGTGCGTGAGGCGATGGAAAAAGCAATTGATTGCCTGAATCCCGGCGGACGGCTTGCGGTAATTACCTTCCACAGCTTGGAGGACCGCATTGTGAAAGCAGCGTTTCAGGCAGCGGCGCAGGGCTGTACATGCCCGAAAGATTTTCCGGTATGTGTTTGCGGCAAAAAGCCCAAGGTGCGGTTGACGCCGCGCAAGCCCATCTTGCCGGATGAACAGGAAATTGCAGAAAATCCGCGTGCGCGCAGCGCAAAACTGCGTGTGTGTGAAAAATTGTCGGATAAATGATACTGTAAAGGAAGGATATGCAATGATAACAGCCAGCAGAGAAAGCGTAGCATATAGGGAATACGAAGAACGCTTCGTGCCGGCTCCCACGCAGAAAAGCTCGCTTCACGCAGTGCCGGACAAACGCCGCCGCAGAAAAACTGGTGTGCGCCCTGGACTGGTTGCCTGCATTGGGCTTGTCATTGCAGCCGCAGCTTATATTTTGTTTTGCCATATGCAGCTTACCGACCTGACGGCGGAAATTTCCGCGCAGTCGAAAACGCTGGATGAACTGACTGCGGAGAGTGTTTCGCTGGCCAATAAGCAGAAACACAGCCTGAATATGGATGAAGTGGAAGCCTACGCGGTGAATCAGCTGGGTATGGTGAAAATGGATAATTCGCAGATTGAGTATGTGGAACTGGTCAATCCGGATCAAGTGACGGTTGCGGACAGCGGCGTATCGCTGGACGCGTTGCTGGGCGGATTGGCGCGCAGCTTCTCAGCAGTTGTGGAATATATCAGATAACAAAAGGAATAGAATGCGTATAGGGGAGTGAGAGGTGGAAACTTCTGACTCCCTACGCTTTTTTAGAGCCTTTTTAAGAGGAGTAAGAACTGTATGACGGTAAAAGGTCCCAACAATCAGATGCGCGGGCGCATAAGCAGGATTTCACTGCTGATTGTAATACTAGGGTTTGGCGTGCTTGTGGTGCGGCTGTTATATATGCAGGTATTCAACAGCGATTTCTATGTGCAGCAGGCGACGACGCTGCAAACGCGCGATTCGATTATCACACCAAACCGAGGGAAAATATATGACGCGAATATGCAGGTTCTTGCTGAATCAGCCACCGTCAAACGTGTTACGGTTAACCCGAAAGGCGTGATTGACGAGGCCAAGGTGGAGAAAGGCATTTCGGCAGAAACCCAGCAGCAGACGCTGGCGCAGATTTTGTCTGAGACGCTGGCGCTCGACTATGACAGCGTTCTGAAAAAAGTGCAGAAAACAGACACGATGTATCAAATTATTGCGCAGAAGGTGGAACAGGATGAGGTGGACGCGCTGCTGGCTGCGCTGGAAAAAAATTCGTGTACGGGTGTTAACCTGGAAAGCGATACCAAGCGATATTACCAGTATGGTTCCTTTCTGTCCGCTGTTTTGGGCTATGTGAATAATGATAACGTCGGCGTATACGGACTGGAAGCGCAGTATGAAAATGAACTTGCCGGAACAGCCGGCCGCATTGTGCGCGCGCAGAATGGCAACAACCAGGATATGCCGTATGAATATGTGCAGGAAATTCCGGCGCAGGACGGCAATTCTCTGGTGCTGACGATTGATAACGATATTCAGGGGTATCTGGAAAAGCACCTTGCCACGGCGCTGGCGGATAATCCGGATGCGCGCCGCGGCGTATCCGGCATTGTGATGGATGCCAAAACGGGCGCGGTGCTTGCCATGGCAAACCTGCCGGACTTTGACCCGAATGAAGCATACCGCATCACGGAAGCGCGGTATTTGGACGAACTGAAGACGTCTGTACAGAAAATTCTGGAAGAGGCGGGCGTTACTGCTGAGATCAGCGATAAATATTATCAGGAGGGCGGCCTTGCCAACCTGCCCGAGTCCATTCAGAAGAATGAAGAACTTGTGGATAAGATTGGCGCCGCGCGGGTTAACATCCTCTATAAAATGTGGTATAATCCCATCGTAACAGATACCTATGAGCCCGGCTCCACCTTTAAACTGATGAATGTTGCAACGGCCTATGAGCTGGGCGTGGCGCATGCCGAAGACACATATTACTGCGGCGGCTCCATGATGGTTGGGGACTGGAAAAAACCGATTCAGTGCTGGAAAACGGGCGGCCATGGTACGCTGACGCTGGAAGAAACGCTGGTCAATTCCTGCAATGTGGGCATGATGCAGATTGTTGCCAAAACAGGCATGGAGCGCTTTTATGATTTTTACAAGGCGTTTGGCATGACGGAAAAGACAGGGATTGATCTGCCCAACGAAAGCAAGGGCATTTTCCATGATTTGAGCAACACCGCGGCATGGAATGAAGTTTCTCTTGCGGTAGCGTCCTTTGGCCAGCGCTTTACGGTAACGCCGATTCAGATGGCCAGCATGGTATCGGCCATTGTGGATGACGGCAAGCTGAAAAAGCCGTATGTTGTGAAGGAAGTGCTCAATGCGGACGGCTCGGTCAAATCGGTAACGGATACGCAGGTTGTCCGGCAGGTTATTTCAGCTGATACTTCGGCGTTTATGCGGCAGGCAATGGAATCCGTTGTTAACGGCGGTACAGGCAAGAACGCCTATGTAGCGGGCTACCGCGTGGGCGGCAAGACGGCGACTTCGGAAATCCAGAAGCAGAAGGATGACCTTGAAGACCGGTATACGGCGTCGTTCATCGGTGTGGCGCCGATGGACGACCCGCAGATCGTTGTGCTGGTGGCGATTCAGGATCTGCCGGAATCCGTGCCGCATGGCGGCGGCGCGATTGCCGCGCCGGTAGTGGGCCGCATTATGGAAGATGTGCTGCCATACCTGGGTGTGACGCCGGTATATACGGAGGATGAAAACGACCGACGTGAACTGACAGTACCGAGCGTTATCGGTATGGATGAATATCAGGCGGGCGCAGCGCTCAAGGAGGCCGGATTGTCTTACCGTATCGTGAACAACGGCAACGGAACGATTACGGACCAGGTGCCTGCGGGCGGCGTGAAAATACCGGCAAGCGGATCGGTGATTTTGTATTTCGGCAGTGAAAAACCGACGGAGCAGATTGAAGTTCCGGATTTGACCGGCCTTACGCCGTCTGAATGCCGTGATACGCTGGCAGAGTATGGATTGTACCTGAAACAGAAGGGCGTCGCCACTTCACAGGTGACCGGCAATACAACGGCAAGCCGGCAGAATCCGGTGAAGGGGACCAAAGTGAATATCGGCGCGGTGATAACGGTGGAATTTGCCAATACGACCGATGTCGATGACCGATAGGAGGATAACATGAAGTTACAGGAATTGCTGAAAGGCGTTGCGGTAAAAAACAGTGCTGCGGCAATGGAACTGGATATTCGGGAAGTGCGTTATGATTCGCGCATGGTCGGGCAGGGCGATCTGTTTGTCGCCATCCGCGGCTATGCGACAGACGGGCACCAATATATTGGCAAAGCGATGGAACAGGGTGCTGCGGCTGTTGTCTGCGAAGAGGCGCCCGCGGGCGTGCCTGCGATTGTGGTGGAAAATGCGCGGCAGGCGCTGGCTGAAATTGCCGCTAATCGCTTTGGGCATCCGGCGGACAGCATGGTTATGCTGGGCGTAACGGGTACCAACGGTAAAACGACGACGACCTATCTCGTCAAACATATGCTGGAGGACGCGGGATATAAAGTCGGCCTGATTGGCACAAATCAGAATCTGATTGGCGATGAAGCGATTGAGACTGAACGCACCACACCGGAATCTTACGAGCTGCATGCGCTGTTCGCGCGCATGCGGGACGCCGGATGTACGCACGTTATTATGGAGGTGTCCTCGCACTCGCTGGTGCTGGACCGCGTACACGGGATTCGTTTTGCGGTGGGCGCATTTACCAACCTGACGCAGGACCACCTGGATTTTCACAAAACCATGGAAGAATACCGCAAAGCCAAGGCGATGCTGTTTTCCGTATGCGATAAGGGCGTTATCAACCTGGATGATGCAGCGGCGCAGGCCATGCTGGCAGATGCGGAGTGCCCGTGCCTGACCTTCTCATGCGGCAGCGATGCCGCCGGCCTGACTGCGAAAAATTTGCAGCTGCATGCGGATGGCGTTGAGTTTCTTGCCAACACAAGAGGAGAACTCGCGCGTGTCCGGCTGGGGATTCCAGGACATTTTTCGGCAGAAAATGCGCTGTGCGCGCTCGGTATTGCCGTGCAGCTGGGTATCCCGCTGGAGAATGCCGCCAGATCGCTTGCAGCGGCGAAGGGCGTCAAGGGCCGCGTTGAGGTTGTGCCGGTGGATGCAGACTACACGGTGCTGATTGATTATGCGCATTCGCCGGACGGCGTGGAAAATGTGCTGAAGGCTGTGCGGGGCTTTGCCAAAGGCCGTGTTATTGCGCTGTTTGGCTGCGGCGGAGACCGAGACCGGACCAAACGTCCGAAAATGGGACGCATTGCGGCCGAACTGGCTGATTTTTGCGTAGTGACGAGCGACAACCCGCGCACCGAGCAGCCGCAGGCAATTATTGACGATATTCTTGCGGGCATGCAGGACAGCAAGACACCGATGCAGGTGATTGCAGACCGGCCGGAAGCCATCCGCTGGGCGCTGGCGCATGCGAAAAAAGACGATATCATCGTTCTGATGGGCAAGGGCCATGAGACCTATCAGGAGGTCAACCACGTCAAGCATCATATGGATGAACGGGAGATCGTCGCGGATTACTTTCAGGATGTCCGCTGAACGGCAGAATGGAAAGGGCAGCCTGCTTTGCCGGAAGCGAGCAGTAAGAACAATAAAAATGGGGGATAGGTAAAATGGAACGCTTTACGCTTGCACAGGCTGCGGATTGGACAAAGGGAGATGCGGTGGGCGAAGCCGAATTGACTGCGGTGACAACCGATTCACGGCAGATACCGCCTGAAGCGCTGTTTTTGCCCATCAGGGGGGAGCGGTTTGATGCGCATGATTTTATGGAAAAGGCCATTGCAGACGGTGCGGCTGCCGTTGTTTCCCACAGGAAAAAGGAGCAGTATGCCGTGCCTGCCCTGTATGTTGAAAACACCTCGCAGGCGCTGCTTGATCTTGCGGGCGGCTATCGCCGTATGTGCGGCGGAAAAGTGATCGGTGTAACGGGGTCGGTCGGAAAAACGACGACCAAGGAACTGCTGTATGCAGTTCTGTCGCAGAAATTCCGTGCCTGCAAGACGGAAGGCAATCTGAATAACGAAGTGGGTCTGCCGCTGACGCTGCTGCGTATGACGCGGGAGACTGAGGTGATGGTGGCTGAAATGGGGATGAACCATTTTGGAGAAATCAGCCGCATGACCGCGGCGGCAAGGCCGGATATTGCGGTGATTACCAACATCGGCACCTCGCATATTGAATTTCTCGGTTCGCGGGAGGGTATCTGCAAGGCGAAACTGGAGATTCTGGAGGGGCTGCGGCCGGATGGCTGCGCCGTATTCTGCGGAGACGAGCCGCTTTTGTGGGAAAAACGGGAAAGTCTCGGCTGCCGTGTCTGCACTTATGGAATAGAAAATCCGGCTTGTGACCTCACTGCGCACTTGCATGAGGACGGTACATTTGATATAGTAAATAACAGTCTGCCGTGCCAAACGCTGGGCAGAGGAGAAAAATTCAAAGCAGCGCTTGCCATTCCGGGCGCACATAACGTGCTGAATGCGCTGGCGGCCGCGGCCGTCGGCCTGCTGCTGGGAGAGGCGCCGGAACAGATCGCGGCAGGGCTTGCCAGTTACCGTGCAAGCGGCGTGCGGCAGAACATTTATGATAAGAATGGTTATCATATCTATGCCGACTGCTATAATGCCAGTCCGGACGCGATGGAAGCGACGCTGCGCGTGCTGGGCACGATGGCGCCTGAAGGCAGACGTTTTGCGGTTCTCGGCTCGATGCTGGAGCTGGGGGAGTACGCGGAAGAGGGGCATCGGCGCGCCGGACGTGCCGCCGCCGCATACGCGGATGCGCTTTACGCCTATGGGCCGGACGCAGCCGCGATGGCTGCGGGAGCAAGAGCATGCGGCATGGAGCAGGTTTATACTTTTTCGGACCATGCGGCGCTGGTTGCGGCGCTGCAGCGGGATGCGAAAAAGGGAGATGCGTTGCTGTTTAAGGGCAGCCATGGCATGAAAATGGAGCGAGCGCTCCGTTTGTTCTTAGGGGAGGACGTTGAAGAATGACACCAGTAAACAGCTATACGGCGCTGATTCTCTGCGCGGTTGCCTTTGCGGTAACCGCAGCGATTGGACCGGCGGTTATCCGCTATCTGCGCAAGATGAAGTTTGGGCAAAAGATTTTGGAAATCGGCCCCAAATGGCACATGAATAAGCAGAATATTCCGACAATGGGCGGGTTTATGTTCATCATTGGCATTGCGGTTGCTGTGGCCGCAGGCAATGTGATCAGCTGCGTGACGGACGGCGAGGTTTCGGTTTCGTCGCTGGCGGTGCTGGGGCTGGCGGTGGCCTACGGGGCGGTCGGCCTGGTGGACGACTATGCCAAAATCAAAAAAAAGCAAAATGCCGGCTTGACCCCCAAGCAGAAGCTGGTGCTGCAAATTCTGGTTGCGGCGGTATTTATTCTGGTCCTGTTTCTGGAGAGTGACGGCCTGCCCAAGCTCTGGATTCCTTTTACGGATATCGCAGTTGGCCTGCCGTGGCCGCTGTATATTATTTTTGCAGCGTTTGTCATTGTCGGCGCGGATAACGCAGTGAATTTGACCGACGGTATCGACGGTCTGGCGGCCGGTGTAACGCTGCCGGTTGCGGTGTTTTTTACCTGCGTGGGGATTGCGCGCGGCGATTTTGGCGTAACGATTTTTGCGGCTTCGCTGGCCGGCGGTCTTGCAGGATTTTTGATTTATAATTTTAACCCTGCCAAGGTGTTTATGGGCGATACGGGCTCGCTTTTTCTGGGCGGTGCAGTAGCCGGCTTGGCGTTTGCCTGCGATATGCCGCTCATTCTGCTGCTGGTCGGCCTGATTTATATTATCGAAACCCTGTCGGTTATTTTGCAGGTGACTTACTTTAAAATATCGGGCGGCAAACGTCTGTTTAAGATGGCGCCGATTCATCATCATTTTGAAATGTGCGGCTGGGGAGAAAAGAAGATCGTGCTGGTGTTTGCCGGTGTGACGATTTTGCTTTGCCTGCTGGCTTATTTTGGTGCATTGCGGCCCGTTCTCTGATTTTTTTTGATGGACTCTTCGGAGGTGTCTCCCATGGCTACGACAAACAGGCCGGCGCGCCAAACCTATCGTGCAGCCCGGAAGGGGCAGCGGCGTCCGGTATATGCCGCCGGCGGGCATGCGGATGCGGCGCTGCCGCATGACGGTGCTGCGCCGCGAACTGCAGAGCAGCCCCACCAGAAAGTGCGCGCACATGCGTGGGACGGCGGTTTGTTTTTTTGCGTGCTTCTGCTGATGGCGGTTGGGTTGATTGCGCTGTATTCGGCCAGCTATTCGGTTGGATTACATCGGTTTGGCAGCCCTGTTTATTTTATCAAGAACCAATTTGTGAATGCGGTTCTGGGTATCGGAGCAATGATTGTGATTTCCCGCATTCCCTATAAGCTCTATGCCCGCTGGCATCAGGCGCTGATGGTGGTCTCTATCATTTTGCTGATCCTGGTTGCCATCCCGGGCGTGGGTGAGGTACGCAACCATGCACGCCGCTGGCTGTTTGGTTTCCAGCCGTCAGAAATCGCCAAACTGGCGGTTATTATTTGCTTTGCCTATTGGATTGCGCGCGATACAAAAAGCGTGCGCAGCCTGAAAGGGCTGATAAAGCCGTATGGACTATTGCTGGCAGCCTATGTTGTGCTGCTGGCGCTCGAACCGCATACATCGGGCATGCTGATTATCTGCGGCATCGGCGTAATTATTTTGGTGGCGGGCGGCATGCGCCTGTGGTATTTCATCCCGATTGGCGTGTTGGGCGTCGGCGTGGTAACCGCCTTTTATTTCATGTTTGAGCATGTGCGCACACGTTTTGCGGTCTGGCTCAATCCGTTTCTGGATATGAGCGGAGACGGCTATCAGGGTGCGATGAGCCAGATTGCAATCGGCTCGGGCGGCTTTTTTGGCCTTGGATTGGGGAACGGGCGGCAGAAGCATCTGTATCTGCCCGAACCGCAGAACGACTTTATCTTCGCCGCATGGTGCGAAGAGATGGGCTTTATTGGCGCGCTGATTGTCATTCTGATGTTTGCCTGCCTGATTTACAGGGGCTTCGTAATTGCACGCGCGGCGCCCGATAAGTTCAGCGCTATGGTAGCAACTGGTATCACCGCCAAATTGGCGATTCAGACGCTGATGAATTTGTATGTTGTTACCGGTATCATTCCGGTCACCGGCGCAAGTTTGCCGTTTTTCAGTTACGGCGGCACAGCGCTGCTCATGCAGCTGGGTGAGATGGGGATACTGCTGAATATTTCACGCTATATGCGCATCGACGTGCGGCAAAGCGAATAAAACGGCATTGGGGGAACGCAAGTATGAAACTATATATCACCGGCGGCGGTACGGGCGGGCATGTAACGCCGGGCCTTGCAATCGCACGGTATTTTGAGCAGAAACATCCGGATACTGTCGTCCGCTTTGCGGGCTCGGAGCGCGGAATTGAAAATAAGCTGGTCCCGCGCGAGGGATATCCGCTGGATACGATTGAAATTATCGGCCTGTCGCGCGCTATGAGCCTGAAGGGCGTGGCGCATAACATCAAAGCGGCGAAACTGGCGGTGGCGGCTGTCGGCAAAGCAAAAAAACTGCTGAAGGAAGCGCGGCCGGACTGTGTGATCGGCTGCGGCGGATATGCCTCCTTCGCGGTGGTGCGCGCAGCGCAGCAGCTTGGCATTCCGACCGTCCTGCTCGAAGTGAACGCGCTGCCCGGCAAGGTGACGAAGATGCTTGCCAAAAAGGCGGATCGTGTGCTGGTTTGTTTTGAACAGGCCAAAGAACTGCTTGGCGGAGGAGACAAGGTGGTGGTAACGGGTGCGCCCGTTCGCGGAGAAATCCTTGCGGCAGATCGGGGAAAAGCGCGTGCCCGATTCGGCCTGAAGGAAGAAGACCAGCTTGTCGTGTCCTTTTGGGGGTCAATGGGCGCCAAATACATGAACGAACATATGGCGGGAACGCTGGCGCTGGAATGTAAAAATAATGTTGCCTATCACCATGTGCATGCTTCCGGCGCAGCGGCGCGGGAGTGGATGCCCAAAATGGCGGAAGAGCAGGGTGCAGATTTACAGAACCATCCCAATATTGAGCTGACGGAATATATTTACGATATGGCAGACCGGCTGGCTGCCGCGGATCTGGTTGTGTGCCGTGCGGGTGCGGCAACGCTGGGTGAGTTGTGCCTGCTTGGCCGGCCGGCGATTCTGGTGCCCTCTCCCTTTGTGGCGGAGAATCACCAGGAAAAGAACGCCCGTGCGCTGGAACAGGCTGGCGGCTGCAGCGTACTGCTGGAAAAGGATGCTGATCCGGAGACGCTGTTCCATGCGATACAGGATATGCTGCGCAATGGTGAGCAGCTTCGGCAAATGGGGCGCAATGCCACTGCGCTGGCCGCGCCCGATGCGAGTGAGAAAATTTATCAGGAGATTATGCGGGCAATAGGCGTGCATAGCTAAGAAAAAGGGGCGTTTGGATGAAACGGCGGAAACGGAAACAGAAAACGCCCGAGCAGATGAGGCGGCGGTCCCACCGCCGGGAGCGATTGTTTCGGCTGTTCGGGCGGCTGCTCTTCATCGGCGTGTTATTGGCGGCGGCTGTGCTGGCGCTGACGGTTTTCTTTAAAGTGGATACCATCTCGATAGAGGGTTCCATCAAATACAGCGCCGAGGAGATCGTCGCCGGAATGGATGTGAAAAAAGGGGACAACCTGTACCTTTGGAATAAAGTGAAGACAAGGGATGTCCTGCTGGAGCGCTTTCCATATTTGCAAACGGTACAGATACGGCGGCGTCTGCCGGATACCATTGTGGTAACGGTAACAGAAAGCGAAGCCGTGCTGGCCGTGCCGTCGGACGGCGGGTATTATCTGGTAAGCGAACAGGGCAAGATACTGGAACAGACGGACAGTGACAGAGGACTCTCTGTGGCGACAGGGGTTTCGCTGATGGGCATGCAGCCGGGACAGATGATTGAACAGTCGTCGGATGCCTATACGGATGCGCTGCTGGCCGTGCTGATGACACTGGATGCGGCCGATATGCTGGAAGATACCGATTTTATCAACCTGCAATCGCTGACAGATGTGCGCATTGGCTATCAGAAACGCTTTGATATCCGCGTGGGGACGGTGGAAGACTTGGCCTATCGGCTGCGTTTTGCGCAGACGGTTATTGAAAACCGGTTGTCTCCGTCGGATATCGGCCGGCTGTATTGGGATGCCAAAGCGCGCCTGCATTATGTGCCGGATACAGCGGAGAACGTTGCCAAATCACGGACAGGCGTGGACGACAGCGATGTGGTAACGTTTCATCCGGACGGGACGGCCATACCGGAGGATGGACAGTCTGCGCCGGAAGATTCGTCGGAGCCGGAAGATGAAACGGAAGGTGAAGAAGGCGAAGAAAGCGCGGCATGAATGCAGGGCTGCTAAAAACGGGAAAATATTACAAAAAGTATGCAGGAACGCTTTTAATACGGAATGTCTGGTGCAAAAAAATTCGCCCCGTTCGTGGAAAGTTACAGAAATTTCAATATTTTTTTGAGGCATCCACTAATTTATGTTGCAAAACAGGGCGAAAAGGGTTAAAATTAAAACAATAGGGGTCGCATGCCCGCAGGCAATGCAGCGGCAGGACGACAGGAATTGTTAATTAAGAATATCTGAACGATTTTTATCATAACGGAGGATGGCAACAATGGGTTTTGAGTTTGAACAGGGCTTGGATAACGTAGTTAATATCAAGGTGATCGGTGTCGGCGGCGGCGGCGGCAATGCGGTGAACCGCATGGTGGAAAGCGGCGTGCAGGGCGTTGACTTTATTTCGATCAATACGGATATGCAGGCGCTGAATTATTCTCAGGCCGGCACCAAAATCCAGATTGGTGAAAAGCTGACTAAGGGACAGGGCGCAGGTGCGAATCCTGAGATTGGCCGCAAGGCAGCGGAAGAGAGCAAGGACCAGATCGCCGCTGCGCTGCAGGGTACCAATATGGTGTTCATCACTGCCGGCATGGGCGGCGGTACAGGAACGGGCGCGGCTCCGGTTGTGGCGCAGATTGCGCGTGAAATGGGTATCCTGACCGTTGGCGTTGTTACCCGTCCGTTTGCATTTGAAGGCAAGAAGCGCCTGGAGCAGGCGCTCAGCGGTATTGATGAACTGAACAAAAACGTTGACTCGCTGGTAATTATTCCGAACGAGCGCCTGAAGTACGTTTCGGAGCAGAAGATTACCTTCAAAAATGCGTTTGAAATTGCGGACGGTGTGCTGCGTCAGGCCGTTGCCAACATTTCCGAACTGATTACCGTGCCCGGCTTTATCAACCTGGACTTTGCAGACGTTACTTCGGTAATGAAGGACGCCGGCTATGCGCATATCGGCACCGGCCGCGCTGCTGGGAAAGATAAAGCGGCTGAGGCTGCCCGCATGGCGATTTCCAGCCCGCTGCTGGAAACTTCGATTGATATGGCACGCGGCGTAATTGTTTCTGTCATTGGTTCGGATGATATCGGCCTGGATGAGGTTGAAACCGCGGCTACCATGGTGCAGCAGGCAGCGCATCCTGATGCGCATATCATCTTCGGTGCGTTTATTGACGATTCGATGGATGATGAAATCCGTGTTGTTGTTATTGCAACAGGCTTTGATAATGCGCCTAACTCGGCGAAGATGGATATGGAAGGCAAAACGGCGTCTCCCGCGTCCACTGGCACCGGCCTGTTTACGGAAGCGTCCTCCACTGCGGCAGAGGAGAAATCTGCTCCCGTGCAGTCCCAGTCGAGCGAGCTGGGTTCAGATGACGCTGCATTTGACGTGCTGATGCGTATTTTCGATAAGGATCATCGCTGATTCGCAGGACAGTACAATCAAAATTCAAAAAACAGCCCTGTAAAGGGCTGTTTTGGTGTTAACTGCCATTGTAAATAACTTGTAAAAGGAGCGTGATTGCTGTGAGTCCAGACCCTCGAAGTAGACAAAATAAAAAAACTCACGGCGGTCTCTCTGCATGAGCTGCCGTGGAAAGGCGGTAGAAAATGGTAGAATTTTACAAGACGATTGATGGTCGTGTTACCGAACTGGAAGGCTTTACGGAAGGCTGCTGGGTCAATATGGTACACCCCAGTTCGGATGAGATTGATGCGATTGCGCGAGCGGCGCATGTGGAAGAGGAGTTCATCCGTGCGGCGCTTGACCCGGAAGAAAGCTCGCGTGTGGATACGGAAGACGAGCAGCTTTTGATGATCGTTGACATCCCGATGGTAGAGAAAAATTCCGTAGAAGATGGCGGGCAGATGTTCAGCACCCTGCCAATGGGTATTGTGGTGGGACAGACGGCTGTTATCACCATTTGCTTGGAAGACAGCATTATTCTGCGGTCCATCGCAGAGGGGGCGGTGAAGGGCGTCCATACTGCGCTGCGTACACGGTTTGTGTTTCAGATTTTGCTGCGCGTAGCAGGCCGCTTTTTGAAAAATCTGCGCATGATTGAGCGTGACTTTTCGCGTATTGAAAGACGGCTGTATGATTCGCAGAAGAACGAGGAATTGATTCTGCTGCTTGGCTTATCTAAATCGCTGGTTTATTTCTCTGCGTCCCTGAAGGGAAACGAAGTCACAATGGAAAAAGTGCTGCGCGGCCGCGTGCTCAAATTATATGAGGATGACAGGGATATTCTGGAGGACGCGCTGATTGAGATTCGGCAGGCCATTGAGATGGCAGGGATTTACTCCAGCATTCTGTCCGGTACGATGGATGCCTACGCCTCTGTTGTATCCAACAATTTGAACATTATTATGAAAGTACTGACTGTGCTGACCATTATTATGACCATTCCCAATATTATTTTCGGTTTTTACGGAATGAATATTGAGGGAGGCATTCCGGGACAATGGTTCTGGTGGGTGCCGCTGATTATTTCGGCCTGTGCCTGCTTCTTTGCATGGTTTATGTTAAAAAAGAAAAATCTGGATTGAAAAAGCGCCGCTTTTGCGGCGCTTTTTATATTGAGCGGGAGCAGGGAAAAGGTGCGGGGGCTCATAAAAAATTCAGAAAAATTTAAGAAAATCAGGGAAACTTTCTTCATAATTTTGCGTTATAGTTGAATAGAAAACTCTTGTGACAAAAAGAGTAATGAAAAAAAGGAAAAATAAGGGTAGGATTTTGTGGAAAGGAGAAAAATTGTGGAAAGTGCTTAAATAAATGTTGAAAAAATCGTCAAAAGTGCTATGATGATACGAGGAATTCCGGATAGAAAAATCGGACGGAATGAAAGGAGCGAAGGGTGCATGCTTCGTTTTTTGGATAATTTACAAGTTGTTGTGTACATCGCTTTTATCCTGGCATATGCCTATCAGTTAATATACCTGTTTATCGGCCTGCTGGGCAAGGGACCGCAGGGGAAAAAGAATGCGGAACTGCACCGGTACGCGGTGATGATTGCTGCAAGAAATGAGCAGACGGTAATAGGGGATTTGATTGCCAGCCTGAAAGAACAGCAATATCCGCAGGAACTGATGGATATTTACGTTGTGGCGGATAACTGTACTGACCGAACGGCAGAGGTTTCCCGAAAGGCCGGTGCAGTGGTTTATGAGCGGTTCAACAAGCGGCAGGTAGGCAAGGGATATGCGCTGGACTATCTGCTGCACCGGATTTTTGAAGATTGCGGCGATCAGTATTACGACGGCTTTTTTGTCTTTGATGCAGATAATCTGGTAGATGCGCGCTTTGTCAGCGAAATGAACCGCATGTTTGATACAGGCCGTTATGTAGCGTTAACCAGCTATCGGAACTCCAAGAATTTTTGCGATAACTGGATTACTGCCGGATATTCGCTGTGGTTCCTGCGGGAAGCGCGCTATTTGAGCCAGCCGCGTGCGCAGCTTGGCGTCAATTGCGCGATTTCCGGCACAGGTTTTCTGGTTTCAGCCGATGTGATACGCGAAAAAGGCGGCTGGCCGTATCATTTGCTGACGGAGGATATTGAGTTTTCCGTATCCTGTGCGGTGGAGGGGCGCAAAATCGGCTATTGCGGTACGGCGATGGTGTATGATGAACAGCCGACAGAGTTTCGGCAGTCCTGGGATCAACGCCTGCGCTGGAGCAAGGGATTTTATCAGATTAATGCCCATTATACGGGCGCGCTGCTGCGCGGATGTGCGCGCGGCGGGCGGCGGGGCGCATCCTGCTATGACATGCTGATGACGGTTGCGCCGGGCAACCTGGTATGCGTTGGCATGGTGGCGCTGTTTTTGGTGGTTTTATTGAGCGCCTTGTGGCAGCCGGCGTTTCTTGTTTGGCGGGCCCTGCGTCTGCTGGGGCATTTCCTCGCAGCAACATTTTTGGGCATCTATAAAACCATGCTGCTGTTTGGCTTCATTACGGTGCTGACGGAGTGGAAACGAATAGACGGCGCCGCATGGAAAAAATTGATGTATACATTTACTTTCCCGCTGTTTATGATGACGTATATTCCGATTTCGGTTGCTGCGCTGGTCAGCAAGGTGGAATGGAAACCGATTCGTCACGGCGCTTCCCAAAGAAGCAGAGAGCGGGCATAACAACACTACAAAAAAGGAGGAAGACGCCTTGCGGCATCTTCCTCCTTTTTATTCTTCTGCGATTGGGTGCGGTCCATCACTATCATAGAGCTCTCTGCGAATCGCGGCGAACATCCGCTCGGCCATATCGAGATACCGCCGGATATCCTGCTCGCTGATGGTAAAAGGCAGGTCGGTCGGATATCGGGTTTCAATATAAAGGTCATTGAGCGCTGCGCTCTCATCCAGGTATTCGGAAAATGCATCGGGGTCCAGCCGGATGGCCTGACGGCAGAGATAAGTCAGGTTATGTCCGTCAAAGTGCTTGCCTGTGCGGTACAGAAGATATCCCTTGAGCGCTTTTTCGATGGCCTGCTGGCAGTGAAACGCCGTGTTATAGCAATCGCCGCCATAGGTCAGAAGCAGACGTGCGCACTGTAGGTCGCACAGCGCTTTATCCAGCCATTTATAATAGGCATGGCTGTCTGATGCGCCTCTACGTCTCCGGCTCATAAACCACCTGTCCTTTCCGGGCGATCCACGCCGCATAGGAGGTGTGATCTTCGCACAGAAGGTTCCATTCGCTCTCCGTATACACGTTCAGAGAGACGGGCACATCTGCGGAAATGGCAAGGTGCAAAGCGGTACGCAGCCGATGGCAGTCTGCACCGTCCGGCGTGATGACGCACAGGCTGAGCGCTTTGAGCTTGCCTGTTGCCATGGTGCGCTTTTCTGCATACAAGATGATCTTTTTCGGCTGACACACGCCAAGAATATCCTGTACGGATTGTTTTACAAGTTCATGCATCATTCATACCTCCTTGGGAAAGGGTGAGATGGAGGCAAGGGCCTCAAAACGAACGCTGCCGCCGGCTTCGCCCCGCAGGTAATATGCGCCGTCCGACATGCCGCGGGACAGGGCGAGCTGCTCTCCGCAGGTCGTCTCTGCCGTATAATTGACCTGAAGCGAGGAAACAAAGCCGGGCTGGCTTTGCAAATCGAGTGTGTCCGAAAGAAGCTCGACGACACGGGCGTTATTGACGTGGCGGTTGATATCCAGGTCAGAATATCGTACATCGTGAATATGGTGCAGCTGCGCGTTGCCGCAGGACAGCTTGGGCAGCGGCGGGAACAGATCTCCGCGCGCGGCATGCAGATAATCGGCGGCGGCAGGGAAGGCGGTCGGCCGCAAAATGCGGTGCGTTTCCGGCTCAAGCGTTACCCACATGGACTGGCCCTGTCCGACCGGCTCGTCTCCGACGTAAAAGGCGAAGCAGCGATACCAGCAGGCGCCGCGGATGCCGGGGCACCAGGTCTCGCATCGGAGGCGTTCATAGGGCAGCAGCGGACGGGTGAGCGTAGCCTTCATGCGGGAAAGCACCCAGAGAATGTGCAGGTCATCCCGCCCGATGTGCAGCTCGTCCGCATGGACGGTAGCGGCGTCCTGCATAGTTGTCCAAAGGAACGAAGGGCGGGCAAAGCCGCGATTGTCCACATGGCTGAACGTGATTTCATATTCGCGGGACAGTAGGTTGTGCAAGGGAATACGCCTCCTTATGGCTTAATAAAACAGACTGGTGATAAAACGGGAGAAAATATCCAGCAGAGAATTGCTGCGGTCGGATTCATCCGCATCTCTGTCCGGTTTGCCGCTGTCATGCGAAGCATAATGCTCGGTCAGCATAGCTGCGCCGTTCGGGGTATTCATAAGCGAAGAATAGCTGAAAAAAACTTCGCCCTGAATATCAATTCCCTCGTCCAGCAGGGCAAGCTGACGCTCCAGCTCTGCCGTACCGTACCAGAGGTCGCCCTGCGCAGCCTCCGCCGCGCGGTACGCGCCGATACCGATATACAGCGCAACATCGCTTGCGGAAACCGCATTCTGCCACCACTCGGTCAGAACGGCAAAATCTGCGGCTTCAAAGCCGATTTCCCAGTAAAGCTGCGGGCAGATATAGTCTACGGTGCCATCCTCGATCCATTCCAGCGAATCGCAGTAGATTTCGCGATAGGAGGAGCGCCCGTTCGTGTCGCTGCCGCGGGCGTTATCCCGTTTATTGTCCCATATGCCGGCGGGGCTGACGCCGAATGCCAGATCGGGGTCAATATCGTGCAGCGTTTCATCCAGTGCAGCAATCAGCGTGTTGACATTATCGCGTCTCCAGTCGTCAATATCGTCAAAATCATCCCCATAGCGCAGAAAAGAGGTCTGGTCGTTAAAGTCCATGCCGGGGTAAAAGTAATCGTCCAGATGGATGCCGTCCACCGCATATTTGCGGACGATTTCCGCTGCGCCGTCCACCACAAGCTGCTGAACGCCGGGCAGGCCGGGGTCAAAATAATAGTTGCCCTCATGTTCGACCAGCCACTCAGGATGCTGTTTGGCGGGGCTGTCCTCGGGCAGGGCGTCCAGCTCCTCCTTTCCGCCGCGCGTGACGCGATAGGGGTTGAGCCAGGCGTGCAGCGCAAGGCCGCGGCGATGTGCGCCTTCAATCCAATAGGAAAGCGGATCAAACCCGCCGTCCGGCGCAATGCCGGATGTGCCGCTGACATAACGGCTCCAGGGAAAAATATCGGATGCATAAAGCGCGTCTGCGGAAGGGCGAACCTGTAGGAATATGGTATTCAGTCCCATGGCGGCAATGTTGTCCAGCATGGCGTCCGCTTCGCTTTTCAGTTCATCGGCGGTCATGCCCTGTCTCGTCGGGAAATCAATATTATATACGCTGGAAACCCAAACGCCGCGCACATCGTCCTCGGGGGTGTGTACGGCCTGCTGCTCGGCAGGCGCAGCGGCAGAAAACGGGAGCAGCAGAGAAAAAATCAGCAGAAAAGAAAAAATGCGTTTTGGCAGCATGCGGATAACTCCTTTGGAAACGGTAGATGGTATTAATTATATATTTTACCATTGTGCCGAACGGAAAGCAAGGGAGATTGACTTTGGCAGAAAATCATCGTATGATAAGATGGTGAAGGATGTGAACGGGTTTTATGCAAAAGAAAGTATTGGCGCTGCATGATTTATCAGGGTTCGGGCGGTCGTCGCTTGTGCCGATTATTGCGGTGCTTTCTGCGGCGGGACAGCAGTGCGTGCCGCTGCCCACAGCGGTGTTTTCCACCCATACGGCAATAGAGGGTTGGGTGACGACGGACCTGACCGGCGCGATGCACCAGACGATTGAACAGTATGATGGACTGGGGCTGCGGTTTGAAGCGGTGTACGCGGGGTTTCTTGGCTCGGCAGACCAGATTGACTGTGTGCGTGAAGCCGCCACCCGCCTGAAAGCGGCGGGCGGGATTG
The DNA here is from genome assembly GCF_050946325.1 of Agathobaculum sp. Classification (GTDB taxonomy): domain Bacteria; phylum Bacillota; class Clostridia; order Oscillospirales; family Butyricicoccaceae; genus Agathobaculum. Next base: position 10,367 of record NZ_JBMNUP010000004.1, on the reverse strand, counting down.
CGCTGATTGACCCTGTGATGGGCGATAACGGCAGGGTGTACGCCACCTATACGGCGGAAATGTGCATGCGTATGCGGGAATTGTGCGCGATAGCCGATGTGATTACGCCGAATACAACGGAGGCCGCGATTCTGCTTGACCGCAATCCTGCGGACCGGCCGGGGAATGCCGATGAAGCCTGGGAATGGATGCAGGCGCTGCGCAGGCGATATGGCACGCAGGTTGTAATGACCGGACTGGATTTTGAACAGGGGCATATCGGTGCAGGGTATTTGGCGGAAGATTGCAGCGGTTTTTCACTGCATCGCAGGGTGGAGCAATATTACCCCGGCACCGGCGATCTGTTCGCTGCCGTGATGCTGGGGGCGCTGCTGAACGGAGAAAAAATGTCGGCGGCGTGCGACCGCGCAGGAGAATTTGTCAAGGATTGCATTGCCTATACTGCCGCGCAGCATACCGACCCGGCGTATGGCGTGCAGTTTGAAAAGCTGCTGGGAAAACTGACAGGCTCGCCGGCAGAGGTCACAACAGGTTAAAAAGCCCACGGGCAGCGATAAGCTGCCCGTGGGCTTTCCATATATAAATGAAAAGAGGTGTGCGACAGAATGTTTCAGCGGCATTTGCCGAGCAGCTCGGCCCACTTGCGGTCTACCCATTCCTGGGCGTTTTCAAGCATCCATTCATTGCCCCTGGCAAACATGTGCTTGAAACGGCCCTGTCTGGAGAGAAACTCCTCAACCGGCAATTTCTTTTTAGGCTCGTAGGACAGATGGTACTCGCCCTCGATAACTTCGTACAGCGGCCAGACGCAGGTTTCCACGGCAAGACGGCAGATTTCGGCAATATCCTCAGCCGGATACCGCCAGCCGCGCGGACAGGGACTCATTACATTCAGAAAGGCCGGACCCTCTGTGTAAATCGCGCGATGCGCCTTTTCGTGCAGATCCTTGAAGTTGCCGATAAAGGTGGATTGTCCAACATAGGGGATGCCGTGCGCAACCATGATGCTGGTCAAATCTTTTTTGTTCTGCTTTTTGCCGTAAGAGACGCTGCCGGTCGGCGTGGTGGTGGCATCGGCAAAACGCGGCGTGGAGGAGGAACGCTGGATGCCCGTGTTCATATAAGCCTCGTTATCATAGCAGACATAAACCATGTCATGTCCGCGTTCCATCGCGCCGGAGAGCGACTGGAAGCCGATATCGTAGGTGCCGCCGTCGCCGCCGAAGGTGATGAATTTGAAATTATCCTGCACCTTGCCCTTTTTCTTCAGCACCTGATACGCAGCTTCCACGCCGCCGCAGGTTGCGGCCGCGTTTTCAAACGCACAGTGGATATAGCTGTCCTCCCACGCGGTATAGGGATATAGAAAAGACGAAACTTCAAGGCAGCCCGTGGCATTGGTGATGACGGCCTTATCTTCGGGATTGAGCGCGCGTAGCACGGCGCGTACCGTGATGCCTGCGCCGCAGCCGGCGCAAAGCCGGTGGCCGGGCGCAAAGCGCTCTTTCTTCTGCACTTCAGTTTTCAGATTGTACGCCATATGCTTATTCGCTCCTTTGTCCGATATGGCGATAGACCTCGCCAGTTTTGCCGGTCTGCACGATTTCATCAAGCGCAGCAAAGATTGTCTCAGCGGTATTTACGGTAAAGTCGCGGCCGCCGAGACCGTAAACATAGTTGATGCACTTGGGCCGGTTTTCCAGATCATACAGTGCCGAACGGGTTTCGGCAAACAGCGGGCCGCCTGCCGCGGAAAAACTTTCCGCCTTGTCCAGTACGGCAACGGCCTTGCATCCGTCGAGCGCTTCGGCCAGTTCCTGCATCGGGAAGGGACGGAATACCCGCACCTTGACCATGCCGGCCTTCTTTCCTTCAGCTCTGAGCTTGTCCACGGCCGCGCGCGCTGTGCCGGCGGACGAGCCGATCAGCACGATTGCGGTCTCGGCATCCTCCATGCGATAAGCCTCAAAAAAGCCGTATTTGCGGCCGGAGATTTTTTCAAACCGTTCTGCGACCTCCAGAATGACCGCTTTGGCATGCTTCATGGCTTCGGCCTGCTGGATTTTATGCTCCATGTAATAATTGGTCACATCATACGGGCCAACCGCAAGCGGATTGTCATGCTTGAGAAGATAATGCTCCGGCTGATATTCGCCTACAAACTGCTTGACGACGTCGTCTTCCAGCAATTCGATGTTCTCTACGCCGTGAGAGGTGATGAAGCCGTCCTGACAGATCATAACAGGCAGACGCACCTCCGGGTTTTCACCGATGGGCATCGCCTGCAGGTAATTGTCATAAACCTCCTGGTTGGTTTCTGCGTAAATTTGAATCCAGCCCGCGTCGCGTATGCCCATGGAATCGGAGTGGTCGTTGTTGATGTTGATGGGGCCGGTCAGCGCGCGGTTGACGCAGGCCAGCGTCACCGGCAGGCGGGAGGAGGATGCGACGTACAGCAGCTCATACATCAGCGCAAGGCCGCAGGAAGAGGTGGCGGTGACGGCGCGCGCACCGGCGGCTTCCGCGCCAATGCAGGTGGACATGGAAGAGTGTTCGCTCTCTACAGTGACATATTCGGTGTCTACCAGGCCGTCGGCCACATACTGGGCAAAATACTGCGGAATTTCGGTAGAGGGGGTGATGGGGAACGCGCCCATCACGTCAGGGTTGATCTGGCGCATCGCGGTGGCGACGGCCTCGTTGCCCGAAAGACGCTCACGAATCGACATGGTCATTCCCCCTCCTTTACAAATTTGATGGCGTCAAAAGGACATACCTTTTCGCAGATGCCGCAGCCCTTGCAGTGGTCAAAGTCAAAATCAAGGCGCTTGTCGCCGTCAACAGGAATGGCGCTGTCAGGGCAGTAGGGGACGCACAGCATGCAGTGGCGGCACTTATCCGCGATGAATACCGGCGTCTGGGTGCGCCATTCGCCGGTCATGGTCAGGCGGGAGGTGCCGGGCTCGTAAATTTCACCGCCGGGCGTCAGCTTTTGCCACGGCGAATTTTCGTGAATATCGGCTGCTTTGAAATTCATCCTACTTTTACCTCCTGCATGGAACGGGTCAGCGCGGCCATATTGCCGTCGATGACCTGCGGCTTATGTGCAAATTTGTGCTGGAAAGACGCTTTCATATCTGCGATAAAGCGATATTCTTCCACCACGCCGGAGACCTTGACGGCGGCCGCCAGCATCGGCGTATTTGGAAAGTTTTTGCCGAGCGTCTGCTCGGAAATTTCGCGTGCGTCAATGGTGCAGACCTTGCCGCTGTAGCCGCCGAGCAGCGGACGGACGTCGTCTGGATTTTTTGCGGTGTTGATGATGATGGCGCCGTCTGCTGATAAGCCGCGGGTTACATCAACGGATTCAAGCAGGGTCTCGTCAACCACCACGACGTAATCCGGTTCATAAATATTGGAATGGATGGAACAGCGCTCATCAGAGATGCGGTTATAGGCTGTAATGGGCGCGCCCATGCGCTCCGGCCCGTACTCCGGAAATCCCTGCACATATTTACCGGAAGAGAATGCGGCGTCTGCCAGAAGAAGGCACGCTGTTTTTGCGCCCTGGCCGCCGCGGCCGTGCCAGCGGATTTCAACCGTTTTTTTTGCTTGCTGAACCATGAAATAAACCCTCCATATCATCGCGGTTATCGTTTGCCTTGAGGTGAGCGGACGGTGAGGCGGGTTTGGAAAATAAAAAGCGGCCGTCCCGTAAAAGGACGACCGCCTGTAAGCGTCGTTATACCACCTGATACCGTACCATCATACGTTTCCCGTTAACGGTGGGGCACCGGCACGATCTCTGCTGCAACATCAGCTTCGGCGTGCGACTCGGGAGTGATTTTCGGCAGCCGGCTACTCGCATCGGGCTCGCACTGTCCCCGACTCGCTTGTGCTTTGGCATTGGCGGCGTACTGTCTCCGTCACAGTCATTGTCATATTAACGAGGAAAAGTATACGCAAAATTTGCATGCTTTGCAATAGTGAAACTGCACAAAAATTACGGGATATTCCATCTAATATATACATCCGTCCGCGTGGAGCGGACAAAACGGTGAGTTTGTGCGTCTGTAAAAAAGAAAAAGCACCGTTTGAAAACGGTGCTTTTTCTTTTGGAGCGGCTGACGAGGCTCGAACTCGCTACCTCCACCTTGGCAAGGTGGCGCTCTACCAGATGAGCTACAGCCGCATTTTCTATCGCGTCGAACTCATTAGCGCGATATTTATTATAGCAAAGAGAGCGTGTACTGTCAAGCGAAAAAATGAAAAAATAAGAAAAATTTTCAAAGGTGCTTGCGGGACCTTCGGCACAGCCGCAGAGAGACGAACAGACAGACCGCCAGATACAGCAGCAGCGGCACCCCAGAGAGAAGCAGAAAACGCACAATATTCCATGCCGGTCTGGGCAGGGCGAGCCATAGCTGATCGACAAGCTGATAGGGGATTTCCGTGAGCAGCCCATAGAACAGAAGCGCGAGCGGATAGCAGACGACCGGTGAAACGAACCAGACTGCGATGCGCCAAAAAGAGCCAATAAACGCAGTTCCCTCCGTTTCAGCCGCGCTGCGGAGAAATAGCCCGTAGCCTGTTGCCAGCGCAACAGAAAAGACGAGAAGAATCAGGCCGAGAACAGTTGGGAGTGTCGTGGCGGAGCGGAAAAAGCCGTAGCAGATCAGCAGCAGCCCGCAGACGCAGCCTGCAATCGTCATGCAGAGCAGCAGGGGCGTGCCGATGTGCGCCTGTGCAGATGCGGTATGCGGGGCCTTTTTGGGGGCTTCCGGTTCGGGCGCGATATTCCGGAGCAGCCAGTCGGTCGTTACATGAAAATACTCTGCCAGCGCCACGATTTTGGCGGTATCCGGCGTGGCTTCGTCCGTCTCCCACTTGCTGACCGCCTGACGGGACACACCCAATGTAATCGCCAGATCTTCCTGTGACAGACCGCGTTTTTTGCGCAGGTCGATGATTTTTTCTCCAAGTGTCATGTGTATGCACCTCCATGCGTGATGGTCTGATTTTACTGCAAGATTGCGTTGCAGACCACCAAGTTGAGCTGGAAATTGCGCAACCTACGGTTGCAATTGGAAAAACCGGCGCATTTTTTGCAAATATGCGCCGGTTTTTATCAATATCCCAAATGTTCGCCAATCAGCACCAGCTCGCAGCTGTCCATCTTTTTCATCGGACCCATGTGGACGACAAGCGCGCGGCAGATCCGCTCAGGTGCGCGGCAGTCATGGCATTTGCCGTCCGCGGCGCATGGCGTTTGACGGTGCAGGCGCTTGGCGTTCAGCGGCGCGGCAATGGTGCGCGCCCGCTCGATAGCGCTGGCAAGATCGGGGCATAATTTATTGATGCCGCATACAAAGATACAGCGCTTCGGCCCATACAAAGTTCCTGCCACGCGGTTGCCGTTGCCGTCGATGTTGACAATTTCGCCGGTCTCACTCAGCCCGTTGGCAGAAGTGAGATAAATATCCGGCGTCTGAAAACAGTCGTCAGGGTCAATCCAGTGCCAATGCACCTCGGTGCTGCTGTCAAATGCTTCGGGGAAGCCCAGTTCCTTGAGGGTGATCGAGCCGCCGAGAGACACGGACTGGCCCGCACATACTTGCGATAAGTAAGCGGCGGCTTCTTTTGCCGTCGGAAAGTAGGAGAACGCAAAGCCGCGTCCGGTAAATGCGCTGCAAAGGGCGTCAATGTTGAGCGGGCCGCGCTCAAACAGCGGCAGAAGCTCGGCAGGGGCGTTTGCCAGCGCATCGGCGCCAGCCTCCTTTAGTTCATCGGCAGAGCGGAACCCCCAGGTCACGCCGACGGCGGTCAGGCCGGCGTTTTTGGCGGTCTGCATATCCGTCGCGCTGTCTCCGATATACAGCGTGGATGCAGGCTCGCCGCCCAGTTCGCGCAGCAGCTGGAGTGCGCCGGTCGGGTCGGGCTTGCGCGGCATGTCCGGCCGCTCGCCGATTGTAATTTGACAGAGGTCGCCAAAGAAGTGACGGATGAGACTTTTGGCGGCAAGGTCGTATTTGTTGGACAGTACGCCGACAGACACACCGGCCTTTTTGAGCGTTTTCAAAAGCGGCAGGATGCCATCATATGGCTGGGTGCGGTTCATCATACGTTCGTTGTATGCCGTGCGGAAGTCGTCCAGACAGGTATCAAGCATGGTTTCGCTGCGCTTTCCTTCCGGAATACAGCGTTCGACCAGCTTGCGCACACCGTTGCCGACATACTGTCTCGTCTGCTCTTCGGTGACAGCAGGGAAGCCGTGCCGCATCACCGCACAGTTGACACTGTCGCACAGGTCGCCCAGCGTGTTGAGCAGGGTGCCGTCTAAATCGAAAATAGCTGTTGTGATTTTCATGCTGCGATCCTTTCCAGGTCGGTTTGGATGCGCGGGTCAGCCGCGCCTATACGTTTTGGTAATTTCGCCCAACATGGCCGAAACCGTCGGGTTGAGCGCCTCTTCACGCACCCGCCAGCGCCAGTTTTTGCCGCCGATGGTGGCCGGCGTGTTCATACGGGCGTCTGCGCCGAGCGAAAGCAGATCCTGCAGGGTGGTCATGGCGATGCGTGAGGGAGAGGCCCAGACGCTTTTGATCGCGCTCCAGCCCATTGCCTCGGCATGCGAGGTGCGCAGATACCGGTAGGCAAACTGTTTTTCCGGTTCGCTGCACAGATCCATGATCTGCTCGCACACGGTCTGCGAATCGTGGGTGGAGGTGTAGACAATGCTGTTCGGGATGAAGTTATGCGGCAGATGCTCATTGTCATAATCCGGCGTAAAACCGAAAATCAGAACGCGCATACCGGGCAAGCCGCTTTCCGCCAGCAGCTCGCGCACTTCGTCTGTCTGCACGCCGAGATCCTCTGCGATGAGCGGCACCGGACCGAGCGCCTGCTCGATGGCGCGGAACAGCTCCATGCCAGGCCCCTTGCGCCAGTGTCCGTTGACGGCGGTTTCCTCGCTGGCTTTGACCTCCCAATAGGCGGCAAAGCCGCGGAAATGGTCGAGGCGAATGACATCGAACAGCGCCATGTTGCTCTTCATGCGCCAGATCCACCAAGCGTAATGCTCGGCACGATGTGCCGCCCAGTCGTATACCGGGTTGCCCCAGAGCTGGCCGGTGGCCGAGTAATAGTCAGGCGGCACACCTGCTACGAGCTTGGGGCTTTTATCCGCTTTGAGCTTGAACAGGGTGGGGTGTACCCAAACATCTGCCGAGTCGGCAGAGACATAGATCGGGATATCGCCGATGATTTTGATGCCTTTTTCGTTGGCATATGCCCGCAGCGCCGTCCACTGCTCAAAAAAGACATATTGCAGGAAAATGCGGAAGTCGATTTCGTCCCGCAGTTCTTCCGTCACCTTTTGCAGGGCGGCAGGTTTGCGGTCGCGCACGGCTTTATCCGGCCACATATAAACCGGCATGTCGTGATATTTTTCTTCTTTCAATGCCATAAACAGCGCGTAATCCGGCAGCCATTCGGCGTTAGCCGCGGCAAAGACATGGATTTTTTCACGCAGCGCCGCATCTGCGCGGCTGTATGCCCTGCGGAACAGCGGCCAGCGGGTATCCGCAAGCTGCTCAAAATCCGCCGTGTCGGGCGAGGCTTCAAAATCACCTGCGCGGACTTCGTCCGCGGTCAGCAGTCCATCTTCGACCAGCAGATCCAAATCAATCAGATAGGGATTGCCGGCGGCGGCGGAAAAGCACTGGTACGGTGAATCGCCGAAGCCGGTGTGGCCGAGCGGCAGCACCTGCCAGTAGGTCTGGTGCGCTGCGGCGAGAAAATCAATAAATTCGTAGGCGGTTTTGCCCATGGTGCCCACGCCGTGCGGCGAAGGCAGAGAAGTGACGTGCGCCAGCACGCCGCTTGAACGCTTGAACATAAGTTTCTTCCCCCAGTTTAATATGACAGTATTATAGCACAGAAGAGAGAAATTCCCAAGGCTTATCTCAAAAGCAATCGCAGGCCGGCTGCTTTTGCAATGACGGGAGAAAAGGGGAAGCGCATGAAAAATGTTTGACTTTTACAGCATTTTTCTGCAAATTGCTTTACTTTATCGGGGATTCATAGTAAAATATATAAATTGTTCGCTTGCTCTGTTTGGAAGAAGCGGATGCTTTTGCATGTGGTGCAGTGCATATGCTGCGCTGCAATATTTTGAGATGGATATTGAGAGAAGAAATGGAGAATTACATGAAAAGTTTTGCAAACAGCGCGTGGGCAGCATGGAAAAGGGGATTATGCGCCGCAATGTCCGTGCTGCTGGCGGCTCAGATGGTACCCCTGTCGGCTTTGGCGGCGGATGTGGGTGCGGATGCATCGCAGCAGACGACTGCACAAGGCGGGAATGCGGTTACGCAGTACGTCAGTCAGGAGGACGGAAAAACAAAAACCATTTACTGGACGCAGGGCGTGACGCCCCCGCAGATGGGCGGGGAAAACAGTGATTTTGTCCGCACGGAAAGCACGGCCGGCGGCGAAACCTATGTGGAATACATTGCCCCCTTTACTGCGGGAAACGGCTGGTATGACATCAATAAATCCGAAAGCCTGGAGAATGATGCCAACCTGTGTTTTGCAGCGGCGGCCTCCAATACGCTGCACTGGTGGTTGGCGCAGAACCGTGAATATATCGATTTATATTTGCCCAAATTGCAGCAAACCGATTCAGGCAAGGCCGCAAAACTGCAATCGCTGCGGGTTGATGCCCAAGAACAGACCGGTAGTCCCATTTACAAGATTTTTGTGGACCAGTTCGCCAAGCGGCAGGAAGGCTATTGGACGGATATTTTGCAGGATCAGTTCCTCAACGGCTATAAGCCCAAGGCCAACGGCGGTGTAAACGACGAAGACTGGGATGGACCGGCGCTGATTGCAAATGGACCGGATAAAAACGGCGGTTTTTTCTACGACGTGCTGAAGGCGAAACGTCTGACGCGGCGCAGCTATTACGATGCGGGCTATGATACCATCAGCAAAGAACTGAAAGACCATCTGATAAACGGTGAGATTGTGCTGCTGTCCTATGCGATGGGACAGGCCAAATCTCATGTGGTCACAGTTTGGGGTGTAGAGTATGATCAAAACGGTAAGCTCAGCGCGGTGTATATATCGGACTCTGACGATGCGAAACAGCAGGGCATGGTGCGTTACGGCATCTATCGTACCGGCAGGGGACAGGCCATTTTATCCAACCGGACAAACGGCGGCGGCACCACGCTGATAGAGAGCCTGCAAATTCTCTCCCAAGGCACACAGCAGTGGAAGCAATACCTGGGGATTGAGCAGCGGGCGCTGCATCTCCGATGGGACAATACCGAACTGACTTACAATGGGAAAACGCAGTGCCCGACGGTCAGCACAGCGGATATCCAGGCGGGTGATGACGTTCGGCTGGATGTGACCGGCGGGGCGGCTGATGCAGGTACGCATACGGCTCAGGTGCATCTCATCGGAAAGGATGCAGGAAAATACGAAATTTCCGGTTCGGATACCATACAGTACACCATTCAGCCTGCGTCAGCCACGGTACAGCTCACGGCAGAGGTGCAGAACGGTCGCGTGAACCTGACGGCCGAGGTTTCCGGCTTAAATGGGGAAGTGCCTGCGGGAAAAGTGCGGTTTGCAAAAGATGGTGAAGCTGTGACGGAGGCGCCGCTGCAGGGCAATAAGGCGTTGGGCACATGCAGCATATCCGAAGCGGGCGAATATACGTTTGACGCAACCTATATTCCGGCAGAAGGCGGGAACTATAAGCAATCTGTCAGCGCGCTTCAAAAGGTAGACGTTGCCAAGCAAATTCAAGCGGCGCTGACGATTGAGGATGTCGGACGCAAAGTGTACGGAGAGGAAGCGTTTGCTCTGCGCGTGTCCGGCGGCAGCACAAACGGCGCGGTGACGTATACCAGCAGCGATCCGACCGTGCTCCGCATCGACGGTTCTGAGGCTGTAATCTGCGGCGCGGGCACTGCAACCCTTACAGCTACCATGGAAGGGGATGCGGTTTACAGCAGCGTGACGGCGACGCTTGCTGTGACGGTAGACAAGGCGCCTGCACCGAGCATTGCCTATCCCGCCGCTTCCGCGATCACTTACGGACAGAAACTGAGCGCAAGTGCTCTCAATGGCGGCAGCACAGAGTACGGTAGCTTTGCGTGGTCCAATCCGGATGCTGTACTGAACGCGGGCGCAGCAAGCGCCGAGATCCGCTTTACGCCCAATGAGCAAACCATCCGCAATTATGAAACCATTACAGACTGCTCTCATACGGCGAGTGTTGCCGTACAGCAGGCGGCGCCGAACGTCACTGTGCGGGCGGAAAACCTTGAAACGACAGAGAACCGCCATACCAT
>NZ_JBMNUP010000003.1:0-55548 GCF_050946325.1 Agathobaculum sp. | reverse complement strand
ATATCCTCCGGAAATCCGGGAGAGCGCCGCCAAGCGAGCCTTTTATGACCATCTCAACGGGGATACGGTTGTGGCCAATCAGATATATGACGCTGTCATGTCTAGCAAACAGGACAATTTCCGGGGAAGCAAAATCAAAGAGCGTAAAATCTGGCGGGCTATTCGTGCTGTCGTAAAAGATGACCAGGAAGCCGATCAGTTGCTTGCATTGGTAAAGGAGCAGAGTGAATTCTAGTGGATGAACTGCAAATCGGCAACATGAGTATTGCCGTTACAAAAAAGAACATCAAGAATATGTACATCCGCGTTCTGCCGCCCGATGGGAAAGTCCAAATTACTGCACCGCACTCTGCTGGGGATGACGCGATCCGAATGTTTGCGGTATCCAGAATTTCCTGGATTAAAAAGCAGCGTGCAAACTTCGCAGCACAGGCACGACAAACGAAGCGACAGTATGTGACCGGAGAGAGCTACTATGTCTGGGGGCGTCGTTATCGTCTGGATGTGCAATACTCAAGTGTTAGGAATGAGGTGTCCCTTACAGGCGGGCATCTGATTTTGCAAGTGAGGCCTGAAAGCACCCCGGAGCAGCGCGAGCGTGTTTTGAATGATTGGTATCGGGAGCAGCTAAAAAGCAAGCTGCCGGAAGTGATTCAAAAATGTGAACAGGTTGTAGGTGTCCATGCATCTGAGTGGAAGGTCAAAAACATGCGTACCAAATGGGGAACCTGCAATATAGACCGAAAAAGGATTTGGATTAACCTCCAGCTTGCAAAGAAAACTCCAGAGTGTCTCGCTTATGTCGTGACCCATGAATTGGTGCACTTGCTGGAGCGAAATCACAATGAGCAATTCCAGAAGTATATGGGCGCGTTTTTCCCGGAGTGGCGAGTAGTAAAGGAAACACTGAATCAGCAAATGCTGGATTATATGAGCGAGTAATCAATATTAACTGATGTCATTGAGACTTTCGCCAGTTTAATAGCCAAAGGATTAAGATCGACGCCAATACACTTTCTATTCGCTTTTAGTGCTTCAATGAAGGTGACACCTGAATCGCAAAAACTCTTTAAGACAGTTTATCGGTCGCAGTATACTTTTCTATAAATTTGGGAATTACATTAAAAGGTTTTTATGAAAGCTTTGTGTCAAAAATGAAAAGCAGGAACAGGTTTTCATAGAAGCATTGCAGTTGATTAAAGCGTAAAATGGTTCGTCAAGCACTGGGAAATTACATGCCGTTATGCAAAATAAAAGCTGCCCCTCGTATCGGCGTGAAGGCCGATACGAGGGGCAGAAAACAATGATGGATGGGTGTTTTGAGATCAAACCGCAATGAAAAACGGGGCTGTCCCGTACCCTTAAAAGTACCCTTTACAGCCTGAAAGCATAAAAACCAACTGTGCTCAAATGTTCTGAATATCATATCATTCCAAACAAAATGGGATAAGATAATACGGAATTAGTGCATAAGTTCCAAAATTTGGCTCTTCAAATCCCTGACTCTCCGCCAGATTACCGCGCTTTATCGAAAGATAAAGCGCGGTTTTTGCTGTTCGGAGGGGCGGGCCTGCGATAAAATTATTTTGCGGAAAAGAACATATCCAAGCAGAACGCAGCAGGTATGTGAATGGATATACATAGGCCAGTTAACAAAAATATAATCTGCATTGCATGAAAATAGATAAGCGCAAAGCCCTGATGAAAGTACAGGGCTTTGCGCTTATCCTTTATGTGATGAAATAGGAAAAGAAGGTTGTCGCTTTACAAGCACCCCCGCAGAAAGCGATCATTTGTGTCATCCGATCAGATTAGGCAGGAACATTACAACGCCTGGTAGATAAGTAATGATGCCCAAAACGATCAGCATGGCAATAATGAATGGAATACTTTCTTTAATAAATTCGGTGATCTCAAGCTTGAGTGTTGAACAGACAACGAAGATCAAAGTACCGAACGGAGGCGTCATGCCGCCGAGTGTGATGTTAACGACCATGAGAATGCCCAGATGGATGGGATCAATGCCCAATGCGGTTGTTACCGGCAGCAGCAGCGGCGTGAGGATGATAAGGCTTGCCGTACCCTCCAGAAACATACCAAGAATAAGCAGGAAAATATTGATGATGAGAAGCAGTACCCACGGGCTGCTCGTCAGGCCAACCAGCGCGTTGGTGACCATCTGCGGGATGCGCTCCCAGCTCATATAATAGCTGAATGCCGCCGCAGATACGATGATCAGCATGACAGAACAGGTGGACTGGATGGACTCTTTGAGGATGCGGCCGATCATATTTGGCTTCAGTTCTTTATAGATAAAGAAACCTACGATCAAGGTATACACAACACTTACTGCACCTGCTTCGCTTGCGGTGAACACACCGAAACGCAGCCCCATGATCAGACCAAACGGCATGAACAGGGCCCAGATGGCCTGTACAAATTCATGCCAGATCTCACGTCCGGTAGCGCGTTTTTCGCGCACGGGCTTGTAGCCTTTACGTCGGGAAATGATCGTAACAACGATCATCAGTGCGACTGTGATAAGGATACCTGGAACAATACCGGCTATGAACATTTTGCTTACCGACTGTTCTGCCATAAAGGCGAACAGAATCAGCGTGATGCCGGGCGGTATAATTGGCGTGATGCATGCGGATGCCGCTGTGACTGCTGCGGAGAAAGCTTTGCTGTATCCGCGCTTTACCATCTCCGGCACAAGCATTTTGGACTGCATTGCAGCATCAGCGTTGGAAGAACCGGATACGCCGCCCATAAGTGCGCTGAGCAGCACGTTCACCTGCCCAAGACCGCCGTTCATATGGCCGGTCAGACACTCCGCAAAGCTCATCAGACGGGAGGAAATGCCCGAATAGGTCATAATTGTACCAGCGAGGATGAAAAAAGGAATCGCGAGCATCGGAAACGATTCCGAACTGGCAACCATACGCTGTACAACCATGAAGGCTTCCAATCCGGTTGGGCAGAGCACGAAATACGAAAGTGCCGCCATCATGAGGCAAAAGGCTACTGGAATATTAAAGATGAACATGACGAACAGCAGAATCAAAGGAAAAACAACCATTTATGCCGCGTCCTCCTTTCCTGTCTTGTCGGAACGGAAGCTTTTGATATTACTGATAAAAAATTCGATTGCGTGCAAACACATGAGAGCAAACCCCATTACAGCCGCGGCGTCGATCCATGAATAGGGAAGACGCAGCGCTGCGGTCAGCTTTGCGCCTGCATTAACGGTAAACAGTACGCTCATATAGGTCATAACTGCGGTGATTAATACCATAATGCCGGAGGTCAGCAGCTCTACAACCTGTTTCAGGCGAGCCGGCAGCAGATTAACGATGCAGTCGATGCCGATATGTGCCTTTTCCCCATAACAGGCTGCGGCTCCGACGAAGACCAGCCAGACAAACATAGAGGTTGCAATTTCTTCGGCCTGATAGATTGGCCGGCCGAAGCAGTAGCGCAAAACAACATTGAGTGCTGTTGCAAAAACCGCCACACAAATCGCAATGCTCGCCACGCCGAACTCAATGCGATTAATTACTTTTTTCATACCTTTATTTCACCTCAAATGCATTACTGCATCGCAGCCTGAACTGTTTCCAGCAGACCCTCGCTCCACTCGGGGAACTTGGAGTAAACACTCTGGCACATTTCTTGGAAAGGCACACGATCCACATCAATGAAGGTAACACCCTCTGCTTCCAGTTTCTCACGGTATTCCTGTTCGCTACTCAATACACTCTCACTGTAGATTTTGCCTTCTTCTTCGATGCATTCTGCAAGTACGGTTTGCTGTTCTTCGCTCAGGGAATCCCACACTTTCTGGCTCATCTGCAAACCGATGATGCCGGTAAAATGACCAGTGGTGGAGATGGATTTAGCAGCCTCCTGAAGCTTGGAGGAATAGATGGTTGCAAGCGGTGCCTCAGCGGCATCAACAACACCCTGATCGAGCGCACTGTATACCTCGCTCCACTGGATGGTGGTCGGTGCTGCACCAAGCGCTTCCATGGTTGCCGTCCACATGGTATTGGAGGGTACACGAATTTTGAGCCCCTTCATATCATCGGTAGAGCTGATCGGCTTCTTGGAAATAATGTGGCGTTCACCAAAGTACCAGTCCATGGCCAGTAACTTGATACCCTGCTCGCTGCACTTTTCTTCAATGCTGTGGTACCAGTCCGAGTCGCACAGCTTGACCAGCTCATCGTAAGAGCTGTACAGGAACGGCCCATTCATAATGCCAATATCCGGTACATAGTCTGCGATAAAACCGGCATCTCCGACTGAGATCAGCGAAGCGCCGCTGGAGATCTGTTCCAGATTATCCTTGTTGCTGCCAAGTTCGCTGTTGGCGTAGACCTGGATTTCCAGCGAGCCGTTGCTGCGTTCCTTGACCATGTCAGCCAAGTCCAGGAAGGCGGCCTGCACGGGGTCGGTGTTGCTCTGTACATGGTTGAGCTTGAGCACAATCGGCTCAGCGGCGTCCGTATTCGCGCCGGTGTCAGCGGTCGTTCCGCCGCCTCCGCAGCCGGTCATCAGGGACAGAGCCATCGTAGTAGCTAGTGCAAGTGCGATTTTCTTTTTCATGTGTTTTCTCTCCTTTATTTCAACCTGTTTGTTCTATTTATTTGCGAACTCATGTATCTTTTGCTGCGCTTCAGGGGTATGATAGAGGTCATAGACCGTCTGTGCTTCGGTTGCCATGCGTTCCTCGAGCGGGAGTGGGCAGGTGCTGAGGTAGGCGAGTTTCTTCAGCTGTGCAAGCGCTTTAGCCGGACGGCGCGCCATCTTTCCGGCAAGCTGTAGAGCTGCATCCATCAGGCCGTCTACCGGCACCACCTGGTTGACTACGCCCCATGTATACATCTGCTGCGCAGAGAACTGACCGCCGGTATACAGAATTTCGCGTACACGGTTGATGCCGATTTTCTGAATAAGACGCTGTGTTCCGCCGCCGCCAGGCACAAGGCCGAGATGCACTTCCGGCAAGCCGAACTTTGCGTCCTCGCTGGCCAGAATCAGGTCGCAGGCTGCGGCAATTTCAAAGCCGCCGCCCAGTGCAAAGCCATTTACCGCCGCAATATACGGCTTGCTGCTCTTTTCTGCCGCGTCATACAGCTCCCAGCCCTTCTTCTGAAAAGCAAGAAATTCATCGTCGGTCTGCGCTGCATATTCTTTGATGTCTGCGCCGGCCATAAACGCGCGTCCACAACCGGTAACAATAATTGCCCGTACGCTTTCGTCTTCATTTACCTCATGGAATGCGCTCACAATTTCATCCATAAAGGCACGGCTCATGGCGTTAAGCTGTTCGGGGCGCTGAAAGGTCACTATGGCGATGCTGTCTTTTCGATCAATGGTTAAATACTGATACATGCTTGTTATCACACCTCTCATTTTTATTTTGTATGAAATTCATAGCGGAATAACTGCTTCAGCTCGTCTGCGATTTCTGTCACCGGAAGTGCTCTGCCGAACGCATCATGCAGCAGATCGCCCGCTTTCTCCTGAAAGCTGTTCCAGCCTGGAAAACGCGGACGCAGATACGCATGTTCCAATGCGTCCAGGGTATCGGAGAAAAAACCACCGGTCATGCAGTTGTTTTCTGCTGATAACCATGCAGCTTTTTGACCAGGCTGACCGCCGGAAAACAGATATTCGCCGCTTTGAACCGTGGGGTCGGTCACATATTTCACATACTCCAGCGCTTCCTGTATGTGACAGCTTGCTGCAGAAACGGCGATGCCTACGCCGCCCAGAACGCCGGAGGTTCGGGCTTCCGGCCATAGAGGCGAAGCACAGTAGCGAAGCGGATGCGGCTGGTCCTGCCACGCGTAATTAATATATTGGAATACATATGGCGCATACACAATAGTGTTGTTTGCTGCCATATCATCCTGCACCTGGATGGGATTCCAGTTAAGACTGCGGGGATCGACAAGCTGTCGCAGCATGTTAATTTTTTCAAGTGCTTCGCAGGAGGCTTCGTGATGAATCCGTTCCTCGGTGATAAAATCTGCACCGGCCAGTGCTGAACCAAGGCTTAGAAAGGTGCACCAGATATCAGTTGGACATAGCGGTGAGGCTATTTTTTTTCCCTCCGGCAGCGCTTTTGCGAAAGAACACATTTCTGCAAAAGTCTTCGGCGGCGCCATATTAAGCTGGGAGAGCAGATCGGGACGATAGACAGCCGTGACCATAGCCGTGTCCACGCTTAGCGCAAGCTGTTTGTCCCCGTAGCGATAGCATCGGTGAGAGACACCAAGCTCCTGCTGGGCTCGTGTTTCCAATATTTCTGCGTCCATATGCTGTTCCAGATCCAGCAGAATATTTTGTTTTGCAGCTTCCCCCATAAAAGGATGATCCACCAGAAGAAGATCATATTTCTGCGCGAGTTTTTCGACCGGATAATCGCCGTATTCTTTGAGCGTACGCTTTTTCCAATCAATACGAATATCCGGATGCAGTTTGCTGAATGCACGAGAAGTGTATACCAGCGGCGAATAGCCGCGTTCGTGATCCCAAGTAATGCCTTTTAGTACAATCAAAGATATTCCCCCTGCTCAGAGTTCCTCGCTGACGATTCCTTCCGCAAAGAACGCGTCTATCTCCGCTGGGGACATGCCGTATTCCTGCATGATCTCACGGGTGTGCTCACCGACTAACGGCGGTGCGGACGCAATTGTGGCGGGTGTTTCGCTCATGCTGATTGCCGGCGCGACACAGCGCACGGTGCCGACCTTTTTATGTTCAAACGAGGTCAGCGCGTGCATGTGCTGCACTTGCGGATTGTTTTCTACATCGGTAATATCCTCGACCTTGGCTACCCACAAATCGCGCTCCAGCATACGGTTCAGCCAATGCTGCACGGATTTGGTCTTAGTAACGGCTTCGATGGCATAGAATACCTCGTCGCGCTGATTGAAGCGAATCTGCGGATCGAAATACCGCATCAGATCAGGGGCTTCCAACGCATCAACTAAAACATCGAACGGCCCCATCGCAATGGAAATATAGCCGTCTGCACATTCGTAGATGCCGAAAGGTGCTGACTGGAAAGGATGGCCGATACCGGATGCCGGACGCTCATACTGCACATCCATATTGAGCAGCGTTGTGAATTCCTGGCTCTCCAGCGCAAGGGTGGAGCGCATTAGATCCACTTCTACATGCTGTCCCTCGCCGGTCTTCTGGCAGTACAGCAGTGCTGACAGGATACCATAGACCAGATGGAAAGAACTGAGCACATCCGGCAGCGTGGTGCCGAGCGGATGCGGCGGGTCCGTTTTGCGGCCGGTCAGCGTAGTCAGGCCGACCATGCCCTGAATGAGCATATCCTGTCCGGGGCGCGTCACATAGGGGCCGGAGGAGCCGAAACCGGAATTGCTTGCATATACGATGCGTGGATTGATTTTCTTGAGCGTTTCATAGCCATATCCCAGCCGATCCATCACACCGGGACGGAAATTTTCAACCACAACGTCTGCTGTTTTGACCATCTCATAGATAAACGCTTTGGCTTTTTCGTTGCGGATATCCATTGCGATAGACCGCTTGTTGCGGTTCCAAGCCATGAAGCACGGCGATTCCTTGTCTTTGATATTCTTTGCGAAGAATGTCATACCACGGTACAGATCGCCGCTGCCAAGCCGCTCAATTTTGATGACTTCAGCGCCCAGATCACCCAGCATCATCGTGGCAAATGGGCCGGCCAGGAGCTGACTGAAATCAAGGACCTTGATTCCTTCTAATGCCTTTTTTGTGTTCATTGTATTCTCCTTTCAAAATAAACACGCGTTTATTTGTGCACAAAAAATTTTTTTTATCCCAGCGGGAATGCCGCTGGGATATGATTACCTGCGTTCAGGGGGGCAGGGGGCAACGCTGCTGCGTTCCACAAGAGTAAATTCCTCCATTTTTTGATAGGAAGGAACTTTTTTCTTGTCTGTCACATCCAGAAGGTTGCTGACTGCAATTTCAGCTAATTTTTCGATGCTGGTTGCTACAGTTGTCAGCGGTGGAGACATGTACTGGCTCAGTTCCGCATTGTCATAACCTACAACAGAAATGTCGTTCGGGATGTGGAACCCTTTTTCCTTTAGGGCACGCATTGCACCGAAAGCCAGCAGATCATTTGCCGCGAAGATAGCAGTTGGCGGTTCGATATCGCGCTCCAACAGTTCCATCATTGCCTGATAGCCGCTTTCCGCACGGTGGATATGGGTGTAGCACACATAATCTTCGCAAAAAGAAAGCTCATTGTGCAGCAGACAGTCTCGATAGCCTTCAAAACGCTCTTTGATTGAGGTTTTTTCCATCGAACCAGTGATATGGGCAATGCGTTGATGACCAGCATCAATCAAAAGCTGTACAGCGCTGTATGCGCCCTGATAATTTTCTGTGTTGAGAAGATAGATGTCATTATAAGGGGTTTTATCACGCTGATTTATGAGAAAAACGGGACACTCAATCGCTTGAAATTGTTTCAGAATGCGATTTGAAACGATATCTCCCATCATGATACAGCCGCAAATACTGCGGTTGGAGTACTGGGCAAGGATCGTTTCAAACTCTGCGGGATCATTGATAATCGAAACCAGAAGCTGATAGCCGCGGCGCTTGAGCTTATCAATTGCATTGACAAGAAATTCTGAATAGAAGGGAGAAGAATGGATGATATTTTCTGCTAAAACGCCGTATTCAACAATAAACAGGCCGACCGTATTGCTGGGTTTCCCAGCTAAGTTCCGCGCGGCATTATTTGGCACATAGCCGTATTCCTGGATGGCTTTTTCCACCTTTTCCCGCGTTTCGGGAGGAACGTTGCTGTAACCATTGATGACACGCGATACTGTGCTGCGCGAAACACCTACGATTTTTGCGATTTCTGTGCTGTTGACCATAAGTATTTCTCCTTTGTGAACGCGTGTTTATTACTGTTTTTAATATAACATATGTATATTTTTTTGTCACTGAGTAAAATAGCTAATTTTCCCTTTCTATTTTTGTATAAAGTGTGCTTTCCTCTTGCTTGGCCGCATGTCGCACAGGCGTTTGTGCAAAGAAAAAGGAGGCCGCAGCCTCCTTTTTCTTATCTTCCGTTATTTTGCTACATTCTCGCAGAAGCGCATCAGGATGGTAGCAACTTCCGCGCGGGTTGCGTCGCCCTTGGGCACAAGCGTGGTTGCGGTTTTTCCGGTAATCAAACCTTCGCCGTTCGCCCACTGCATCGCGGCAGTCGCGTAAGCGCTGACTTCTGCGCCGTCCTTGTAGTCGTCCAGCTTGGCGGTTTTGCTTACGTCATATCCCTTGTACTGCGCGTAGCGGTACAGAATCGCAGCCATCTGCTCGCGGGTGATCGCATCATTGGGACCAAACTTTTCAGCGGAATATCCGTTTACAATTCCGTTCAGACGCGCCCAGTAGACAGCGTCGCCGTAGTAAGCACTGGCGTTGACATCCGCATAAGGATATCCCAGATTCTCATTGTCCAGCTTCGGTGAACCCTCCAAACGGTAGAGAATCGTCACAATCATGCCGCGGGTCGTGGTAGCACTCGGCGCAAAGGTAGTCTTGGTGACGCCGTTCATCAGACCCTTGTCGACTACATACTGCACTTCTTCTGCGAACCAGTCGCCGGCCTTGACATCGGTAAAGCCTGCGATGCTTTCGTCCGCATTCTTGGTCCACTTTGCGTAAACCGTGGTGTTTTCATTTAGCTTGACGGAGGTGATCTTCTCGGTCAGCTCCTTGTCGGTGTACCAGCCTGCAAAGGTGTAGCCGGTGCGGGTCGGAACGTAATCGGACAGGTCAATCGTGGTGCCCTTTGCCTTGGTCAGGTTCTTGATTGCAGAACCGCCGTTGACATTGAAGGTCAGGGTGCGGTTGGACGAACCGGAGGAGCCGCCACCGGTAGACGGACGGGTATAGGTATAATCAACGGTTTCTCCCTTTGGAATTTCCACAGTTTCACCGTTAATCGTTACCGTAATTGCTTTTTGTGTGTCGCTATTCTGCAACTTGATTGTGCGGCTGTCGCCGGACATGGAAGCGGTCAGACCGTCCTTCATAACAAAAATGATCTCGTTGTCCTTTGCATCCGCAATCGCATCCGCAAGCTTCGCATATCCGATACCGTTCAGACCTGCTTCAGAAGTGGGAGACATGGTAAAGGTGAACGTGCTGAAACCGTGCGGATTGTCGAACTTTGCAATATACTTCGTACTACTCCCATCACTTATACCAATGAGTGCTGCCGCATATTCGTAGTTTTTGTGCTGAACGAAAATTGTCCCATCTTGAGAAACAAATCCATCCGGCATCGGAACCACCATATGAACAGTGCCCTTGACATCCAGTTTTTCCGGTTTGGTATTCGGAATAATTACTGCGTTTGCAACCGTTACACCGGTATCATTCTGCACCTTGATGTCAGCAGGGTTCGATGCCGTGGATGCAACCAGACGGTACATGGGAGTGATGTCCAGCGTCAGCTTCGGTACAACCGATTCGCCGCCATCTACTACAGGCTTGGTGTAGCCTGTCGGGACGATCTGGAGATAAGCCTGCGCGTAAACGTGCGTTTCAGAGGTTTCAGCGCCTGCAATACCTGCATCCTTCAGCGCCTGTTCCGCAGACGCTTCATCAACCTTGCTCTTCTGCGCCTCGGTGCTTGCATAAGCCGCCAGACCCTGCACGTCGATTTCCTTTGCGGCAGCTTCGACAGCATCGCGGTCTCCCGCGTCAATTGCGTCCATATTTACCGACGGCTCGCCCACGGCAGGTTTTACGATAGAGTCGGTGGCGTCCGCTATCGTCCACGGGTAGTCGGCCCGACCGCTGGCAACGGCTGTCTTGTCGGCAGCTGCATATTTGTCAGGATTTTCGGTAAAGAAGCCGCCGGATACGAAATTTTGGCAGTCCGCGCTGTAAACCTGTCCGCTGAAGTCGCCGCCGGAGACAGATACGACGGGCTTCTGCACAGCACTGTCAGCATAGATGCTGTTAGGGTCGCTTTCATAGAAAGCCGCGCCGCCGGTAAGCGTACCGCCGGTAATATTTACCATGATGGGATTCGTGGTAGTGTGCTGGGCTACAGCTACGGCGGAGTTAAAGGTGGTGGTGCCGCTGCCATTCGCCTGAGAAGATGGAGTGCCCATACCGCCGATGATTTCGCCGCCGGAAATATTCAGTGTGCCGGAACGCATTTCAATACCGGTATTGTCTCCCTCCAGCGTACCGCTGGTGATCGTCAACTCGCCGATTTGCGGGTGGAAGAGAGCGGAACCAAGCGCGCTTGTCTGCTTGAGCAGCCCTCCCGAGATGGTGATTTTCGTATTGTGTCTGTTTCCGTTCCCTGCAACCGCGAAATCTCCACCGATAATCGTGCCGCCGGAAATCACCAAATCGGAATCATGGGTAACTGACAGTCCATTTTTGCCGCCCTCAATTGTGCCGCCCCTGACAAGAATCGTCGGGCCGTATTTTTCAAAAGGCGCATACTTTGCAGTGTTGCTGAATATGCCGTAAGAATTCTTCGATTTAGTGGAAGTGATCACACCGCCTTCGATTGTCAATTTGCAGGTTCTGCCGGTCAAATCTTCTTCTTTTACGAGCACTGCGGCATGAACGTTGACCGCCGAAGTGTCTTCCGATGCATTGACAATTTGGCCTTGCCCGTTAGAACTGTCCCTGATTGTCACGTCACTAAATATTCCAACAGTCCAGGTGGAGGATTGCGTAATCGTATGACCGTTCAGGTCCAAAGTAATTTTTTTTCTGATATCGACGCCAGCTGGAGAGTCATCAATCAGCGTAACTGTCTCGCCGTCTTTCGCAGCGTCCACCGCTTCCTGGAGCGACGGATATTTAACGTCCCCAACCTGCGCGACGTATTTGGGTTTGTTGCTCGGCTCGCAGTTGATGCCGACATAGTAGGTGTATGAATAGGCTTTCCCGTCTACGGTGAGGGACACATTCACTTCATAGGTTGAGTTTTCTTCATAAGGGAGCACGCCAGTAAGCTCAAACTGAACGCCTAATCCAGCAGGAATGCTTAATGTTTGATTTTTTACTTCGACAGAGCCGCTTGTTCCGATCCCTCCCTCATCTACAACGTCACCATCAAGCTTTTTTGTCGAAACAGATGCATCGGTAAAAGCGAGGACTTGACCATTTGTAAAACTGTCGGAGGTCAGCTTAACACCAAAACGATAAGTAGTACTTGTGTCAACCTGAAAATACTGTTCCTCAATCGTTGTCTGTCCCGCCACAACATACGGCTCCACAGTCACTTCTGCGGGGTCTCCGCCGGCCGCAAACGCCGCGGGCACCATCGTCAGCAGCATGAGTGCTGCCAACAGGGCTGATAAAATTCTCTTTTTCATGTGTTTCCTCCTTTTAATGCTGTTTTCAGGGTCCGGTATGACTGCGGAACTCACCCCCTCGCCGGCTGATAAAGTGTACCTATAAAAACCGTTTAACGCGGTTTATCTTTTCTCCATAATATCGTATTTTGGACGATTTTACAAGTTAATTTATTGGGAAAAATCATTGTATTTCTTTTTTTGCAAAAGTACACAATTGCAAACGGTGCAAAATAAAAAATACCCGTTGGAAAATGGTCGGCAGACCAGCGTTTCCAGCGGGTGTTTTTCTGTTTCAGCGATCGGCGGGCGGCTGGTTTTTCTGCGCCGCGCGCCAAACGGTGTCAAACGGCTGCGCAGCCGCGCGGGCAAGGGCCGCAACGTCGTCGGCTTCGGGTTTGCAGCGCGCGGTGCCAAAGCCTTCTGCGTATTTCATGCGCACGGGCCCATAGGGCGTATCAGCAGTCTGCGTATGGGGCCGGAGAAAATATTTGGCGCACCTGCGGGCACGCAGCCCGTTGGTGGAGGTGTGCATAAAAATGCGCTGCGCGGTTTCGTCCATATCTTCCGGCTGGCATAGCACGGTGAGCACCCAGCCGGGGCGGCCCTTTTTCATCTGCCCGGGGATGGTGTATACATCAAGTGCGCCCTGCTCAAGCAGCCGCTCGCAGGCAAAAGCAAGGGCTTCCGGCGTCATATCGTCCAGGTTGCAGGTAAGCTCAACGATTTCGCCGTTGGCCTGGCCGCAAACCGGCGCGGGGGAAGGGTCCTCGCTTTCTCCCCAAAAGGCGCGCACGCAGTTGGCGGCGGGAAAAACCTTGCTGCCCATGCCGTAGCCGGTTTTGCAGATGCGCATGGTGGGCATGGCGCCAAAACTGTCCGCCAGCGTGGTGAGCAGCGCGGCGCCGGTCGGCGTACACAGTTCGCCCTCAATGCTGCCGCCGTAACACGGTGCCCCTTCAAGCAGGACGGCCGTTGCCGGCGCGGGCACAGGCACAATACCGTGCGCGCAGCGCACCGAACCGCTGCCGACATGGACAGGGGACACGACGATGCGCTCCGGCCGCAGCAGGGAAAGCGCATAACAGACGCCGACCACATCGGCCACTGCGTCCAGCGCGCCGACCTCGTGAAAATGCACCTGCTCAACCGGGCGACCGTGTACACGGGCTTCGGCTGCCGCCAGACGGTCATAGACCGACAGGGCCGTCCGGAGGACCTCCTCGGGCAGCGGCAGCGCGGCAATATGGCTGCGGATATCGGCGAGCGCCGTGTGGCTGTGCGTATGTTCGTGCGCATGCGGATGTTCGTGCTCATGTGCGTGTTCGTGCGTATGCTCATGTGTATGCGTATGTTCGTGCGCGTGTTCGTGGATGTGTTCGTGTGCATGACTGTGCGGCACATCAATGCTGTGCTCTTCCTGCCCATGCACGGTTACCGCCATGTGTGTGCCCGTGATGCCGCAGGAAACCGCGTCTGCGGGCGTGATCTGTAGGCCTGGCAGGCCCAGCGCGTTCATTGTGCGGATAAAATCCGCTTTATCATCCAGCAGTTCGTACAGCGCGCCCATCAGCATATCGCCGGCGGCGCCCATGCTGCATTCCAGATACAGTGTTTTCATGCTTCTTCTCCAATCCGGTTGATCATATGGGCCAGATAGCCGGCGCCAAATCCATTATCAATGTTGACTACACTGACCCCGCTTGCGCAGGAATTGAGCATGCTCAACAGCGCGGACAGCCCGCCGAAGGAGGCCCCGTAGCCCACGCTGGTCGGCACAGCGATGACGGGGCAGTCGGCCAGTCCGCCGATGACGCTTGCCAGCGCGCCCTCCATGCCGGCAACGGCGATGATAACCCTGGCCCGCATCAGCTCCTCGGTGTGCGCAAGCAGGCGGTGCAGACCGGCGACGCCCACGTCATACAGGCGGACGACCCGGCTGCCAAGGGCTTCGGCAGTGAGCGCCGCCTCTTCCGCAACGGGCAGGTCGCTGGTACCGGCGGCAGCGACTACGATGCTGGCGCGGCCCTGCGGCACAGGCATCTCGCCGACGATGCCGAGGCGCGCCTCCGCATGATAGGCAAGGGGAAGCGACTGCTGCAAAAATTCTGCGGCCTGCGCGCTGAGGCGGGTGATCAGCACTGTGCGCTGTCCTGCTTCGCGCATTTTCCCCGCGATGGCAGCAATCTGCTCCGGCGTTTTGCCTGCGCCGTAGATCACCTCGGATACGCCCTGCCGGATGCCGCGGTGGCAGTCAATTTTGGCAAAGCCCAGGTCGGTAAAAGGCGCGGTGCGGACTTGCAGTACTGCGTCGTCGACGGACAGTTGCCCTTCCGCGACCTGCTGCAGCAGCGCCTTGAGTTCGTTTTGCTCCATGGATATCCTTCCTTTACAGGATTTCGTTCATGCTGCCCGTTCGGTAGCCGCGCAGATCAAGCGCAGCGTATTGGAAACCAAGGGTGCGCAGGTGTGTGTCGATCGCTCCGGACAGCGGCAGTATACCGGTAAATTCGGCGGGCGGGAGTTCGATGCGCGCAATGCTGCCGTGCAGCCGGACGCGCACCTGAGAAAAACCCAGACCGCGCAGATACTGTTCGGCCTCGCCGATCATGCGGAGCTTTTGCTCGGTAATCTGCTCGCCATAGGCAATGCGCGAGGCAAGGCAGGCGAGAGACGGCTTGTTCCAGACCGGCAGCGCAAGCTGCTGCGCAAGCGCGCGGACGCCGGCCTTGTTCAGCCCAACCTGCCGCAGAGGGCTGAGCACGCCCTGCTCAGTGACCGCGGCCATGCCCGGCCGGTAGTCGCCGCAGTCATCCAGGTTGGAGCCCTCCACCAGATGCGCAAGACCAAGCGCATCCGCAGTGCGGCGCATGCAGCGGAACAGCTCTGTTTTGCATAAATAGCAGCGGTTTGGCGGATTGGATGCAAAACCGTCAACCGCCAGCGCGTCCAGGGTGACAATATGGTGGCGCACGCCGAGCTGCCTGCATATGGCAGACGCTTCTTCCAGTTCCTGCGCGGGAAACAGGCAGGAGCGAACGGTAACGGCAGCCGTATGCTCGCCCAGCGCGTCTTTGGCCGCGCGCAGCAGCAGCGCCGAATCCACGCCGCCGGAAAAGGCCACGGCGGCCGAACCGAGCGAGCGCAGATACGCCAGCAGCTGCGCATACTGATCAGGCATAAACAAATCCTCCTGATAAAACTGCGTTAAAAGACCTTTTTGACAATCCGCTCTTCGGCAGCTTCGTGAAGCTGCTGCACAAGCTGCGGATCGGCGTCTTCCGTCTGTTCATAAACGGCAACCGCATTATGTACAAGCTGAAGGGAGTTGTTCAGCAGCCGGACGCTTTTTTGCTGCGTAAGAGCGTCCAGCAGGCCCTGCGCCATTTCGCGGCTGGGCTCGCGGATGCACTGCTGCGCAAATGCTTTGACCAGGTTGTGTGGACGCATGCTGGAGCCGCCTGTAATCAGCAGAAAGGCGCCGGGGCCGGCAAAGATCAATGAAACAACCAGCATGGAAGAGTCGAACAAAAAGTTGGCTCCGATGCCGGCCGCCAGCAAAATGCCGCCAATGACCTGAAAACGTATCGCGGCGCCGCGATAGCGCTGATAATAGGAATTGTTAGAACGGTTTGACATAGCCTTTCAAGGTCCTTTCTGTTGTAACTAAATGATTTGTGCGCTCACATCGCCCTGCATCAGCGCAGCCAGCGAGGCTTCCTTCGAGCGCTGCAAATGCAGCGCCATGGCCTGCGCGGCTGCCTGCCAGTCCTGCGCCAGGCAGGCGGACAGAATCTGCAGATGTTCTTCGTTGGTTTCGGCCAGACGGTTTGCAGTATGCTGGCCGCTCATGATACGCAGGCGGATGTTTTGCGTCTGAATACGGTTATACAGCTCGCGCAGATAAACGTTGGGCAGAACAGCCACCAGCATGGAGTGAAATTCGTCGTCCACCTGGTAAAAGGAGGAATCGAACGACGCGGCACACTCGGCTTGAAGCCGTTTGGAAAAACGCGCGATTTCATCCAGGTTAAGTTTGATACCATAATTCAGCAGGGTATAGGGTTCAACCAGTGTGCGTACTTCAAAAATCATGTTGATATCGCTGAAGGTAAATCCGGAAACGACGATGCCGCGCTTGGGGAAGACTTTCAGCAGCCCTTCCTGCGCCAGCCGGCTGATGGCCTCCCGCACAGGGGTACGCGAAAATCCGAGCTCTGCCTGCAGCAGAGATTCGCTCAACATCTGGTTGGGCGCGTATTCGCAGGTGGTTATTTTTTTCTTGATAAAATCGTAGGCAGTGGACTGCATGGATTGTTTCTTGGAAGCAGGCATTCTGACCCTCCTTGACGATGTGGGATACATCATGTATTTTTTCTAATACAACCTATAATACAACTAAAAAGGAGTTTTTGCAATGGTCGCTGAGAAAAAGAATTGCAAATTCGTGATTATGAACAGACAGATGGACAGATAATTATTTAAAACGACAATTTTGACAAGAAAATCTCAAAATTGAGTTGACATATAGCAAAGAGGAGTTTATAATGCAGTCGTAGGATACAAGTTGAGCACAAGAAAAATATATGAGAAATGCAAGAGAAATATAAGAGTTAAGACAAGAGGACTGCCGTCCCCAAGGGGGGTGCGGCGGTCTGAAAATAAAAACGGAGGCCATGTAAAAATGAAAGCAATTTGCATTCAGGAGCCCGGCTGTGTTACAATTCGAGAGATTGAAAAGCCGGTCCGCAAAAAAGGAGAGGCGCTTCTTAAGCTGCTTTACGGCGGCATCTGCGGCAGCGACCTCGGCTCCTACCGCGGCGCGAACGCTTATGTATCGTATCCGCGTATTCCCGGCCATGAATTCTCGGCCGAGATTATCGAGATTGACGAGAATGAGCAGGGACTGAAACCCGGTATGATCGTCACCTGCAATCCGTATTTTAACTGCGGCGAATGTTATTCCTGCCGCCGCGGGCTGGTAAACGCCTGCACGGATAACCAGACGATGGGCGTACAGCGGGAAGGCGCGTTTGCTGAATATATCACCATGCCGGTGGAGCGCATCTATGACGGCAAGGGGCTGGACCCCAAGGTGCTGACGCTGATTGAGCCGTTCTGCATCAGCTATCACGGCGTGGCCCGTGCGGATGTCAAGCAGGGCGAGCGTGTGCTGGTTGTCGGCGCGGGCACGATCGGCGTACTGGCCGCAGTGGCCGCCAAGGCAAAGGGTGCGGAAGTTACCATCTGCGATGTGGCGCCGGATAAGCTTGACTATGCATACAAGACCTTCGGTCTGGACCATAAGCTGCTCAACGAGTCGCCTGAGGCCTTTGAGAAGGCGGTTGCAGAACTGACGAACGGCGACGGCTTTGATGTAACGATTGAGGCGGTTGGTATGCCGCAGACCTTCCAGAATTGCATTGACGCAGCCTGCTTTGGCGCGCGCGTAGTTCTGATCGGCGTTTCCAAACGCAATATTGACGATTTCTTCTTTACCATTATTCAGAAGAAGGAACTGAACATCTATGGTTCTCGCAACGCGATGAAAAAAGATTTTCTGGAACTGATTGATCTGGTAAAGGCGGGCGGCATTGATCTGGAAAAGATTGTGACCAATACTTATGCGTTTGAAGATGCGCCCAAGGCATTTGAAGACTTTGCGGCAAATGCCGGCAAAATGCTGAAAGTTGTAATCGACTTTACCTGAGCGGAAACGTTCAGATAAAGCGGAATAAAAAAAGAAATGGATGAGAAAAGGAGAATCATTATGAAAGCAACGACCAAGAGACTGCTTGCCGCGCTTCTTTGCGGCGCAATGGCACTGGGTATGACCGCCTGCGGCGGAAGCGGAGACAAGGACGCCGCTGCGGACACCGGTGCAGGCGATACTGCCGCTGATGCAGGCGATGATGCTGCGGCAGCGGATGCAGTTACCATCAACGTAGGCTATGAGAACGCTGTTACCGAGCCGGCTGCCAAGGCCTGCGAAAAGTGGAAAGAGCTGGTTGAGGAAAAGTCCGGCGGTTCCATCAAGCTTGAATTGTTCCCGAACTCCACCCTGGGCAAGAAGAACGACCTGATCGACCAGATGCTGATGGGCGAGAACGTTATCACCGTTGCAGACGGCGCGTTCCTGGCGGATTACGGCGTCAAGGACTTCGGCTTCTTCTATGCACCGTATGCATTTGAGAGCTGGGACGAGCTGTGGAAGGTTCTGGACAGCGACTGGTACGCAGATCTGTGCGATCAGCTGGCTTCCACCGGCGGCCTGCGCGTTCTGTCCTCCAACTGGATTTACGGCGCGCGCGACATTCTGTCCATCAAGCCGGTACATACGCCGGCAGACCTTGCTGGCCTGAAGATGCGTGTTTCTTCCAACGACCTGTCCACCACCAGCTTTGAGGACCTTGGCGCTACTGCGGTCGGCATGGATATGGGCGACGTTTACCAGGCGATGAGCGGCGGCACGATTGACGCTGTTGAAAACCCGATCACCTCTCTGTACAACCGTTCCTTCCAGGAAGTTGCCAAGTATCTGTGCAAGAACGAGCACATCCTCGCCACCTCCATGTGGATTTGCGGCGAAACCTTCTTCAGCACCCTGACCGAAGAGCAGCAGCAGATTCTGATGGAGTGCGCGGACGAAGCCGGCCTGATGAACAACGACCTGTACGACGAAGCGACCGCTGAGGCCGAGCAGGGCATGATTGATGCCGGCGTTACGGTTTACGAGCTGACCGAAGAAGACAAGGCTGCCTGGGTTGAAGCTGCGCAGAAGTTCTTTGAAGGCGCAACCGAGGCCATGGGCTGGACTGAAGGCCTGTACGATACCGTTAAGGCGATCGCGGCTGCCTGAGACTGATACGCAAGATTAATACCACAAGCCGTTCGGCGCTTGACCAATTCATGTTACGGAGGGGCGGAACGAGTTTCCGCCCCTCTGCCTCTCTTTGACGTTTTTTAGGCAGGAAAACTGCCGGTATCCAAATAGAAATAGGGGGTTTCCCAATGAAGCAGCAGCAAAACTGGAAAGTATGGCTGTTGAATATTGACGTGGTGATTGCATCCGTTGCAATGTGTCTGCTGGTTGGCGTCACATTCGGCGGCGTTGTCTCCCGCTATATTTTAGGCATGCCCTTCTCCTGGATTGAGGAGGTGCAGGCAGCCCTGATTATATGGGTTATCTTTGGCGCGGCGGGCGCAGCGTTCCGCACGGCCAACCATGCAGCCATTGAAGTTTTTTATGAATTTTTCCCCAAAGCACTGAAAAAAGTAATCAACGTTCTGATTTTGATTGTTACTGTGCTGACGCTGGTATTTTTGGGCTATTTGTCCATTCAGTACATGAATGTATTCGCTGCCAGCGGCCGTACCACGGCGATTCTGCATATTTCGTATATTGCAATTTACTGCATCGTTCCGGTTTCCTGTATCTGGCAGGTGTTCAACTTTATTCTGGTGAACTTCTTCCATTATACGGAGCAGGAAACCATTGAAGCCATTACCGACGAAGAGTTTGAGGAGGCGAAGAAATAATGAATATCATTGGTGTCTCCTGCATTCTTCTGCTGGTTCTGCTGTTCCTGAAGGTGCCGGTATATATTTCAATTCTGGCAGCTTCTGCCGTGTATTTTCTTGGCAATCCGGCGACCAACGCGATGATTTTTGCCCAGCAGACGCTGACCGGCGCACAGGGCCTGTCCCTGCTGGCGATTCCGTTCTTTGTTATGGCCGGCGTATTTATGAACTACACGGGCGTTACCCGCCGTATCATGGACTGCTGCGCCGTGCTGACCTCCCGTATGCCCGGCGGTCTGGCGCAGGTAAATATTCTGCTGTCCACCCTGATGGGCGGCCTGTCGGGCTCCTCGCTGGCGGATGCCGCGATGGAAGCCAAGATGCTGGTTCCTTCGATGGAAGCGCACGGCTTCTCCAAGGCGTTTTCGACCGTTATTACCGCAGCGTCCGGCATGGTTGTGCCGCTGATTCCTCCCGGAACCGGCCTGATCATTTACGCGTGCATCAACAATATCTCGGTTGGCAAGCTGTTTGTCGCCGGTATTGGCCCTGGCGTATTTCTGACCATTACGCTGATGATCTTCACGCATTTCGTATCGAAGAAGCGCGGTTATGAGCCGCTTCGCACCGAAAAGATTCCGGCACGCGAAAAGTGGTTTGCCATTAAGCCTGCCATTCTGCCCATGCTGCTGCCGATCATCATCATCGGCGGCGTGCGCATCGGCGTGTTCACCGCAACGGAAGCCGGTACGGTTGCAATTGTTTACGCACTTGCACTGGGCATCGGCTACAAGGAAATGAACAAGCGCGATTTCGCCAAGGGCTGCAAGGAAACCGTAACGACCACCAGCTCCATCATGCTGATTGTTGCGGCGGCGTCCTGCTTCTCCTGGATTCTGACCAAGGAACAGATTCCGCAGATGTTTGCCAACTGGATGACCAGCGCGATTGACAGCAAATATGTTTTCCTGCTGGTTGTCAACATCTTCCTGATTATTGTCGGCATGTTTGTTGAGGGCAACGCCTCGATGATCGTGCTGGGGCCGCTGCTCCATCCGGTTGCGATGGCGTTCGGCATTGACCCCATCCATTTTGCAATGGTGTATATTTTCAACTGCACCATCGGCGCGTTTACGCCTCCCATGGGCACGCTGATGTTTGTCACCTGCGGTATTACCAAGTGCCCGACAAAGGAGTTTATTAAGGAAGCGATACCGTTCTACGCACTGTTTGCGCTGGATATTATTTTGCTTACTTACTTCCCGCCCCTTTCCACTTTCCTTGTAAATCTGGTATACTAAAAACAAAGCCCGGCACCGCCGTCGCACAAGCGCCGGACAGGCAGCCGGGCTTTGAAAGCATTGAATGGAGGTTCAAATATGAGAGACCGACCTTTGGTTGCGGATTTGGTAAAAGATACCCATATTCCAAAAATGTTCCGTGTGCGCCAGAGCTTTCCGCGCCCGCGCATTGATCCTGCGGATATTCCCGGCATTATTGAAAACCTGCTGAGTGAAGAAAAGTTTGCGTCCCGCGTCAAGCCGGGCATGCGCATTGCCATCACGGCAGGCTCCCGCGGGGTGGCAAATGTTGCGCTGACGACCAAGTGCATCGCAGATTTCTGCAAATCCCGCGGCGCGCACCCCTTTATCGTGCCGGCAATGGGCAGCCATGGCGGCGCCACTGCCGAAGGCCAGCGTGAAATTCTGGCAGGCTACGGTATTGTGGAGGAATACGTCGGCTGCCCGATTATTTCTTCAATGGAGGTCAAGAAGATCGGCGTCAACGAAGAGGGCAAGGACGTCTACATTGATAAAAATGCAGCCGAAGCAGACGGTATCATTCTGGGATGCCGCGTCAAGCCGCATACAGCGTTCCGCGGCCCCTATGAGAGCGGCCTGATGAAGATGATGGCGATTGGCTTGGGCAAACAGCACGGCGCAGAACAGGTGCATGAGGAAGGCTTTAAAAACATGGCCAAAAATGTGCCGCTGTTCGGCCGGTGCATTCTGAAAAATGCGCCGATTCTGTTTGGCGTGCCCACGATTGAAAACGCCTTTGACGAGACCTGCAAAATCACTGCGGTTGCAGCCGAGGATATTGACGCGGTGGAACCGGAACTGCTCAAGGAAGCGTTCAGCTATATGCCGCGCATTCTGGTGGACGAGTGCGATGTGCTTGTGGTGGACCAGATTGGCAAGAACTTCAGCGGCGACGGCATGGACCCCAATATCACGGGTACGTTCTGCTCGGAATATGCGACGGGCGGCATTGTGTCGCAGCGTGTGGCCGTGCTTGACCTGAGCCCGGAGACGCATGGCAACGGCATTGGCCTCGGCTACTCGAGCGCGACGACCAAGCGCGTATTCGACCAGCTGGATCTGGCTTCCATGTATCCCAATGCGATCACCTGCACGGTGCTGGGCGGCGTGCGCATTCCGATTGTGATGGAGAGCGACAGGGAGTGCATTCAGGTCTGCATTAAGAGCTGCAATGAGATTGATAAGACGAATCCGCGCGTTGTGCGCATTCCGAACAGCCTGCACCTGGAGCACATCATGCTGTCTGAATCCTACTGGGAGCAGGCGCAGGCAGACCCGAACCTGACGATTGAATCCGAACCCGAATATCTGCCGTTTGACGAGGACGGAAACTTGTGGTAAATTTGATGTATTGAGGAGGAGCGGCAATGGAAAAACTGAATTATGAAGTGCTGAAAAAATCCGGATATCAGGGTTATTTCCTAGAAAAAGCCCCGGAAAAGATTTTACAGTTTGGCGAAGGCAACTTCTTGAGAGCCTTCGTGGATTACTGGTTTGATATGGCCAACGAAAAGGTGGGCTTCAACGGCAAGGCGGTTTTGGTGCAGCCGATTGAGATGGGCCTGGCAAAGCAGATCAATGAACAGCAGGGCCTTTATACCCTGTATCTGCGCGGCCGCGAAAACGGAGAAAAGGTGGACCGCAAGCGCGTGATTTCCTCGGTTTCCCGCTGCCTGAACCCCTATGAAAAGGCGGATTACGACGCGATGATGCAGGTTGCCGTATCGGATGACCTGGAATACATTGTGTCCAACACCACGGAGGCCGGCATCGTGTACGATCCGGCCTGCCAGAAGGACGACTGCCCGCCGTCTTCCTTCCCCGCCAAGCTGACGCAGGTGCTCTATGCCCGCTTCAAGGCCGGCAAAAAGCCGGTTGTCATCCTCTCCTGCGAGCTGATCGACAACAACGGCAAGGAGCTGGAAAAATGCGTCGGCCAGTACATTGCGCAGTGGGGACTGGAAGCCGAATTCAAGGATTGGTGCGGTGCGTGCACGTTCTGCTCCACGCTGGTGGACCGCATTGTGCCCGGCCGCATCAAGGATGCGGAAGAAGTCAAGCGTCTGAATGAAGAAAACGGCTACCAGGACGACCTGATCGATGTGGGCGAGGTGTTCGGCGTGTGGAACATCGAGGGACCGGCATGGCTGGAAGAGCAGCTGCCGTTCCGGAAATCCGGTCTCAACTGCCCGGTTGTACCCGATGTTACGCCCTATAAGAAGAGAAAGGTGCGTATCCTTAACGGCGCGCACACGGGCTTTACCCTTGGTTCGTACCTTGCGGGCAAGGATATTGTGCGCGAGTGCATGGAGGACGACACCATCCGCAGCTTTATGAACAAGATGCTGTATGAGGAAGTTGTGCCGATTCTGCCGCTCGATCAGGAGGACTGCAAGCAGTTTGCCGCCGCAGTGCAGGACCGTTTCAACAACCCCTTTGTCAACCATGAGCTGATGAGCATTTCGCTCAACTCCACCTCCAAGTGGAAGGCGCGCAACATGCCGAGCTTTTTGGAGTATATTGAGAAGAACGGCAAGCTGCCGGTCTGCCTGACGATGAGCCTTTCGGCGTATATTGCGTTTTATTCCAGCGATGTGCAGGAGCTGACCGACGCAGGCCTGGTCTGCAAGCGGCCGAAGGGCAATACCTACACCTGCTCGGACGACCGTTGGGCGCTGGAGTTTTACTGGAATCATAAGGATGACAGCGCAGCCGACCTGGTACACGCTGTGCTGACCAACCAGCAGATGTGGGACCGTGATCTGTCTCAGATTGCCGGTCTGGAGCAGGCTGTGCTGGACGGTCTGAACAAGATTCGCACCGAAGGCGCGGAGGCGGCGTTTGCCTCCTGCCTGTAAGGGAGAACGGTATGACAAAGTTTATTCGCATAACAGATAAAGACAATGTGGCCGTTGCGCTGCATCCGGTGGCGCAGGGCGAAACGCTGGCGGCCGGCGGCATAACCGTAACGGCGGCTGAGGATATTCCGCAGGGCCATAAAATTGCGCTTGCGCCTATTGCAGAGGGGCAAGCTGTCGTCAAGTACGGCTACCCGATCGGCAGGGCGACGGCGGATATCCAGACCGGCCGCTGGGTGCATACCCATAATATGAAGACCAACCTTTCGGGCGAGGAGGAATACGCCTATGCGCCGGCCTCGCCGCGGCTGGAGCCCGTTGAGCCGGAAACCTTTATGGGTTACCGCCGCCGTGACGGACGCGCGGCCGTGCGCAATGAGATTTGGATTATTCCGACCGTTGGCTGCGTTAACGATGTGGCGAAGAAAATGGTTGCGGACAATCAGGACCTGGTGCGCGGCTCCATTGACGGACTTTACACCTTCGCGCATCCTTACGGATGCTCGCAGACGGGTGCGGACCATGCGCAGACCCGCAAGCTGCTGGCGGCGCTGGCAAAGCATCCGAATGCAGGCGCAGTGCTTGTGCTGAGTCTGGGCTGTGAGAATTTGCAGCATGACCAGTTTGTGGAGGAGCTGGGCGAATACGATGCGGAACGCATCCGTTTTCTGACCTGCCAGGATGTAGAGGATGAGTTTGCTGCGGCCCGCACGCTGCTGGAGCAGTGCGCGGACTATGCCGCGCAGTTCAGCCGCCAGCCGATTCCGGTGAGCGAGCTGGTGATTGGCCTGAAGTGCGGCGGTTCGGACGGCCTTTCCGGCGTGACCGCCAATCCGACCGTCGGCGTGTTCAGCGATATGATGATTGCGCGCGGCGGTTCCACCGTGCTGACCGAAGT
Source organism: Agathobaculum sp. (assembly GCF_050946325.1). Lineage (GTDB taxonomy): Bacteria > Bacillota > Clostridia > Oscillospirales > Butyricicoccaceae > Agathobaculum. The sequence goes on along the minus strand of NZ_JBMNUP010000003.1, from coordinate 30,560 downwards.
GCCGGAAATGTTCGGCGCGGAGGGCATGCTGCTGCCGCGCTGCGAGGACCGCGCGGTGTTCGATAAAGCGGCGCACATGCTCAACGGTTTCAAGGATTATTTCATCAGCCACCATGAAACGGTGTATGAAAACCCCTCGCCCGGCAACAAAAAGGGCGGCATTACCACGCTGGAAGATAAGTCCTGCGGCTGTGTGCAGAAGGGCGGCACGGCACCGATTGTGGACGTGATTGGCTATGGTGAGACGGTGACAAAGCGCGGCCTGACCATGCTGTACGGGCCGGGCAACGATTTGGTATCGGCCACGGCGATGACGGCGGCGGGCGCACATATGGTGCTGTTCACCACAGGACGCGGTACGCCGTTCGGCGCGCCTGCGCCGACCGTGAAAATTGCCAGCAACAGCCAGCTTGCTGCAAGAAAGAGCGGCTGGATTGATTTTGATGCGGGCACGGTGGCAGACGGCGAGCCGATTGCAGACGCGGCAAAGCGCCTGTTTGCACTGGTGCTTGCCATTGCCGGTGGACAGCCGTCCAAAACCGAACTGGCAGGCTTCCGCGATATTGCGATTTTTAAAGACGGCGTAACGCTGTAACCGGATATCGAAATCAAAGGAGGAAAGAATTATGGCATGTTTTCTCGTTCCGACCGCCGAGGCGGTTGTGACAACGATTGCCGCCAAGGTGCTGGAGGCAAAGGAAGAGACGTCCGCACAGGAGCAAACGTCCGCGCCTGCGCGCAGACTGCCGTTTTCGCGCAAGCTCAAGTGGCTGTCCAACCTGCTGTGGGGCGGCTCTGCGCTGCTGGCGTTTGAGCATGTGTGGCACGGCGAAGTGGTTCCCTATTTCCCATTCCTGTCCGCCATGGAAAATCCGGTGGACGCAGCCGCGATGCTGCATGAAATGGCGACCGCCGGCGTGGCGATGGCCCTGCTGGTGACGGCTGTTTGGGCAGCTGCCGTGCTGGTTTATGGTGCGATGGAAAAGCGCGCGCTGCAGCAGGCGCATGCTGCGGAAGAGGGGGAAACGGTATGACGCTGCTGATTACGGTGTTTGCCGCAGTAATCAGCACAGCGGCGTGGTATTTCCGGCTGCCGGATAACCGGCTGAAGCTTGGCACCCTGTGCTGCATGTACTGGGGTGCATCGCTGATGTGGCTGGTGGACGCGGTGTTTGCGTATGCAGAAGAGGGCGCGGCCTACTTTATGCCGGCTGCTGCGGATATGCTGAACGATGCGTTTCTCGGGTTGTCTGCCGTGGCATTTGGGCTGGTGATCTGGCTGGTTATGCTGCTGGCAAAAGACCCCAAAGGCGTCATCCGAACCGCGCTTCTGCGGGAAAAATAAAAAAAGAAAACGGGTATCCGGAAAAGGATACCCGTTCTTTTTTGCACAAGCCGGACTTAAAAATACAGAAGGCTGACAGCGCCCAGCTCATCAAACAGCAGAAACCGGCCAAGAAACAGCAGGGCAACCACCCAGGCGGGAGAAAACGGACAGGCCTGCTGCCGCTCCCGCAAACGCGCCGGCAGCAGACGATACAGCAGCCAGCCAAGCACAGCGCCAAGCGTGTTAAGCAGCAAATCGTCCACATCCGGACGGCGGCTGGTAAAGAGCTGACTGATTTCAATCAGCAGGGAAAACAGCGCACCCGCCGCAGCCGTTCTTCCGATCCTGCGCAGGCGCGGCCAGATGAGCGGCGCCAGCATGCCGAACGGCAGGAGCAGCACAATGTTGAGCAGGTATCCTGCAACGTCAATCCGCCGGGAAAAGGGCAGCAGATTGATGGCGGCAGGGCGCAGCACAAAGCCGCGGCGGAGCAGTTCATACAGTGTGCCTGCGCCGGTGTAATGGAGCGCACCGCACAGATAGACGGCAAACGCCAGCAGCAGAATAAAAGAAAACGCGCCGCGGCAGGCGGGGGATTTGTGCCGCATAGCGCCGTACAGCACGGCAAAGGCAAGCAGCACGGTAAGCAGCTCGTACCCGTTCAGCAGTAATTTGTTCATGGTGATTTTTCCTCCCTTATTGTGCAGTATAGCAGCAAAAACGAAGGAAAACCGGAAGAGAATTCTTAAGATTTGCGAAAGAAGACCCATAAGCAGCGGGCGGGCCTGCCGCGCAGGCAGTCTGGCGCGCACAAGCTGCTTTTGCAGCCGGATGATTGGATGGAAATACAGGGAGCGGCTGAAAAGCCGCTCCCTTTGCCGGATTATTCGTTTTTGGCCTGGTGGATTTCATCCAGCAGCCGACTGTGTGTGTCATCAAAAAGCAGGCGCTTGTTGTGCGCAAAATACGCTTCGCTGCCGAAGTTCTGAATGAACCACGAGGTGAAGAAGTTTGCCGTCAGCTCGGTGGCAAACAGCACCAGCTCCTGGCTGTCTGGAATGGCCGCGCCGAGAAAGGCGAAGGCGTTGGCGATCTGCGTATCGGTTTGTTCGACGGCAGCCGCGCGGGACTGTACATCTTCTGCGAACAGCGCTTTCAGGCAGTCAAACGCCTGCGCGGCAGGAATGCTTTGCTGCCGGAGATGGGTGCGGAACGCTTCCAGCCGTTCGATCTCGCGGGCTGCTGTCAGCAGGGCGTCACGGTCAGTCGAACCGGCGGCGCGGCGGCGTGTGAGCGCTGCCTGCCGGTCGTCCAGCAGGGCATCCAGCGTGGCGCTGCCGTCGCGGATGGCGGTAAGATCGCCGTGCAGGGCATCGGTCAGCGCATCCAGACGGTACAGTTCACGCGCGCCGTCTGCCAGACGGGTCAGCAGCAGGCTGAGCACGCCCAGCTTTTCGTCAAACGGTGCGCCTGCCAGCTCGGAAGCGCGCAAAGGCTCCCATGTGCCGCGCAGCACTTCGTCCACACGGTAAACGCGCTTGTATTTTTCATATAGCTGCAAATAGCCGGCAAAATCGCTTGCCACGCGGGGAAGCTGCAGGTACTGCCCGACAACCTGCCGGTCGACCGGCAGACCGAGCGATTCATATACCTGCATCAGCTCGGACAGGTCCTCCCAGCCGCGCGCGGTGACAAACTGCATACCGTCCGCTGTGGTCTCCACACGGTAAAAATGCTCGCGGCGGATCTCCAGATAGGACAGGATCGCGCCGTGGATGCCGCGCCGGTAGGCGTATTCCTTCCAGACGGCAAAATCCTCCTCCACATCAATGCGCTTAACGCGGTCGAGCGTGACGACATCAAATTCGCGCACGGACTTATTGTACTCCGGCGGATTGCCGGCAGCTACGACCACCCATCCGGCGGGAAGCTGTTGGTTGCCGAAGGTTTTGCACTGTAAAAATTGCAGCATCATCGGGGTAAGGGTTTCCGAAATGCAGTTAATCTCGTCGAGGAACAGGATGCCCTCCTGAACACCGGTGCGGGCGATCTCGCGGTGGACCGAGGCGATGATCTCACTCATGGTGTAGGAGGTAACGGCGTATTCCTGCCCGTCAAAGGTCTGGTGGTCGATATAGGGCAGGCCGAGCGCGGATTGGCGGGTGTGGTGGGTCAGCGTATAGGCGACCAGCCCCACGCCGGTCTCCTCGGCGATCTGCTCCATGATCTGCGTTTTGCCGATGCCCGGCGGGCCCATCAGCAGAATCGGGCGCTGCCGGATGGGCGGGATGCGGTAAACACCGAAGGCATCCCGCGCAAAATAGGCGCGCAGGGTGTTTTTAATCTCGTTTTTGGCTCGTTTGATATTCATATGGCTGTTGCTCCTTGTATGGGTTGGAAAGCGGGGGATGACCGGTTACGGCATGGTCAGCTCTTCCTCCCGCAGCACGGCGCGGATGCCCCACGGCGGTACCTGATCCGGGTAAGCCTGTCCCTCCAGCATGAGGAAGGCCGCATCGTACCGGGGACGCCGGCTGGGGTAGATACCCAGCCCGTCGGTAAAATACAGCAGGCCGCGTAGCCGGTGGAATGCGCCTTCGGCGATCAGCCGGTCAACATGCGCGAAAACCGGACGAAAATCGGTTGCGGACTGGCCGATCAGCTCGAACTGCGCCATATAGTCGGCCAGTTCGCGTGCATTGGTGATGCGTTTGTCCGAGCGGAGCTGGTCATCGCACTGCAAAATGCGCAGGTTGATGTGACGGAAAAAGCTCTCGCGGTCCTGCAACAGTGTGTAGGTGTAGGACAGAAAGCTGCGCACCAGCTCGCCCGAGGTGGACATGGAGGTATCGATTGCAATGACAAGATCCTCGATTTTGCGGGTCTCGCGCGTTTCGAGCGGTTCGATCAGCGGCATGTTGCCGAAATGCCGCAGACCATAGGCATAGTAGCCGTAATCAAAAGCGTCCGCATCAATGGCAACCTCTTCCCGCAGGGCAGTGAAGCGGCGCAGAAAGGCGCGGTAATCAACCGTGCCGCGGGTGGAAACTGCAAGCTGTTCGCGCACGGCTTCCCCGCCTGCCGCCTGATTGGAAAAAACGGTCTCCATAGCGGTTTGGGTGCGCTCGGCGCGGCGCTGCCACTGCTTTTCCTGTTCGTCATCGCCCTCTTCGGGCCACAGGGCGTGGTCGTCCACGGCGAATACACGCGCCAGCGCAGCGCAGTCGTAGCTGCTCAGGCGGTCGCGCCGGAATTGGCGGTAGACCGCTTCGGCAGTCAGCACAGGAAGCGCTTCGCGCAGACGGCGGTACAGGTTTTGCCGCCGCACCGAGGGATGCCCGGCGGCAAGGCAGCGGTAGTCGAGTGCATCTATGATGCTTTCAACTGCTACATCGCACGCCAGATCCCACAGGGCGCGGTCGCGTCCGTGCGCTTTGGCCGGATGGCGCAGCAGACAGTGGAATACCGTGTGCAGGTAGGCGCGGTTGACATTCGTCCGGCCGCGTTCATACTGCTGGGCAAGCCATGCGCCGCTGTAATACAGGTGATTGAGGTCGGTTGCCAGCGTAGGGGTATCGTATCCTTCTGTGATGGCAAGCGAGGAAACCGCCGCATCCAGAAAGGGCAGGCTCATATACAGTTCGGTGCGGGCGGAAAACAGGATCTCCCGCCCGATGCGGCTCCATTGTTCGGATTGGGGCATGGGAAAACACCTCCTTGCAGGCTGGGTGGTTACAGGTCAAAGGATTTTGCCCGCCCGGCAGCCTGTTTGCCGCCGTTTGCAGCCAGCAGCACGGAGAGCGCAGCGGTCTGTCCGCCGGCACGGGCAGCGTTGCACGCGGCGGCGACGGCCGGTGCGTCCAGCACGCCGAGCGACAGCAGAAAATGCAGCGCAGCACTGTCGCCCGCAGCGGCCCGCTCGCAGGCGAAGGCGCGGCCGTGTGCGCGCAGGCAGGTCAGATATGCTTCGCGCGCCGCATCGCTCAGCGCGTAGGGCTGCGCCAGGCGGCGAACCGCGACACGGACGGCTGCGGCAAAATCGTGCCGCTCCAGCAGCTCGGACAGGGCGCGGTCATATTCGGCAAAGCGCAGCCTGCCGTCCGCAAAGCACTGGCGGTAATAGTAGCCCGCTCCGTGAATGCGGCGCTGGAAGATATGCGCGGGGGAAAGGTCTTCCAGCTCCTCCGAATAGGCAGGGAAGATGAGGCGCGCGCTGTGTTCGAAAGATACGTCGATCTCGGCGGCGGTTTCGCCGAGCAGTTTGGGCAGGCAGGTGGATGCGTCCGGGGCGGCGCACAGCGCAATGGTGCGCAGGGCGCGGCAGTTCATCAGCAGTCCGCCGCCGATTGCGGTGAGCGCGGCGGGGAGCGTCAGTCCCTCCAGCCGCCGGCAGTTGTAAAAAGCGTAGCTGCCGATGCTGCGCACACCGGCAGGCAGGATGCACTGCCGCACCGCGTCCGCATTGTGTACCGGCGCGGGACCGCCGCAGGTCACACGAACCGGAAAGCAGGCCTGTCCGGTCAGGTCGGGGGCGCGTTCGGAAAGCGCATAGGCGCTGAGCGCCGTCACCGGATAACCGTCAATCTCTGCGGGCAGGCGCACGGTATCGTCCTGCGTTTCGCAGCGCAGGATGGTGATGCCGTCCTGTGTGGATTGGCAGGTCAGCAGCAGTTCATTTTCGCCTTCGATGATGCGCATGGCGCACCGTCCTTTCCTCGGATTTTCTGTTCGGCTTTGATTATAGCACAGCGGACCGTACACAGCAAGAAGGTTGACACGTTCTCGTACACTATGCTATACTGAAAACAGGATAAAAGGAGGGAAAATTATGCAGAGTTGTCTTTTTACGTTCGTTTTGTGCCTGGTGCCGAGCGCATGGCTGATCTATTTCTGTCAGGATTTTTCCGTCGAGCGGGGATTTGTGCTGTATACGCTGTGCCTTGCGGCGCTGCTGACCAGCATCGTCCGCCTGTGGCTGCATAACCTGGAGTTGGAAAAACGGGTACATGCGCTTGAGCAGAAAGAAAACTGTGAGAAAAAATGAAGATAAATTTATTAAAATTTTCTCAAATTATGGTTGACAAAGCGGGAAAATGAGAATATACTGTGTCCATACCGAAAAACCAATGACGAAGACGAGTAGCAGGGAAACCAAACCTTTCAGAGAGCCACGGGCGGTGAAATCGCGGCAGGCAAGGCCCCGGTGAATGGACTTTATCAGGGCAAGGCGAAAGGGATGATATCCCGAGTATCTGCGACGGGGACTCCGCCCGTTATCAGGGGAGCGTACACTGTCGGATGTGCGAAAGTGAGCGGGCGCATTTTTGCGTCAACTTGGGTGGTACCGCAAGAGTATTGTACTCCTGTCCCATGTGTGTTTTACACAGGGGACGGGAGTTTTTTTGTATCCCCGTTCCGGCGCGTCAACTGTCAACCCACCAATATGAAAAAGGAGAGAACCCATCATGGCAAAAATTCCGCACAGACTGTACCTGACCGAAGACCAGATGCCGCGCCGGTGGTACAACCTGCGGGCTGATATGAAGGAACAGCCCGCCCCGCTGATTCATCCCGGCACGCATGAGCCGCTGCCGACCGAGGCGCTGTATCCCATTTTCTGCGAAAAGCTGGCCCAGCAGGAAACCGACAGCACCACCCGCTATTTTGATATCCCCGAGCCGGTGCTCGATATGTATAAGCTGTACCGTCCCTCGCCGCTCTGCCGCGCGTACAATCTGGAAAAGGCGCTCGGCACCCCCGCAAAGATCTATTATAAGTTTGAGGGCAATAATACATCGGGCAGCCACAAACTCAATTCGGCCATCGCGCAGGCGTACTATGCCAGGGAGCAGGGACTCAAGGGCCTGACGACCGAGACGGGCGCAGGCCAGTGGGGCACGGCACTGTCCGAAGCGTGCGCGTATTTCGGGCTGGATCTCAAGGTGTTTATGGTTAAGGTGTCCTATGAGCAGAAGCCCTACCGCAAGGCGGTCATGCAGACTTTTGGGGCGGATGTGACGCCCTCGCCGTCGGATACAACCGAGGCGGGACGCGCCATCCTTGCACATGACCCGACAACCGGCGGCTCGCTCGGCTGCGCGATCTCCGAAGCGGTGGAAATGGCCGCCACGCATGAGGGCTACCGCTATGTGCTGGGTTCGGTGCTCAATCAGGTGCTGCTGCACCAGTCGATCATCGGGCTGGAAAGCAAGCAGGCAATGGAGCTGCTGGACGAATATCCGGATATTGTCATCGGCTGTGCGGGCGGCGGCTCCAATCTGGGCGGGCTGATCGCACCGTTTATGCAGGATAAGCTGCTGGGACGCGCGGACCCGCGCATCATCGCGGTCGAACCGGCCTCCTGCCCGTCGTTTACCCGCGGCAGGTATGCGTATGATTTCTGCGACACCGGCCACGTCACCCCGCTGGCGCGGATGTACACGCTGGGCAACGGCTTTATGCCCGCGCCCAACCACGCGGGCGGCCTGCGTTACCACGGTATGAGCCCGATTCTTTCCAAGCTGTACCACGATGGGTATATGGAGGCGGTTTCGGTTAAACAGACCGATGTATTTGAGGCTGCGGTGCAGTTCGCCAAGGTTGAAACCATCTTGCCTGCACCCGAATCCTCGCACGCCATCCGCTGCGCGATTGACGAAGCGCTTCGCTGCAAGCAGACGGGCGAGGCCAAGACCATCCTGTTCGGTCTGACGGGCACAGGGTATTTTGATATGGCGGCATACGAGGCGTATCACAACGGACGGATGCGCAATCATGTGCCGACTGACGCGGAGCTGGCAGAGGGCTTTGCCACACTTCCTGCGCTGGACTGAGCAAAGCCGCAGGCAGTTCGTGCGGAAGCGGCAGCACACAGAGAAGCGTTTACAGAAGAGAAAAGACCGTGTATTCCTGCCGGGATACACGGTCTTTTTGTGTGAAAGGACGCAGCGGGTTGGCTGCATGCAGGCGCAGGGCTTACCGGTTGAAGTAAACCAAGTCGTCTGCGGGCTTTTCGGCGGGCACAACCTCAATAGCGTGCAGCACAGGCCCTTCGCCGCGGTATTCCGGCAGTTCCTCAACGGTAATGGATGCGGTCACACGCACCCAGTCGCGCATTTTCAGCTGGCCGGCGGCCGGATAGCGGCATACGAAACCGAGAAAGCTGATGTCCTCCGCGCAGCATACCATGCCGAACCGGCCGGGCACGAAAGAGCCGGCAGGGACGTTGCTTCCGTTATAGACCTGCGCCAGAAAACGGACGGTCTTGCCGCGGTATTTCTCCGGCTCGCTGGTTGCGTCCAGATACCACAGACCATAATCCTCCGCGCCGATGTCGATCACATCGGCGTCGATATCAAACGGCAGCGGCAGATGGCGGGCATAATCCTCGGAATTGCCGTCCACATCGTCCAGATAAATGGTGGCGCGCGGATTCATTGCGTTGATGCTCTTGTCATACAGCATCTGTTTGAGTTCATCCGTACAGCGGTTGAAGACCACAAGATCGGCAGTGGAAATGTGCTCGAACATCATGGGGCCAAGGTTTTGCGAATATAATGCAAAGGTGCCGGCGTCAACCGTGGTGACGATTTGACAGAGCTCCCAGCGGGCCGGAAATGCGTTTACTGCCGTTTCCAGGCTCCACATGCCGTTCAGTTCGATCAGAATGCGGTCGGGCCTACATTTCTGCTCCAGCCGCTTGAGCACGTTGGGGGTCAGACGCTTGGGGTCGTCTATGACCTCCAGAACGGTGCGGTATTGTTTCAGCTCGTCCTCGTCAAACTCCTCAATGCCTTCTTCGCACTGAATGAGCAGGGAAATCTCGTCTTCGGTAAAATTGGGGTCGGAAAGAATTTCACGGATAAAGCTGGTTTTTCCGCTTTCCAGAAAGCCGGTGAAAACATATACGGGAATACGCTCCATAACAGGGCCTCCCTTATTCCAGACCGAACAGCGCGGTAATCCGCTCTTCGTCCAGCGCCGAGCCGATGACGCACAGGCGGCCGGTATAATCGGCGGCGCCGCGGCGGATTTCGGGCGCGCCCGGCACATAGTCAAAGTGCAGCCACTCACCGCCGTTTTCATCCGGCACAATGCCCTTGGCGCGCAGCACCGTGCCAAGAGACGGATCGCCGAGCGCGGTCAGCGCGGCCAGCAGGCCGGCTTCGGTGTACTTGCGCGTCGTTTCGCGGCCCCAGGAGGTGAAGACCTCGTCCGCGTCATGGTCGTGGCCGCAGCCGCAGTCGTGGTCGTGATGATGATGGTCATGGTCATGGCAGCCGCAGGTGCAGTCCGGACCGTGTTCGTGGTGATGTGCATGCTCGTGCTCATGCTCATGTTCGTGGTGATGTTCGTGTTCGTGCTCATGTGCATGGTCGGGATGGTGCTCGTGTTCGTGCTCATGTGCATGGTCGGGATGGTGCTCGTGCTCATGCTCATGCGCATGATGGTGGTGCTCATGGTGCGGCGTATGCGCAATTTCCTCAAGCACTTCTGCCACCAGATCGCGGCTGCCTTCCATGGTTTCCAGCAGCTGAAGACCGGTCAGGTCCTTCCAGGGCGTTGTGACAATGCGCGCGTGTGCGTTCAGCCCGCGCAGCAGGGCAACCGTTTCCTCCAGACGCTTTGCAGGACATTCCGCCGTGCGGGAAAGCAGGATGCAGCCGGCATGCGCTACCTGATTTTCAAAGAATTCGCCAAAGTTTTTCAGGTACATCTTTGCCTTGAGCGCGTCAACAACCGTTACAAAAGAGTTGAGCTGCACGTCCAGGTGCGCATTCTGTACAGCCGCGATTACATCCGACAGCTTGCCCACGCCGGAGGGCTCGATCAGGATGCGGTCCGGATGGTACTGGTCGACCACATCGTGCAGAGCCTGCCCAAAGTCGCCCACAAGCGAGCAGCAGATACAGCCTGCGTTCATCTCGTTGACGACAATGCCGGAGTCCTTCAGAAAACCGCCGTCAATGCCGATTTCACCAAACTCATTTTCAATCAGCACGACCTGCTCGCCCTTGAGAGCGTCCGCCAGCAGCCGCTTGATGAGCGTCGTCTTGCCGGCGCCAAGAAAACCGGAAATAATGTCGATTTTAGTCATTGCTTTCGCCTCGTTATGATTATTTTGCTATCAGTATACCACATTTTTCTGAAAATGGAAAGAAAAAAGGTTAGCCATCCCTAACAAAAGCTGCTATCCTGAAAAGGCGGCGTTAAATATTTGTAAAAAACACGACATAAGCGCAGAAAGATGTCTATAATACCAGCAAACACTTGTGCGGATAACAACATTGTGATAAAATTATTTCATCTTGTGACATAACAGGATTGCGGAAATCAGGGGTATATGAAGGAGAAACTGTTTGAGATCCGGCCATGCGGGGCCGGACCGGCAGAGGATTGTGGGGCGCATAACACACCGAAGCGGCAGCGCGGCGTGGGATGCGCTTTTCGTCCGCCCAAAAGGCGGCATGCGGTAAAGTAAAACGGAGAACAGGAGAATGACCATGAAGCGAATGTGCACCGGCATGCTGCTGGCCTGCATGCTGTTGACGGCGGGGGTTATCCCTGCCGGCGCGGCGCAGCTGAACGACAGTACGGCGGAAAGCTTTTTGAAGAACGCAGGCGTGCGGGAGGTGACTGCCGCGCAGCCGGAGGGGAGCGGGCAGGGAACGTCTGCCGTACAGCAGGCGGGCTTTACGGGGATTGAGCGAACGGTTCGCGCAAACAACCCGACGGTTAAGGCGCTGCAAAGAACGCTTTCCGGCATTGAAAATACCGATATTGAAGGACAGTTTTTCGGTCAGTACCTGCAATATGAAGGACAACTGAAAAACTATCAGGCGCAGGTGCAGGGGTATCAGAACACCATTGCCGCGCTCAACGCAGCGATCACGCCCGATTTGGACGAAGCGACCAAGGGGGCGCTGCAGGCGCAGCTGACGGCAGCGAAAGCCAACCTGGCGGTCAGCCAGGCGGGCGTGGCGGCGGCAAACGCCGCCCTTGGCGCGCTGGATGATGCGGAGGAAGATGCACAGGAGAAACTGGACGATACCGTAGCGACCTATAAGCGGCAGTTTGCCAATGTGGAAAATCAGCTTGTCGTCGGCGCACAGACGGCCTACCTGGGCATTATTGCCATTGACCGCGGGCTGGATACGCTGGAGCGCAACCTGGCAATGCTGGACCGAAATATTGAGACGGTCAGCCGGCAATACGAAATCGGCATGGCCTCGCAGCTTACGCTGGACAATCTGAAGCAGACGCGCCGCACAGCGGCGGCGCAGCAGGATACGCTGCTCAAACAGCAGAACGCGGCGGAAAAACAACTGGGACTGCTGCTGGGCAAGGCGGCAGATACTGCCGTTACGCCCTCGGCCGTGCCTGCGGTGACGGACAAACAGCTGCAGGATATGGATTATGATAAGGATTTGCAGGCTGCGCTGAAGAACAGCTATTCCATCTGGTCCAAGCAGGATGCGCTGCGCGAGGCCTCCAACGACTATGAAGACGATGTAACCTCGACACTGGACGCGTATGAGGCGGCAAAACTCAACCTGGAGGCGGAAAAGGACAATGTGACCAATTCGTTCCGCGCACTGTATGACGATGTGCAGGACAAAAGACGGCTGGAAAATGAGGCAGCGCTTGCGCTGCAGACGCAGCAGAAGAATTTTGACGCCGCTACCGTTCAGTATCAGCGCGGCATGATTTCCCGCAATGCATATTTGGACGCGCAGGATGAGCTGGCCGCCAAACAGGACGCGCTGGATACCGCGCGGCTGGATTTGTTTACCGCATATAATACTTACGACTGGGCGACGCGCGGCTTTATGAGCGGCGCTGCGTAAACTGCCAAACGATGGAGAGGATATACATGAAGAGCAAACATATTTTAGCCGCAGCGCTGGCAGGCACACTGCTGCTTGGCGCCGGCTGCGGCAAGCAGCAAACGCAGGAGCAAGCGCCGAAGGCCAGCACCGCCGTTGAAGTGCTGGCGGTTGCTGCCGGAGAGATGAGCGCGGAACATACGCTGACGGGCAAGGTAGAAGCCGTAAACGCCGTGCAGGTGTTCCCCATGCTGGCGGGACAGGTGGTGTCGCTTCCTGTGAAGGAAGGCGATCAGGTGACAAAGGGGCAGACCCTGTTCACGGTGGATACCTCTACCGTGACTTCAACACTGGGCTCGCTTCAGCAGTCCTATGCGGCGACCCGCGCTGCGACCGACCAGGCGATTGCCAACGCGCGGATTACGGTGGAGCAGGCGCAGCTTGCAGTGGATAATGTGAAAGCGCTGTTTGAGGTTGGCGCGGCGGCCCAGCAGGATGTTACCAAGGCAGAGCAGGGCCTGCAGCAGGCCAAAATAGGCCTTGCCTCTGCACAGGCGCAGCAGACCGCTTCGCTGGCGCAGATTCAGGCTTCCATGGACCAGATCAATAAGCAGGTTTCGCTCGGAACGGTTACCGCTCCCTGCGCGGGTACGCTGACGGTGGTTAACCTGGTGGCCGGCGGCATGGCCGCTTCGGCGCAGCCCGCGGTGATTATTGCGGAGGACGGCAAGGTGGAAGTGCAGGTTTCGGTTGCGGAGGATGTGTATACCAATATTAAAGAAGGAGAAAACGCCGATGTGGTGATCTCTGTGCTGGGGGATACGGTCATTCACGGCACCATTGGGCCGCTGCCTGCGGCTGCCAATATGCAGACCAGCCTGTATGATATTTCGGTTGCGCTGCCGGATACGGTCACGCCGCCGATTGGCGCGTTTGCAACCGTCACCTTTTACACCAACCGCCGTGCAGACGCGCTGCATATCCCGACTGAAGCGCTGCTGACCGGTGAGAATGACGAGCAGTATGTTTTTGTGGCGGATGATTTCGGCGACGGCGAAACGGTAACGCGCGTTACGGTGGAAACCGGCCTTGTCGGCAAAACGGATACGGAGATTGTCTCCGGCCTGAGCGAAGGAGACCGCGTGGTTGTTAAGGGACAGTCCTACCTGACAGACGGTGAGGCGGTGCGCGTGGTGACGGGCGAAGCCGGCCTTGCGCCGGCAGACGGTTCGGATGATGCCGCAGACGGCGGGGAGGGCTGATTCCCCATGAATATCGCGGAAAAATGTATCAAACACCACGTTATGACCATATTGGCGTACATATTGGTTGCGATTTTCGGCGTGTACTGTTTTCAGGGACTGCCGCTGGCGCTGATGCCCGATATGGAGCTGCCGGTTGCGATGGTTTATGCAACCTATGTGGGCGCAAGTCCGGAGGACATTGAGCAGCAGGTGACCAAGCCGCTGGAAGCGGCGTGCGCCAGCCTGTCCGGCCTGGATACGCTGTCGTCCACCTCGTCGGAAAATATTTCGATGGTGGTGGTGCAGTTTGAAGACGGCACAGATCTGGACAAAGTCATGGTTGATATGCGCGACAAGGTGGATATGGCCAAGGCCGCGCTGCCGGAGGACGCTTCCGACCCGACGGTAATGAGCATTGACGTGGACGCGATGCCCGTTGCGCTGTTTGCCCTGCGCGGAGGAGATCTTGCCGCCATGCAGTCGGTTGCGGAAGACGAGTTGAAGCCTGCGCTTGAGCGGCTGGACGGCGTGGCCTCTGTGGATATTTCGGGCGGCTATGAGGATGAGATTGCCGTTAAAACCGACCCTGCGCGCCTGAAAGGGTATAATCTGACCGTGTCCACGGTGGCGCAGCAGATCGGGGCGGACAATATGGCCGTGCCGGGCGGCGACTTGGACCGCGGCTCGCAGTCACTTTCCGTGCGCACCGACGGCGAATATAAAACGGTGGATGACGTAAAGAACGCGCTGATTGCGCTGCCGGCAGGCGGTACGGTGCGCCTGAGCCAGATTGCGGACGTGGCCATGCAGCCCAAGGACCGGACGGTTATCTCCAAGGTGGACGGCGAGGAATGCGTCATTCTGTCGGTCAACAAGCAGTCCGGCTCCAATACGGTTAAGATTGCGGAGCTCGCCAAGCAGACCATGGAGAAAAAAACCGCGGAAAACGAGCGCCTGCAGTGCAGCGTTTTGATGGATCAGTCAGATTTTATCAATATGACGGTGGACAACGCGGTATCCAACATTTTGTACGGCGTGCTGTTTGCGGCAATCGTACTGTTTTTCTTCCTGCGCGATATGGGTGCGACGATTGCCATTTCTGTAGCCATGCCGGTTTGCATCCTGTTCACATTCCTGATTATGTATGTGCTGGATATCACGCTCAACATGCTGTCTCTCGGCGGCATTACGCTGGGCGTCGGCATGATCGTGGATAACTCGGTTGTCGTGCTGGATAATATTTTCCGATACCGCTCGGACGGATATGACGTGCGCACTGCCTGTGTTGAGGGCACGAAAGAGGTTGCAATGTCGGTCATCGCGTCAACGCTGACGACCATCTGTGTATTTTTGCCCATCGGCCTGTCCGGCGGCATGACGGGCATGATGTTCCGCGAGATGAGCATTACCATTGTGGTGCTGCTGGCATCTTCGCTGATTATTGCGCTGACCCTGGTGCCGCTGCTGAGCTTTGCGTTGCTGCGCCGCGGCGGCAAACACCGGCAGGTGCCCATTCCGGAAGTAAAAGACAAGGTGATTATCGAAAAGCCGGTGATGCGCTGGTACAAAAATACGCTGAAATGGCTGATCAGCCGCCGCAGCGTTGGCATGCTGATTACGCTTGCCATCTGCGTTGTTTCCGTGGTCAGCATCGGCGCTGCGGGCACCGAACTGATTCCGGAAATGGACCAGGGACAGATCGGCGTGACGGTGGATATGCCGACCGGCGCCTCGATGGAAGAGACGGCTGCGATTCAGGAACGCATTGCGCGCATTGCATTGGATACCATACCGGAAATTGACCAGCTGTATTACTCAACGGGCGATTCGGCCTCTGTTATGTCCGCGTCTTCGGGTGCGAGCGTTACGATTATGCTGACCGATTTGAAGGACCGCAGCCGCTCGGCCACCGAAATTGCCAACGAGCTTCGTCGGCATCTTGCCGATATTGCGGGCTGCGAGCTGACCGTATCCAGCAGCAGCATGATGGAGATGACGGGCGGTTCGGATATCAGCATTCAGCTGATGGGCAGAGACTATGACGAACTGGCGGAAGCGGCGGACGCTTTGGCCAGAGAAGTTGCCGCGCTGCCGGACGCCATCAATGTGGAGTCTTCCTCCGGCAAGGAGGTACCGCGCGTTGCGGTTAAAATCAACAGGGAGAATGCCTCTCGCTTCGGGCTGAGCGCCGCTGCCATCGGCGGACTGGTCCGTGCGGAACTGACCGGCTCGACGGCAACCACATTGCGCATGGGCGGCGAGGAATATGACGTTACCGTTTCGGGCAGCGAAGCGTCATCGGAAAGCCTGGACGCGCTCCGTTCGATGCAGCTTCCGACTGCGGCGGGCGGCACGGTGCCGCTCAGCATGGTGGCCGATGTATATACCGAACTGTCGCCGCAGTCGATCTCGCGCGTGGGCCAGCAGGAGGTCGTCACGATTACGGGACAGTCGGAATCGGGCGATGCTGCGGGCATGAACGCCAGCGTACAGGCGCTGCTTGCGAATTACGAGCTGCCGGAAGGCGTTGAAATTGACGACGGCGAAACCACCCTTGCAACAATCAACGAAACGATGAACACGCTGCTGCTGGCGCTGGCAGTATCTATTCTGCTGATTTATTTCGTGCTGGCCAGCCAGTATAACTCGTTCCTGCTGCCGGTGATCATCATGACGATTATGCCGGTCGGTCTGCTGGCCTCCATGGCGCTGCTGGCGCCGACAGGGCACCGTCT
This sequence comes from Agathobaculum sp., assembly GCF_050946325.1. Taxonomy (GTDB): domain Bacteria; phylum Bacillota; class Clostridia; order Oscillospirales; family Butyricicoccaceae; genus Agathobaculum. The sequence continues at coordinate 14,428 of NZ_JBMNUP010000003.1, read as the reverse complement.
CTCCATGGTGGCGCTGCTGGGCGTGATCATTCTGGCGGGTACGGTGGTTAACTCCTCCATTGTGCTGATTGACTATATTGAACAGCGCCGTGCGCATGGAGAGGATAAGCAGACGGCGATTCTCAACGCATGTCCGCGCCGTGTGCGCCCTGTGCTGATGACCTCGCTGACCACGATCCTGGGTCTGGTGCCGATGGTCTTTTCCGGCGGCGAGGGCGCGGAGATGATGCGCCCGATGGGCATTGTTATGATGACGGGCATGGTCGTTTCGACTGCCGCCACGCTGTTCATCACGCCGGTATATTATTCGCTGATGGACAGCCTGACGGAACGCTTCAAAAACCGGAAGAAAATGCCGAAACAGCCGCGCGGATGGCGGAAAAAGAAGAATCCGACAGAATAATTCCGCACGCTTTGCGTAAAAATCCGTTGCTTTTTTTCTCTTGCTGCGCTATATTAATGAACAGACCAGTAAGAAGAGAAGGGGGAAGACGGATGAAACGGTTGATCGCGCTGCCGGCGCTGCTTGTATTGCTGCTGGCAGGCTGTACGGAGCAGGACAGTGATGCGGCCGCCGCGCAGGCGGATATTGCGGAAAATTCGCAGATGCAGGCGCTGGAGCAGGCCAAAGAGGCCGGTTTGCTGACGGACGAAGCGGAAGAGCCTGCACTGCTGACCGCTCAGGAAGCCGCGAATCTGCTTACGAAAGCGCTGGATACCGATGCATATACTGTTCAGCTGACCGATATTCAACTGGAAGTTGGCGGAAGCGAAGACGGCGCGCATGCGTTTTTCGTGTTTGACGTGCAAACGGCGTCTGGCAGTGTAGTCGGCCAGGCTGCGGTGGATCAGCAGACCGGTGAAACCTATCGCTATTTGGGCGAGGGAACGCTGGAGGCTTTGGAATCGCTCTGTCAAACAGACGCCGGTGAAACGTGCGACTGGGAGGGGGCGTATGAAAGCCCAATCCTGGTTGGACTGGAAATTTTGCAGGCAGATCCGCATTCGTTTGAATATCGCTTTTCAGACGGGACAGCGGGCAACGCCGATATTACGGGCAGCACTGCAAAATCGCAGGACGGTGAGATGAACTTCCTGTATTCCGACGATATTGTAACCGTCGTCGGCGGGGGAATGACGGGCAATTATTCCCGAAAAATTGCAGTATAAGAAAAGCCGCAGGGATTTTCCTGCGGCTTTTGCTTATTCCGGCTCGTACTCGCCAAGCAGGGTGAGCACGTCAATGGCCGTGCCGTCGATTGCGGCTTCCACGTGGATGTGCGGGTCGAGCGCTGCCTCGGCCTCGATAGACGGCGCGCATGCGCCGATGGCCTCGCCTGCGGATACGGCTTGTCCGGCAGAAACGCGCACGTCGGTCAGGCCGCGGTAGGTGGTCGTCAGACCGCCGTCATGCGTCATCGTCACGCAGGTGCCGTACAGGCCCTGCTCAAATACGTCGGTCACCGCGCCGTCGGTCAGCGCAAGCACGGTTTCTCCCGCTTCTGCGGCGAAATCCGTACCTGTGTGTACGCGCCAGTCGCCCAAAGTGGGCTGGAACAGCAGCTCGTCTCCGGAAAACGGCGTGAGCACCGCGCCCGAAACCGGACGGACATAAACAGGCGCATAGACGGTCTGCACAGGGGCGGATGGCTGCTCTTCGGCCGGTGCCGGCGACTCTTCCGCAACTTCGGCATCCGCCGGTTCGGCCGGCTGCGGCTCCTGCTGTGCAGCGGGCAGGTCTTCGCTCAGGTCGGGCAGCGCGCCGGCGGGCGTGATGACGGGCGTGTCTGCGGCTGCCGGCGGCTCGTTGGGTGCGGAAATGCTCGTCCAGAGCACCCACGCCGAAACCGCGATAATCAGACCGCAGACGGTCAGAATGGTGTAGAATCCGCGCGTCGACAGGACCGCAGTGTGCTTTGCATGATATTGTTTCATAACCCTTTACCTCCGTTGCAAAAAGTATCGCCGCGGAGCGGGGGATTTATACATTGGAAAGCACGGTATCTTTGTAATAATGCGTTAAAATATCGATATAGGAAGCGCCCTGTTCGGCCATGTACCGCGCGCCGTATTGCGACAGGCCGACGCCGTGCCCGTAACCGACGGTATGGAAAGAGATGCTGTCCTCTGTGGTGGTAATGGTGAAGTTGGTGGAGTGCAGCCCGAACAGCGTGCGCACAGCCGTGCCCTCCACCGGAACACCGCCCAGTTTCACCGTGATAATACCGCCGGCCTCCGAACGCTCGGAGGCTTTAAACCAGGTGCGCGGGGCGCCGGATACATCTGCCGACGGGAAAGCTTCGTTTACTTTTTTGCGGAATTCGTCCGCCGATACGGTTACGGTATCTTCGTATTCGCTGGACGCGGAGCCGCCGGGGCTCACCACGCTTTGCAGATAAGGAACGTCCTCGCCCCAGACATCGCGCGCAGCCTCGGTGCGCGGGCCGCTGGCGCTGTGGAATACCGCGGCAATCGGTGCGCCCTGACAGGTCAGAATCTGCCCTGCGGTGTTCTGCACAGCCTGCCGCACTCTGTCAAGCCCTGTGCCTGCCGCAGCGGCTGCGGCAGGGTCGCGGTAGGCGGCACAGTGGCTGAAGTTATCGCATACATCGGCGTCCGGATGGACCTCGGACCGGCCGAGGCGGCATTTGTAAACGGCATAGGTTCGTGCGGCAACCGCCTGTGCGCGGATGGCTTCAATTGGAAAATCATTTGGGATTTCGGCGGCGGTTACGCCCTCCACATACTGTTCAAGCGGCATCTCGACCGGTGTGCCCTCCAGCTGAACAGTAATGGTTGGCTGACCGCCGCCCTCGTTTTTGATTTCGCCCGCAACCGTTTGCGGAACGGTAAGCAGCTCGGGCGGCTCCGCTGTGCCGGTCAGCGACCATACAGCGGGCAGCAGATACAGAATAACGCTTAGCCCCAAACCGGTCATAAACAGCCTGCGCATGTCCGCCGCCTCCTTTCCTGTGAATATTGTATGCAGATGCGATAAGGAATAGAATACGGATATATTGATTTTCTGTTGACAATAAACACAAGATGATGTATTATTGAAAACATAATAATCAAACAAATGTTCGTATTTGGGAGGGGTGCAGTGATGACACTTCATGAAATGTCAAAAGAATACCGTGCGAACACTGCGCTGCTTGAACTGCGTGTCAAACAGCTTCAGGCGGCGCAGCGCCTTGCACGGCAAAAGGAGGTGCGGTTCCGGCTTAAGCGAAGAATCGGCTGCCTGCGCATGCTGATTAATGAAAGCCGCAAGGCAGCGTTTGAGATGGAACATTATCACGACAGGGGAGGGGTGGCCTATGATGAAAGACGGGCTGTTTGACATGCAGGCGGACAGAGCGGCATATCAAGGGTATCTGTCCTCTCTTGCGTCGGACAACAGCGCGTTTCGCGCGGCATTCCGGGAAACCTTCTTCCGCGCGATGCGCGAGCAGCTGACCGCACGGCAATATGAAGTGCTGTGGCTGAGCGAAGTAGACGGTCTTTCCGGCAAGGAAATCGCGTACAAGCTGGGCATCAGCCAAAGCGCGGTTTCGCGTCACCGCACGCGCGGCAAACGGAAACTGCGCGTGCTGCTGTCCTACAACCTGGATTTGCAGCATGAAATATTTGACGGACAGACCGGGCAAACAAGAGCTTGACAAGCACAGAAAATCGATATATATTTGTATTATCAAAACGATACAAAGGAGCGATGGAGATGAAGTGGAAACGCTGGCTGGCCGGATGCCTGAGCGCAGCGATGCTGTGCGGCGGTTTGCCCGCTGCGGGCGCGGCAGATGCTGCGGACGGGCGGCAGGAGGATCTGGATATGCTGATGGAGATTCTGACTGAAAAGCATCCGGATTTCTTTACCAAAGTGAGCGAGCAGACCGTGCTGGACAAAAAGGCGGAAATCGAGCGGAACATGGAACAGATGGACGATTTCGATTTTGCGGTCGCGCTGTCCGAACTGACCGCGCTGGGCGGGGATTCGCATACGATGCTGGGCATCGGGCAGACGCTCAAGGAGCCGCGGCTGCTTCCTTTTGCGCCTGCATGGTATGACGGCCGGTGGACGCTTGCCGGAACGGCGGCGGAATACAGGGACTATATCGGTCAGCAAATCGTTGCAGTCGCCGGCTGCACGATGGATGAGGTGCAGCGCCGGATCGCCCCCATGATTTCATACGATAATGAAACGCGCCTGCGCCGCGATCTCGGCAGTATGATGTATATTGTGCAGATTCTGGAGCATTACGGTCTGGTGGAAAAAGGCGCGGAGACGGTCTCTCTAACGGTGCGCGACGCCGGGGGCAAGGAGACGGTGCTGTCTTATCCTGTGCTGACGCCTGCGGAATATGCGGCGCTTGGCGAGCAGGGCTATGTCAGCCAGGCGCAGCTGCGCAAGGCGGTACCGCCGACCGAGCCGGATAAAAATGCGGTCTACAAACTGCTTGATTTGGGACAGGGCACGCTGTATATGCAGTATAATGCCTGCCGGGAGGACCCCAACCTGCCGATAGAGGCGTTTGCCGCGCAGATCACGGCAAAGCTGGAATCGGGCGCATATGAAAAGTTTGTGATTGACCTGCGTTATAATGGCGGCGGTTCGGACGGCGTATTGTATCCGGTGATGTATGCGGCGCAGCAGTTTCTGGTAAAAGGCGGCGCGGTATATGCGCTGGCGGGTGAGAATACGTTTTCTTCTGCGCTGATCAACACCGTGCAGCTCAAGGATATCGGTGCGACAGTCGTCGGCGCGCCGACGGGCGGCAGCGTCGATCACTTCGGTCAGATTACAGGCTTTACGCTGCCGTATTCGGGCATCCGCGGGCAGTACTCCAACAAGTTTATCGACCTGGGCGTTTATGAGGCTGCCAAGCCCTATGGGATTGAGAGTTTTCCGCCGGATATTGCAGTGGAACAGCGCTTTGCGGACTATTTGAACGGCGTGGACACTGCTGTGCAGGAAATTCTGAAGCGGGAGCCGGTCAAACCGGAACTGCGCAGACCGGCAGAGGTTTCGTCCGCCCGGCTCGTGGTGGATGGCAAAGCGGCTGCCGCTGCCGCATATGAAATTGGGGACAGCAACTATTTTAAACTGCGCGACCTTGCGATGGCGTTTGCCGGCACACGGGCGGCTTTTCAGGTGAACTGGGATGGCGCGGCGCGGAGAGTCACGCTGTCCGGAGGCGTATATACGCCGGTTGGCGGTGAACTGCTGCCGCTGGAAGGCGGGACAAAGCCCGCGGTCCGTGCGGATGCGGAAGTTTATGTGGAGAACATGCCGCTGCTCGGCAAGGCGTATATGATTGACGGGAATCACTATTTTAAACTGCGCGATTTGTGCATGGTGCTGGGTGTCAGCGTTTCGTGGGACGGCGCGGCAGGCGTGATCTCGATTGATACAAGCAAGCCATACATGCAATGAAAAACAGCCGGAGCAGAATTGCTCCGGCTGTTTGCTTTTTTATCCAGATGTGCTGCCCCAGTGGGAGAAAAACGGGGAGAGGCAGGCGGCCTCTCTCAGTACAGGGTCAGCTGACCGGCGCCGTAGCCGCGCTGGTAACGGCGGGTGATGTCGCGCATCTGATAGAAGATGCCGGCTTCGTTGCAGGCGCGGGTGAAAGCGGCCCACAGCGCTTCGGCGCGCGGGCTGGCGCATTGGTAGCGCGTGCCGTAGCGGGCGACGTATTTTTGCTTGAGACCGGGAAATTCCCGGTCGAGCGCGGCATAAAAATAAGCGCGCTGCCGGTCTCGCATGGTCAGGCCGAGGGCGGGATAGATAAAATCCACGCCCGCCTGCCTGGCACGCTGCACGATGGTCAGCAAATGCGTTTCGGTGTCGGTGATCCAGGGCAGCACGGGCATGAGCAGGATGCAGGTGTGCAGTCCGGCGTCGTGCAGGCGCGCGAGGGCGTCCAGCCGTGCGGAGGGAGATGGTGCATGCGGTTCGATTTTGCGGGCGAGCGCGTCATCCGCCGTGGTAACGGTCAGCTTACACAGCACAGGTGCGTTCTGCCGGATTTCCCGCAGGACATCAATATCGCGGCAGATGAGGTCGCTTTTGGTGGCGATGGCGGCGCCGAAACCGTAAGCCGCCAGCAGTTCGAGCGCGTGGCGCGTGAGCTGTTCTGTGCGCTCGAAAGGATTGTAGGGGTCGCTCATCGCGCCGGTGGAGACCACGCCCGTGCGCGTTTTGCGGCGCAGGTCGTCGCGGATGATGCGCAGCGCGTCCTGCTTGGCGCAGACGGTGTCAAAATCGTCGTTGCGGTAGCATTCGGACCGGCTGTCGCAATAGATGCAGCCGTGGCAGCAGCCGCGGTAGATGTTCATATTATACCGCGCGCCGAACCAGCCCGCGGCGCTTTTGGTATTGGTGACGATGGTTTTGGCCGGAATTGTCTGCATAGGACAGGCCCCCTTCTGCTTTAGTATAACAGAAAAATGCAGCAGCGGCGCAAAAGAATAAAAAAAGAACGCGACATCAGGCCGCGCTGTTGCACCGCCCCGTCGCGTATCTTCAAGCAATAAATAAAAACGGATTCAAGCGATAGGAATATCAAGCTATCCACCGAAAGAAACTATCCATCGAATGAAAAGATTATAGCACTTTGGCTTTCTCTGGGACAAGGTTAAAATTTGACAAAATATAATTCACAATTTGTTCATAATTGTACAAATCGACAATGCGTGATTGGATTTGACAGAATTTGCGCCGAAAAAGAGTGAAAACGAATAAAAAAAGAGAAATTACTTTACAAAATATCCGCTGTATGGTATTATATATGTACTTTCGCCCCCTGCTTAGCCGACGGACCAACCGGGCGCGTTTTACCGTGTCCATTTCACCAAGCCGCGGCCCAGCCTGTGGGTAACAAAAATTTATTACAGAAAGGTGAAACACCAACATGATCCGTAAGGAAGACAAGACTGCCGTAATTGAAGCAAACCGCACCCATGCGACCGATACCGGTTCGCCGGAGGTTCAGATCGCCATTCTGACCGCGCGCATTCAGGAGCTGACCGAGCACCTGAAGGTTCACAAGAAGGATAACCACTCCCGCCGCGGCCTGCTCAAGATGGTCGGCCAGCGCCGTTCGATGCTGGCATACCTCCAGAAGAAGGACATCAACCGCTACCGCGCGCTGATTGCCAAGCTCGGCATCCGTAAGTAAAAGCTACAAGGATATAGGGGAGCAGTCTGCTCCCCTGTTTCTGTATTTTCATGGAAGGCGGCAAAACCGCTTTTTAGCAGTTGAAACAGCGCCCAATAAGGGGAGAACGCTCATCCGCAGACAACCTGCGAACTTTGTTCGCGGTACAAAAAACCGGTTTGCTTGCAAACCGTATCCACAAGGCAGCCGTGCCGGAGGGCGCGGCGAGCCTTTGGCCCGCCCGCAGGCGACCGCGCGTATCGCGCGGCATTTCATTTGGAAACCGCTTTGCGGTTTCCGTAAAAAACCGCGACATGCGCGTGGTTTTTTACACCCCGACCCAGCCGCCTTGGGCGGCATCCTTCGGGTATCGAAACCAAGTTGCCTTGGAACTTGGTTTCGTATATAGGGGGCTTTGGAAGCCCCCTATAGGAGTTTGGGCTTTGTTTCAAGTGCTAAAAAAGCATCTGCCGCCCTCCGCCAAACAAAAAAGGAGGACAAAAAATGGCAAACATCAATCATTTTGACTTCAAAAACTACCGTGTGTTTGAAACCGAGATCGCCGGCCGCAAGCTGACCGTCGAAACTGGCAAGATGGCGCAGCTCGCCAACGGCTCGTGCCTGGTACGCTACGGCGATACCGCCGTGCTCGTCACCGCGACCGCGTCGGCCAAGCCGCGCGACGGCATCGACTTTTTCCCGCTTTCGGTTGATTTTGAGGAGCGCCTGTATTCGGTAGGCCGTATTCCCGGCAGCTTCATGCGCCGCGAGGGCCGTCCGTCCGAAAAGGCGATCCTGGCCTCCCGCCAGATTGACCGCCCGATGCGTCCGCTGTTCCCCAAGGATCTGCGCAACGACGTTTCCATCGTCTGCACCGTGCTGGAGAACGACTACGACAACTCGCCCGAGGTCGTTTCCCTGCTGGGCGCATCCATTGCGGTTTCGATTTCCGATATCCCGTTTGACTATGTGGTAGCAGGCTGCCAGGTCGGCATTGTGGACGGCAAGACCGTCATCAACCCGACTTGCGAGCAGCGCAAGGTGTCCGAGATGGACGTTACCCTGTGCGCAACCAAGGACAAGATCGTCATGATCGAAGCCGGCGCCAAGGAAGTGCCCGAGGACGATATGTTTAACGCCCTGATGGAAGCGCATGAGGAACTCAAGAAGATCTGCGCATTCATCCAGTCCATCAAGGACGAGATCGGCAAGCCCAAGTTCGAGTACGAGCATCATGACATCGACCACGACCTGTTTGACAAGCTCGAGGCGGCCTGCAATGACAAGTTCGAGGTCGCAATGGACACCGACGACAAGACCGTCCGCGATGCGGGCGTGCGCGCGATTGTAGACGAGTTCGAGGCGACCCTTTCCGAGGAATACAAGGAAGAGCACGGCGCGAACCTCGGCGAGTGCGTGGACAAGCTGCAGAAGAAGATCGTCCGTCGCTGGCTGGCGAACGGCAAGCGCGTAGACGGCCGCGGCATGGAGGAAGTCCGTCCGCTGGCGGCCGAGGTTGGCGTGCTGCCGCGCGTACACGGTTCGGGCATGTTCACCCGCGGCCAGACGCAGGTGCTGACGCTGTGTACGCTGGGCACGCTGGGTGACGCGCAGGAGCTGGATACCATCTTTGAAGAGAAGGAAAAGCGCTATATCCATCACTACAACTTCCCGTCCTTCTCGGTCGGTGAGACCCGCCCGTCCCGCGGCCCCGGCCGTCGTGAGATTGGTCACGGCGCACTGGCGGAGCGTGCGCTGCTGCCGGTTATCCCTCCGGTGAGCGAGTTCCCGTACGCGCTGCGTCTGGTATCCGAGGTCATTTCCTCCAACGGTTCGACCTCGCAGGGTTCGGTATGCGGTTCCACGCTGGCGCTGATGGACGCAGGCGTTCCGATCACCGCGCCGGTTGCCGGCATTTCCTGCGGCCTGATTACGGACGGCGGTCAGGAGACCACCTTTACCGATATTCAGGGTGTTGAGGACTTCTACGGCGATATGGACTTTAAGGTTGCCGGCACCAAGAAGGGCATCACCGCGATTCAGGTAGATATCAAGGTGGACGGCCTGACCCCGAACATCATCAAGCAGGCGTTCGAGAAGTGCCGCGTTGCCCGTTACGGCATTTTGGATGAGATCATGCTCAAGGCGATCGACAAGCCGCGCGCGGACGTATCCGAGTGGGCGCCCAAGATGACCACCATGCACATCCATCCGGATAAGATCCGCGAGGTCATCGGCAAGGGCGGCAGCGTGATCCAGAACATCGTTGCTGAATCCGGCGCAAAGGTCGATATCGAGGATGACGGCACGGTCACCATCGCGGCGATCAAGGCTTCGGATGCGGACAAGGCCCGCAAGATGATTGAAGCAATCGTCAAGGAGCCGGAGCCGGGCGAAATCTACTACGGCAAGGTTGTGCGTCTGATGAACTTCGGCGCGTTCGTCAACCTGCTGCCGGGCAAGGACGGCATGGTACACATCTCCAAGATGGCGGATCACCGCATTGAGAAGGTGGAGGACGCCGTCAAGGAAGGCGATATGGTCTGGGTCAAGGTCATGGAGATTGACGACAAGGGCCGTATCAACCTGTCCATGAAGGACGTTAAGGACGACGAAAAGATTCTGTAATAGATTTGACATGAGAAAAAAGACTTCGGAAGCCTCTTCCGAAGTCTTTTTTACTGGAATGGTGCGGAATTGCGGCGCAAAGGCTGTTTTCCGCCGGAAGCCTGTTTGCAATGGCGGGGGGACGGCGCTGCAATGAAAGCGCGGAGTCCGGCCGGAGGCGGAAAACGGCCGGTATGGGGGATGAAAGAGATGGAAATTTTCGGATTGCTGACGGCGGAAGTCGGCAAGCTGTTTTTGATGATGTTGCTGGGCTTTTTGATGTACCGGCGGCATGTGCTCAGCGTGGAGGAGAGCAAGGTCATTTCCAAACTGCTGCTGTATATCGTGCTGCCGTGCGTGGTGTTCCATTCGTTCTGTGTGGAATTTACGATGGATAAGGCGCGCGGGCTGGTGCTGGCTTATGCGGCGGCCGCGGTAATCAGCCTGTCGCTGGTGGGACTGGTGACACTGCTGATGAAGCCGCTGCGGCTGACGACGGTGGAGGAAATGAATATCCTGTATTTCAATACGGGTATTGTCGTGCCGATTGTCATTTCGGCGTTCGGCAGGGAATACGTCATGTATGCAACGGGCATGATTTTTGTGCACACCATTCTGGTATGGACGCATTGTTCGAGCCGGCTGTCGGGACATCCGCATGTCAACTGGAAAAAAGTGCTCTGCAATCCCAATCTGCTTTGCATGGCGGTTGGATTTGTGCTGCTGCTGGCAAATATTCAGCTGCCGGTGGTGCTGAGCGGAACGATTGAAGCCGTTGCAGGGCTGTTTGGCCCGCTCAGTATGATTGTCACGGGCGTTCTGGTGGGCAGCGTCAGCTGGAAGAAGATGCGGAGCTACCGCCGTCTGCCGTTGATCGTTTTGCTGCGCATGGTGGCGGCGCCGCTGTTTGCCATTTTTCTGCTTAAGGTGACGCATGCGGAGCTGCTGGCGCCGGACGGAACGAATATTTTGCTCATCGTTTTGCTGGCGGTGGCGACGAATGCGGGCAGCACCGTTACGCAGATGGTGCAGCTTTATGGGGGAGATGCGGAATATTCCAGCATTATTTGTGCGGTTACATCGGTATTGAGCATTGTTGCGCTGCCAGTATTCGGCGCGTTGTTTGAAATATTATAGGCGATAAAAGCGGACGGTCAGCCGTCCGTTTTTTTTGCTTGACATATATCGGTATTCGATATATTCTATATATAGAACATCGATATGAGGAGGAGAGAAGCATGGCGATCGACAAAAGTTTGCTGGCGGGAAGTACGGGGCTGCTTGTACTGCGCCTGCTGCAGGAAGAGGACCTGTACGGCTACCAGATGATCGAGCGGCTGCGTGAGCGGTCAGACGACACCTTTTCACTCAAGGCGGGCACGCTGTACCCGCTGCTGCACACGCTGGAAACGCAGGGGCTGGTGCAGTCCTACGAGCAGACGGCGGACGGCGCGCGTATCCGCAAATATTATCACCTGACCGATGCGGGACACGCCCAGCTTGCGGAAAAAACCGAGGAATGGAGGACGTTTTCCGGCGCGGTCGACCGCGTGCTGAAAGGGGGAGAAAACCATGCGTTTGCCTGAAGCTTTGCAGCAGTGGCTGGATACCGCAGCCGGACAAATGCGGTGGAAACGGGCGCGTCCGGTGGCGGCAAAGGAGCTGGCGGATCACATGGAGGATCAATACGCCGCCTTTCTGGAGGATGGTATGGAGGAGGATGCCGCAGCGGCGGCCACGGTACGCGAGATGGGCGACCCTGTGGAAACCGGCACGCGGCTTGACCGCGCCTGGCGGCCGCAGCCTAACTGGGTCATGCTCGGTCTGGTGCTGGCGATCGCCGCAGTGGGATGCGTACTGCAATACCTGCTGCGCACGAACAGCGATTTGATGTGGTACACCCTGCTGGGGCATTATGCAGTGGGCGCAGTTTGCCTGCTGGCTGCTTATTTTGTCGATTATACCCTGCTCGGGCGGCATCTCTGGATCGTATTGGGGGTATGGTTTGCGGCTGTTCTGCTCGGCCACCGCATACACGCCTTTTGGCGGGAAGCGGATGTGTTGGTTTCGGTGGGGACGCCGGTTTTATGGACTTTTCCGCTGCTGCTGGCCGGCTTGATCTACCGCATGCGCGGCAAAGGGATGGAGGGCGTGGCCAACTGCCTGATGGCTGTTGTAGCCGTTGCGCTGCTGGCGCGGTTCGGAATCATGGAAGTTGTGTATGACAGGGCGCTGCTGGCCACCTGCGGCGTGATTCTGCTGATCGCCGTATGGCACGGCGTATTCGGCCCGCGGCGCGCGGGGCATATGGCGCTTGCCGCCCTGCCCATCGGCTACGCGGCTGTGCGGCAGGCAATGGACGCGGTATTTTATGCAGATCTGATGTCCGATGCGAAATACCAATACAGCGCCATGACGCATGTAATCCGCCACCTGCTGTACGGCACGGAGATCCCGTTCGGCGGTGAAATTGCTGCGCATCCGGCAGAAAGTTTTGCACAAAGTGCGGATACCGCCGACCACCTGCTGACGCTGGCGCAGCTTCGGTGGGGGTGGCTGGCGGTTTTGGCTGTTTTGCTGCCGCTGCTCATTCTGTTCGGCCGCGGCCTGCTTCAGGCGGGACGGCAGAGCGGACAGCTTGCGTGGCTGGTAAGCCATGCGGTCGTGCTGACGCTTGCCGCGCAGACGCTCATCTACCTGTTTGTAGATCTGGGGCTGATCGGCAACGCGTTTGCCACCGGCCTGCCGCTGCTGTCCTACGGCGGCGCATATCTGTGCCAGACCATGCTGCTGCTCGGCGTTTTGCTTTCCGCGCAGCGCTGCGGCGCATTGGAGGCGGGCGCGCCGCCGGTGCAGGCATCCGACATAGGCGGCTGAGATTGTGGTATAATGAAGAGACGGTAAAAACCGTCTCTTTTTTATTTCGGTGTCAGGATCGCGCCCTGCCGTTCGTATTGTAGGTGAAAGCGCTTTCCAAAGGAGCTGATGACCAAATGAAACAAATTGACAGGGCCGAGGCCGAGCGGCTGGTGGATACCTACTCCGACCTGATCCTGCGGCTCTCCTATACCTATCTGAAATCGACGTACGATGCGGAGGATATCTGTCAGAACGTGCTTCTCAAGCTTTTAACGGACGGGCGGGAATTTGAAAGCCCCGCACATGAAAAGGCGTGGATCATCCGGACGACCGCCAACGCCTGCAAGGACGAGCTGCGCGCCTTCCGGCGGAAAAATGCGCCGCTGGACACGGCTTACAGCGCCGCCGCGCCCGAGCCGCCGGACTGCTCCGTGCTGGACGCGGTGATGGTGCTGCCGGAAAAATACCGTGAGGCGGTGTATCTGTTTTATTATGAAGGTTACTCTGTTCGTGAGATCGCTTCGCTGCTGGGGCGCAGCGAGGCGGCGGTATCCGCCCATCTGAGCAGAGGAAGAAACAAACTGAGACTGGAACTGGGAGGCGATTGCTGTGAGCAAAGCATATAACGAGGATAAAAATTATCAGGCTGCGATGAACGAACTGCACTTTTCGGAGGAGGCAAAGCAGCGTATGGCAAACCGATTGCATGATTCCCTTTCCCGCGCCGAGCAGCCCGCCCGCCGGCGTACCCGCCGCCTGCCGCGCATTGCGGCTGTGGGCGTGGCGGCCGCGCTGGTGCTGGGCGTCGGCGCAGGGGCGACCGGCGTGCTGAAAACGGCGGGCGAAGCCTTTGCGGGCGTGTTCGGCCCGACTGCGGACACCGAGATCATCGACAGGATCGGCCGCCCGGTCGGCGCGAGCGATACGGACAACGGCGTGACCGTAACCGCGGATGCGATTCTGTTTGACGGCTATAACTATATGCTCACCTACTCGCTTGTGCGGGAGGACGGCCAGCCGTTCGACGTGCAGGAGATTCCGGACGGCGGCAAGCTGGATCTGCTCTGGAACCGCTGGTCGAGCGATATCGGCTCGAATACCTCGGGCGGGCATGGCGGCAGCTACTTTTTCGATGAAAATCCGGAAGACCCCGCCATTCAGTATGTGGAGACCATGTCCTATAACGAAGCGGTTAAAACCGGCGGCACGGCAAAGGTTATGTTCGGCGATCTGCGCACACCGGAAAAGGTCATCGCCGAGGGAACATGGCGTGTGAAGTTCAAGCTGAATGCGGAAAACCTGTCCGTTGCGCTGCCCGCCGGGCAGGAAATTACGCTGGACGGCATGACGGGAACGGTCGAACAGGCGCTGGTTTCGCCGATGGGCTACCACTTTGTGTACAGCGTGAACGCGGAAGCGTCGTTTGACGATGCGCCGAGCGGCAAGCAGCCCAAACAGCACGAGGAGGAGTGGACGCGCTTTTCTACCGACTACGGCGTGCGCCTGACCGACGGCACGGTGATCGACCTGCGGAAATCGGGCAACGGCGGCAGCATGGATGTGCAGGACGGAAAAACCATCTGCATCCGCGGCGGCGTGTTTGACGAGGTGATTCCGCTCGAACAGATCGAGGCTGTTCTGCTGGGCGGCATTGAAATTCCGGTTGCGTGACAGAAAAACAGAAAGGGCTTCCGAAAGGAAGCCCTCAGCTTGTCGAAAAAGTCCAGCTACGGCTGGGCTTTTTCGCATGTATATGGTAAAATGCGGATGGGTGATGAAAGATGCTGGAACGAGGGAAACTG
>NZ_JBMNUP010000002.1:0-68052 GCF_050946325.1 Agathobaculum sp. | reverse complement strand
TCCCCCTCCCCTCCTCTAAAAACAGCTGATAGACCTGCCGCACCACCTCGGCCTGCTCTGCACACACAGTCAAAACGCCGCCGTGCAGCCGGTATCCATACAGCGTATCTGCGCCGAACACCACGCCGCGCTCCATGGAGCGGCGCTGTCCCCACTTGACCCGTTCCGAGGTCCGGCGGCTTTCCTCCTGCGCCACGCTCGCCATAATGGTCAGGCGAAACTCTCCCTCCCCTGCCCGCGTATCAATGTTATCATTCAGAAACAGCACGCCCACGCCCCATGCGCTGAGCTGCCGCGTACAGTTCAGGGTATCCACTGTATTGCGTGCAAAACGGGATACTTCTTTGGTTAAAATCAGGTCCAGCGCGCCGTTTTCTGCCGCTGTCATCAGCGCGCAAAACTGCGTCCGTCTGCTGGTTGAAGTACCGCTCACCCCCTCATCTGCCCAGATTCCGGCAAATATCCAGTCAGGCCGCGCTGCAATATAATCGGTAAAAAAACGTTTCTGTGCCGCCAGCGAATGCAGTTGATCGCTCTGATCGGTTGAAACGCGGCAGTAGGCCGCTACCCGCAGTTTTTTCATTTCAGCCGCCAAGCAGGGCGCGGAAAACCGCTTCGCTAATCAGCCCCTGCGCATACAGCGCGCGAATCAGCCCGCGCCTTACCCGTTCTTCCAATGCATTGCTGCACTTCATTGTTATCGCCTCCCCTGCAATCCTATGTGCCGTCCTCCGCACGCAGAACAGGCCTGCCTCTGCCCGATGAAACGAAAAGGCCTGTCCGCCAAAGCGGACAGGCCTTTTTCAGCAGCTGCTTTTTGCTTATTTAACGCTGCTCTGCCTCTACCAGCGAAAACGCGATGTTAATGGCATGGTCGCCCACACGTTCCAGGCCGGAAACCACATCCGAAAAATAGATGCCTGCCTGCGCGCTGCATTTTCCTTCGCTCAGCCGCAGAATATGCTGCGATTGCAGGCTGCGCTCCATCTGATCGATCATATTCTCCAAATCGGAAATCTCCTGCATATGGGTCTTGTCACCCGTCAGGAACATGGTAAGCGATTCATCCAAAATCCGGTTGACCGCCGTCATCATCGTGCGCAATTCATTGACGCTGTCCTCCGACCACTGGATGCCGTCTTCATAAAGTTCGGGCACCAGCTCCACAATGCTCTCCGCATGGTCGCCAATGCGTTCAATATCACTCACCACATGGAAATACGCCGCAATCCGGTTGGCGTCGGCAATCGGCAGCGTATTTTGGTTGATCTTAACCAGATAATCGCTGATTTTTTCATCCAGAAAATCAATATATTTTTCCGTCTCAAACACATGGCGGCAGCCTTCCGCATCGTTTGTTACAAGGCACTCCACCGCCAGGTTCAGATTGTCAAACGCCATATGCGCCATGCGCTCCATCTCCTGCACAGCCACCAGAATGGCAACCGCAGGATTGGGCAGCCGGCTGGCGCCGATATAACGCAGCGTAAACGGTTCTTCTGCCGGCGTTTCGTCTTCGCCCCGCACCAGCGCATAAGTACATTTGACAATCATGTTCATAAACGGATAGAACACCGCCACCTGGAAGACCTTGAACAATACATGCGCCCACGCGATGCTGCGGCCAAGGGAGCCTGCATCCGTTCCGTGCCCGCTGAAAAAGCGAATGATATTCTCAATCTGCACAGGGAACAGCAGAAGAAGAACGAACATCAAAATTGTGCCGTATATATTGAACAGCAGGTGAATCAGCGCGGCGCGCTTGGAATTTTTATTGCCGGACAGCGACGCCAGCACCGCTGAAGTGCAGGCGCCGATATTACATCCCAGAATGACAAACATGCACAAATGCAAATCGACCAGGCCCTGCGCGGCCATCACAACCAGAATACTGACCGTAACGGACGAGCTCTGCACCACGGACGTAATGACCAGCCCAAGCAGCACACCCAGAAAAGGATTGGCAAAAATACCAAGCAGGTCAATGACCTCCGGCATTTCGCGCAGCGCTGCCATCGCCGTTGACATGGTGCTGATGCCAACAAACAGTACGCCAAAGCCCAGCACAATTTCACCCGACTTGCGCACAACCGGCGTTTTGATAAAATTCACCATCACCGCACCGGCAAACACAAAAATAGGCGCAACCGTACTCAGGCGCACCGCAACCAGCAATGCAGTCACAGTTGTGCCGATGTTCGCGCCAAGGATGATGCCGCACGCCTCACTCAATGTCATCAGGCCGGAGTTTACAAAACTGACCACCATCACCGTCGCCGCACTGGACGACTGAATAACCGCTGTAAAAAACAGCCCGACCAGCAGGCCAAGCAGCCGCGTTTTGGTGAACGCTTTCAAAATACCGCGCAGTTTGTTGCCCGCAACCTTTTCAATGCCGCGGCTCATCATGTTCATGCCGGCGATAAAAAGTCCTAAACCGCCCAGCAGTTGTATTGCAATCAAATCATATCCCTCTTTATCCCTTTGTTTTCAGGCATTGCCCTTTTGCCGTCCCACGCACTTCCTGTTTTGACGCAAGCGCAGCATTTCCCCTTTCTGCGCCAAAATATACAATTTCTCCTTCTATTTTACACGGTTTCCTCTGTACACGCAATACGATATTTTACAATTGCGCACCATTCCATAAAAATGTCCGCATCGCCAACAAAATCCCTACTTGCGAGGGTGCCATCCAGCTTGCTATGGAGCAAACGCCCTGCACGCTGCAGGGCGCACGCTGCCTGGTCATCGGGTACGGCCGCATCGGTGCGCTGCTCGCCGGCAAGCTGCGGGCGCTCGGCGCAATGGTGCAGGTGTCGGCCCGCTCGCCGCGCGATTTTGCACGCATCGAAACCGCCGGCTTAACAGCGCTTGATACGCGCAGTCTGGCCGGACAGCTGACCGGTTTTTCCCTGATTTTCAACACCGTTCCTGCCCCTGTACTCGGTGCAGCCGAGCTGGCCGACCTTTCAGACGGGTGCCTGATTATTGATCTCGCTTCCATGCCGGGCGGCATTTCCCCCGATGCCACGGTCCCGTCCGGCTGCCGGATTTTGCATGCGCTGTCCCTGCCCGGGCGCGTCGCGCCGCTGTCTGCCGCACAGGCAATCCACAAAACGGCGCTCTCTATTTTGCAGGAGGAGGGAATTTTATGAATCTGTCCGTCCGCGTCGGTTTCGCTCTGACCGGTTCATTCTGCACTTTTGCCCGCGCAATGAAGGCGGCGGAGGCGCTCGTCAGCCTTGGCTGCGAGGTCACGCCTATCCTGTCGTTTCATGCCGGCTCGCTGGACACCCGCTTTGGCGATGCCGTCGAGTGGCGCAGCAAGCTGCAAACTCTGACCGGCCGCACCCCCATTGACACCATCCAGGCCGCCGAGCCTATCGGCCCCAAGGCAATGTTTGATGTGCTTGTGGTTGCGCCCTGTACCGGCAACACGCTGGCCAAACTGGCACACGGCATAACCGATACGCCGGTTACCATGGCAGTCAAGAGCCATTTGCGCGGAGACCGGCCCGTCGTATTGGCCGTTTCAACCAACGACGCGCTTTCCGGCAGCGCGCCCAACCTCGGTCTGCTGCTCAATCGCCGACACTATTATTTTGTTCCCCTGCGACAGGATGCGCCGCACGCCAAGCCGCGTTCTCTTGTGGCGGATATGGCGCTGCTGCCCGAAACCATTTCTGCAGCGCTTTCAGGAAGTCAGCTCCAACCCCTTTTTCTTTCTCCCTGCGGCGAATAACAAATAAAGCGCCCATCCGGAAGGATGGACGCTTTTCTCATTGGTCGGGCGGCTGGGCTGCCGGCCGCATGGTCGCTGCTTCGATATCTGTATACCGTTTGCTCACCACCAGCATACGCGCCATATCATAGGTCAGGTCCAGGCCCCTGCTTCCCCCAACACCGCGCAGCGCACCACTGTCCACCAGCGCCTGAATTGCCGGCCGCAGATCCGCCGGCAGTTCGTCAACTGTTGCATACCGTTTTTCTGCCGCCGGTGCATCCTGCTGCCATGCAATGCCCAGCGTTTGCAGAACACCCCTGGCATAGGCGGTACCGAGCGCCTGCTGCTGCTCTGGCGTCCGGAATTTCTGATGATCCGCTCCGTCCAGGAAAAAGCCCTCGCACAATACTGCCGGTGCGGTTGTCTTGCGCAGCCAGTAAAACCGCGATGTTTGCTTGACGCCGCGGCTGGTTTGTCCCAGGGCCATCACCTGCCGCTCAATGTTCCGCGCAAGCGCCACCGCACGCGCACTGCCCGGATAGGTATAGGCCTCAAAGCCCGTGCCGCCGCCTGCGTTGCTGTGTACCTCAACCGCGTAATCCGGCTGATAGGCATTGCATTCCGCCACTTCCTGCTGCACCGTATCGTCTTTATCTGTTGTGCGGCTCATGCGTACCGCAACGCCATGCCGCACCAGCACATCGCGCATTGCAAGCGCCACCGCCAGATTAACGTCCTTTTCAACCAGCCCATTGGCCCGTGCGCCCGGGTCTGCGCCGCCATGACCGACCCCGATAAATATCTTGTTCGCCATTTGTTCCTCCCTTTCGCAGGTTAGTCGTTCTGTCTCAGTCTACGCTGTGTGACCTGCTGCGGTTCCGTCCGCGCAGCTGCAAAAAGGTGTTTGAAGCCAACAGAGCTAAACAACATATAGCTTATTCCAAGTTCCGCGCCTGCATATTAGCTGCACATAAGAGGAAACAACCAGACGTAAACCGCCAGTAGGCCTATCCCTCCTGCGCACCAAAAAGCGCTTGCATCAGTGCATAGACAGTGCAAACGCTTTTTTCACTGTTCTATATCACTTCTTTGACGCAGCAAGTTTTTCTGTAATAAGACCATAGTTTGCACGACGGTGCGGCATAATACAGGCAGAACAATCTTTCACACCATTCTCCAGAATAGTCCAGTTCCCTCCACAATTTTTACCCATAGTATATAATGGACAATAGCAAAACAGGCAGTTAAACTCATCAATACGTTCCGTTGCATGGCAGGGAAAATATTCACATTGCGTGTTTTGAAAGAAGGCGTAATGTTTCCCTTCCCATTCTATTTTTTCACATAATTTCATATTTTTCCTACTTTCAAATTTATATTACTTTTCTTCATCGTCCTTTTCGCACTATTTACTTTCTTGGCGAGTATTTTATATCGGAGCAAATGCTTTCAGAACTCTGCGGGTATCCCACAGCCTTTGCCACAATTCTCCATTCCAAAAACTCCTGATTCATGTTGGCCAATAATTTTTCTTTGAGGGAAACTTCCAGCTCCATCCCCCCTGCCCGTTCCGCTTTCTCCAGCGACAGCTGTTTTACCATGCGTCGTGCAAGATTCTGCGCGGACTGCAAATCGCATGCCTGTAATCGTTTCTTTTCCGTATAAATGTAAAAACTATCGTCTGTCCTATTGTAGCGTATCAGGGCCTGCGATGTTTCACACGTTGAAAATGAGCGATACTCGGTCATTCAAACCAAGTATCGCTCATTCTGTTTTGCGAACGATACGGTACAATAAGTTTCGCAAATTGAAACGCAGGCAAAAAAGAGCCATGGCTTGCAGAGCGCCGGCAGAATGACACACCATTCTGAAAGGGCCCTGTAAACCATGCCCGAAACGATTGTACAGCTTAACAAGGAAGCACTCAGGGAGCAAATCAAAGAGTTGTGCAAGGCGGCGTAGAAGAGACTCTCATTGAGATGTACTGGACAGAGGTATCCGTCCGGCGCACGGAGGATATTATTGGGCCGTTTGGGGCAGCAAGGTGCATTTTGCCCGCCCAGCAGCCCAGCAGGATGACATTTTCCGCCTGGGCCGCGAAAGCAGCGTACTAAGCTTCTGAGCAGGTAATAGACGCAGTTCTTCTGTTGGCAGCATCTGTAAGGGAGCCTTGCCGGTCAGTACGGATGCGCATATTCTTTCAGGGCGCTCCTCCCGCCGTCATACCCCAGAACCCACAGCCGCTCCAGCAGCACTGCACCATGAAAGCTACCTTGCTGCATCCAAATATCCAACTTGGCTTTGCAAGGACTCAGCCTGGAGTCTTACGAACGGACAAGGCTTTGGATCAGCCGGTATTGGAGCGTTAACGGCAAAAAAACACCGGTACAGAGCATCACAGCCCTGTACCGGTGTTCGCTTTGTACACGCAATTTTCTTTTGAACGGGTGTAGCAGATGCAATATCATTCGTTAATATTTTTCGACATTTTTATAAGCATTTTTTACAATAAATAGTTTTCAATTTTATGCCTTCTCCCAATTTTTCACAATGCCTATTGACAATCACCTGATATGTGGTTATGCTGTTCCCAAGAAATTCACCTATTAGGTGGACATGCAAGGAGGTGATTTTGATGAGAAAATACAGTCTTTCCAATTCAGAAGAAATCCTGCTGAATACGCTGTGGCAAGAAAACACACCGCTGACCGTGGCACAGCTTGCGGATAAAATCACGGAAGCCGACTGGAGGCCCAATTATGTTGACAAGATTGTAAAGCAGCTTGTCAAAAAAGGGCTTATCAAAGCCGATGGCATCCTGCAGGACAGATTTTACCGGTCGCATCAATTCGTCCCGTGCCTGTCCAAAGATGAATTTCTTGCGAATATGCTGGCAGAACAGGGTGTAAACAATGCACTGTTTGCCCGGATCGCCGTCGCTCTGTTTAAGAAAAATTCCAAGCAGAGTACACCGGAGCAGGACGCAAAACTGATTGCGGAACTGGAAAAGATGGTAGAAGAGTACGAAACACAGATTGAGGAAAAGAGTACGGATAAATGATATGACAATAACTATTTTTTCATTTTTGTCAGCGCTGTTATGGAGCAGTTTGCTGATCGTAGCAATCTACCTGCTGCGGCACACGCGGTTCAAACAGCACTTCGGCGTGCTGTCCATGGTAATGCTATATCTGTTCTGTGCCGTGCGGCTATTCCTGCCAATAGAGCTTCCCTATACGCTCATTGCGGCTGACAGCGTTATTTATCCGCGCATTTACAGTCTGCTCATGCAGGACTTTGCAAACAGGCCGCTGCTTATATTGCTGTGTTTTCTGTGGCTGCTGGGATTTTGTGAATTGCTGTTCCGCTATGTGCGGCAATACCGTAAGGCGATATACAGTGTAACGCATTATGCCGAGCCATGGGACGAGCGAACCACCGCCCTGCTGGAGCAGGTGCAGGGGCAGACCGGACGCAGGATCAAGGTGCATGGCTGCACCGCCAATCATATTGAATCAGCGTTCGGCATAGGGGTGCTGCGCAAGTATATCATGCTGCCGGCCGGAGACTACACCGAAGATGAGTTGCGGTATGTTCTGCTGCATGAGTACACGCATTTTCTCAATCACGACACTGTTGTTAAACTGCTGGTTACACTGTTCTGCATGGTTTTCTGGTGGAATCCTGTGGTTTACCTGCTTCAAAAAGATTTGGAGCAAACACTGGAGATCAAATGCGACCTATCTGTTGCGCGTATGCTGAACGCCAAGGAACGAGCCGCGTATCTGCGAACGATTCTTACCTTAATGAAGCAGCCGCGCAGCGAACGGCATCTGCCCTTTGCAGCAACTGCTCTGTTTCGGTCTGACGCCGACGCCGCGATCCGTGAACGGTTTGAAACAGTCATGACATACACTGCAAAGCCGCACAACCGCGCAGCCAGTGCCGCTTTTGCCAGTGTATTTGCCGTACTGATGATTGCGTCCTATGCAGTTCTGCCGCAGCCGAAGTTTGAAGCACCAAGCAGCACCGAACCGGGTGCGATAGATTTTGACAGCAGCACAGCATATATCAAGCAAGATCATGTGGGGGAATATTGGCTGTGTATTCAAAATGAACAGCCGATTAAATTGACAGAAGAAGATGCTGTTTTTTATCAGCAAACTGGATTAAAAATTATGAAGGAGTGAACGGCCATGAAAAAGCGTCTTCTGTGTGCATTGGGGGCAGCGGCCATTATGGCAACTGCCGTTCCTACTGCATTTGCGGCAGATATTCCGCCAATGGCCATCAGCCAAAGCACCGGCGAAAGCACGATTGCGCCGTGTGCCGATGTGATCGTATACAAGTACCGCATCTACAACGGCAAGCAGCAGTACCGCCGTTGGAATGAAACACGT
Source organism: Agathobaculum sp. (assembly GCF_050946325.1). Taxonomy (GTDB): domain Bacteria; phylum Bacillota; class Clostridia; order Oscillospirales; family Butyricicoccaceae; genus Agathobaculum. The sequence goes on along the minus strand of NZ_JBMNUP010000002.1, from coordinate 59,928 downwards.
GGATATTAGGTTGATCCATATTGGATTGACCTTTAAGCGATAAGGAAATGATTAAGGATGATGCCTATGATTGCATTAAAAAATCCACATAAAACCGAAAGGCTGGACACCTCACCGCATTAGCGGTGTACCGGATTCATGTGGATATAGGCAGTATATCGTATTTTATAGGCCGATGCAAGTATGTGTTCGATAAAAATGCAATTCATACTAATCAACCTCATGAACAGCAACTATACGTTTGAAATATGGAGGGATTACGATGAAAAAGTTTATACATTTCTTTGTAGCTATGATGTTCACTTTTACATGTTTTTCAGCCACTACGGCCTTTGCCGCTGATGATCCCACACCACTTACACTTGACGAGCACACAGCCATTTTAATTGAGAATGGTATTCCCCGTTTAATCTCCAATGAGGAAGCGGAACAATTGCTTGCATCAGAAGATACTAAAACTTTTGATGCCTGCGTAACAGACGAAAGTCCGGTTGAATCTGCCCCAGCCAGAGCAAGCGCCTATAGATATGTTGTCGATTCGACATCTACTGGCTATAATTACAGCATGAGAAAAAAGGTAACGCCTGATGTTATGGGGCCTGCTGTACTTAATTACGCAGAATCCTGTACCTTTACGAGAACCTACTCAGCAGGTGTTAGTGCTTCGATTGCGAACGCAGTATCCGTTACCCTTGGAGCCGCTGCATCCAGTACGAATAACACTTCAGTTTCTTATAACTACGACGTACCTGATGGAAAGATCGGATATATTCAATTTACACCGAGGATTAAGACTTCTTTTGGTCGAATTCAAACATTATCAGGTGGTTCTGTAAGCAGCAGTTCTTCACTCACTGTATACGATCCGGTTATTGCCAACTCTTTTTGTGATGGATTGTACCAGCTGATTGTCGATTAAATCAGAGATAAGGCAGGGAGAAATCTATGAAAAGCTGTAAAATGTGGAAACTTGTTTTGGCAATACTTATCTTAAGTAGTACATTGATTGGTTGCGGTAGGCACATTAGCGTAGACAGCCCGCCTTTGCCAGAGTCGAATACTGCAACAGAGAACGATGAGAAGGCTTTCCAGTCTATCCAAGCAGTCCATGAATATCTTTCTGAGTACAATCAAGTTGTGGTCGATTTATCCTTGGACGAATTTTATTGTTTTGTAAGCTATTCTCAACTGGAACCCTGTATCTCGATAGCATCTGTTAAAAAGACTGGTGAACAGTATTATATTGCTAATCAAGCAGGAAAGCTGGGGTTCTCTTACGATAAAGGTAAACCCATACCTGTTGCGGCTTCCTGCTTAATGGACGGATATGAACTCCATTTCGTGTGGTCTCCCGTGGCTCTTGACGAAAATAAGTATAAGACTACTGATATTTCTAATTATCAAGTTGCCCAATTACAGGATTCATATTTTTACTATAATTTGACGAAGAGTAGCTGATTATATCTTCGCTATTCAATACCCGTGCAAAAAGCAATCAGTATTGAAGTTTTTCAGAGCACATATGACGATTTATGTCAGAGGGCTGATCTCCCTCCCTTTTTGAGAACAAACCGTGCGCCCGCCGCTCACAGCCTATGCTGTGAACGGCGGGCGCTTTATCTATGTGCTGAAATGTTGTTAATATCAATCTTGTTTCCTGTAACACACTTTTTTCTTTTTAACCAGCTTATTTCCCGCCGCTGCCAAGCCTGCCGAAGCCGTACAAGTGGCTTTTCCAGTACGGGTTGTAGATATCCGCATAACCGATGGGATCACCGCAGTGCAGCCCATAAAGCAGCATATTGAGGGTCAAATCCATGACCCAAAAATGACCCATTTTACCGGATTTTTCGGGGGCATTTAGGGTGTTATGGAAATAAATATAAAAAACCAAAACAGAGGTTTATCATAACAATATTTTGGTATAAAAGCAAAAAGCACTCAAAATTGAGTGCTTTTTGTAACTGGTGGGAGGTGGTGGATTCGAACCACCGAAGTCATAGACGACAGATTTACAGTCTGTTCCCTTTGGCCACTCGGGAAACCTCCCATATTCTATTGTATCTCTATGCCGAGATGGTGGAGCTGGTGGACGGACTTGAACCCCCGACCTGCTGATTACAAATCAGCTGCTCTACCAACTGAGCTACACCAGCATTTTTCACAGGTTTTGTCTGCCCCTCAGCGACGTTATTTATTTTAACACAATACACCGCAATATGTCAACAGTTTTTTTCATTTATATTGTACTGTCTGCATATTTTTTCCCAGCGTATCGATTGCATCAGAAACCTGCTGCAATACTGTTAAAAATGCGCCGGCCCGTTCCGGATACCGTTTGCTGATTTCATCCGGCGAAAGCATACCGCTGTGCAGTTCTTCCGCCTGAATGCCAAACCCTTCCGCACCGCTTGCCGCAGCGCGAATCCGAAGCTCCTGCTCCTTTATCTGCGCGTCACACAAATATTCAAACTGCTCCCGCGGTGTACGGAACACAGCTTCCACACCATCCGGGTCTGCCATGTACACATAGCGATACGCTTTGTAAATAACGGTCGACAAATATGCGCTCATCTCCCGCGGAAGCTGCCGGCTTCCGGTCTGCTCCGCCAGCTCAAGCAGAAGGGCTGCGGCCTGCGCTACCTGCTGCTGCATCTGCGACGCCTCGCCATGCTGCTCCATCCGTTCGGAAGGGACAGCAGAACCATCCCTTGCCATTGAGCGGCCCAGCAGATAATCGCACGATACGCCATAGTAATCCGCTGCGCGTACCACAAAAGACAAGCCCGGCTCCCGCAGACCATTCTCATAATGGCTGAGGAGGGCCTGTGATACGCCCAGATCGCCCGCCGCTGTGCGCTGGCTTATTTTCTTTTCTTTTCGCAGCAGCGCAAGCGTGCGAGAAAAATCACTTGGCATAACATCATTACCCCGTCATAAACTCATCCCTATTATACTCTGTGTATTACTGTTTGTAAAGTGCTTAAAACTACGTTTTCTTCCTTCTTTTTTCTTTTTCTCTCCTTATTTTTGTCCTTTTTCACCCCATTTTGTTGCAATCTTCTGCCCCTGCAACTATATATTGGGGAATTTCTTCATTCTCTTCATGCTTTCGCCCTATGGGACTGCGCAAAACGGATTTGCATATGCTTGACGGCAGCGCGCCCCATCTATATAATAAATATGTTAAAAAATATCCTGGGTGCGGCTGTTTTTTCCGCACCTTATTTATGAAAAGGAGTTCAAATATGACCATTGAACAGATTCTGAAGTACCGGCAGGACGCCAACGGGCTGAACAAGCTGATGCACATGCATGTTGTCACGCTGGACAAGGACGGCGGCGCAACCGTTGAAGTGGAGTTGACCGACGAACTGCTCAACCCCCTCGGCATGGCGCATGGCGGCACGATCTTTACGCTGTGTGATATTGCTGCCGGTTCAGCCGCCGCTTCCCACGGGCTTGTTGCCGTCACGCTGGACAGCAACATTCACTATTACCGTCCCGGCCACCCCGGCCGTCTGCTGACCGCTACCGCTTATGAACGCAAGCGCGGCCGCGCTACGGCAGTCTATATGGTTGAAGTGTTTGACAATATCGGGCACCACATCGCAGACGCCACCTTCACCATGTTTTATACCGGCCAGACGCTGGACGATATGAAGCATTGAGCGGCGTCGGCAAGGCGCTCTGTACGCCGCTCCTCGAATGGTACGACGATGTGCGCCGTGACCTGCCATGGCGTACCAACCCGACGCCTTACCGCGTCTGGGTGAGCGAAATCATGCTGCAGCAAACACGGGTTGAAGCCGTCCGCGGGTATTTCACCCGCTGGATGGACACGCTTCCCACCATCCGCGCGCTGGCAGAAGCAGAGGAATCCGTTTATCTCAAACTTTGGGAAGGGCTCGGCTATTACAGCCGCGTCCGCAATCTGCACAAGGCGGCCGTCCTGGTCTGTGATGCGTACGGCGGCGCGCTGCCTGCCGATTATGACCGGCTGCTCGCGCTGCCCGGCATCGGCGATTATACCGCCGGCGCCATCGCATCCATTGCGTTCGGTCTGCCTGTTCCCGCAGTAGACGGAAACGTTCTTCGCGTTTCAGCCCGCTTAAATGATGATTTTACCTCAATTTCCGAACCAAAATTCAAAAAGGAAACGCGCAGTCTTTTTTGTGAGTGCATGCCGGCAGACCGCCCTGGGGATTTCAACCAGGCGCTGATGGAACTCGGCGCCACCGTCTGCCTGCCAAACGGCGCGCCGCTGTGCGAAGGCTGCCCTGTGCAGCACCTGTGCATAGGGTTTCATCGCGGGCATGCCGCCCTGCTCCCCATCCGCGCGCCCAAAAAGGCACGGCGGCTGGAGCGCCGCACCGTATTGCTGCCGCGGTATGGCGAGCTGGTAGGGTTGTCCCGCCGGCCGGACAGCGGTTTGCTGGCAGGGCTTTGGGAACTGCCCTCATTGGACGGCAGCCTTTCTCCCGATGCTGTTCGCACCACCCTGGCATCCCGCGGCTGGCAAACCGGTAAACTGCTGTCGCTCCGCCCCGCCAAACATATTTTCACGCATGTCGAATGGCACATGACCGGCTATTATGTCGAGCTTTCCGCTCCGCCGGATGAGCTGACCTTTGTCACGCCGGCCGCGCTGCGCACGGATTACGCGCTGCCCAGCGCGTTCCGCGCTTTTCTGTCCGTTATTGAGGAGGACGCATGAAAACCGAAACCATAACCCACAACATTCCCCCGCTGTATGACGCGCAGTCCCGCGTACTGCTGCTTGGCTCTCTGCCCAGCCCCAAATCGCGCGAGGCAAAGTTTTTCTATGGTCATCCGCAAAACCGGTTCTGGCCCGTGCTGGCCGCCGTGCTGCAGGAAGATTTGCCGCAGACGGTTGCGCAAAAGCGGGACATGTGCCTGCGCCACCACATTGCGCTTTGGGATGTAATCGCCCGCTGCGATATTGCGGGCGCGTCCGACGCCAGCATCCGCAACGCCGTACCCAACGATATCGGCCGCCTGCTGCGCGAAAGCCGGATTGAACGCATCTTTGCCACCGGCGGCAAGGCAGCCGAGCTGTACCGCCGTCTGGTTGAGCCCGTCACGCGCGTTCCTGTCATACAGCTTCCCTCCACCAGTCCGGCCAATGCCGCCTGGACGCTTGACCGTTTAATTTCGGCCTATCGTATGATTCTTTAAACCAGGAAAGAAGGCCCTCTTCTATTATGAAAAAAGATCTGTTCTCCAATGCGGACCTGAAAAAGCTGATCTGGCCGCTTGTTCTGGAGCAGCTTCTTGCCTATACCATCGGCCTGATGGACACCATTATGGTCTCCTCGGTCGGCGAAGCCGCCATGTCCGGCGTTTCGCTGGTTGACATGATAAACCTGCTGTTTATCAACCTTTTCGCCGCGCTCGGCACAGGCGGCGCGGTTGTCGCCGCGCAGCTTCTCGGCTCAAAGGACCGCGAGCGTGCCTGCACTTCTGCCAAGCAGCTTTATTTCGTTGTCACCATCATTTCGCTGGCGGTTTCCTCTCTGCTGATGGTCTTTCGCGCGCCCATTCTCCGTCTGCTTTTCGGCTCCATCGAAGATGCCGTGATGGAAAGCGCGCTGACCTATTTTACCATCAGCATTCTTTCTTTTCCCGCCCTGGCTATCTATAATGCAGGCGCGTCCCTGTTCCGCGCGCAGGGAAACTCGCGCATTTCCATGCTGATTTCCGCACTGATCAACGTTGTCAACGTCAGCGGCAACGCCATCATGATTTACGGCCTGCACAAGGGCGTTGCAGGCGCCGCAATCGCCTCTCTGATTTCCCGCCTGATTGCCGCGGTTGTCATCACCGTTTTGCTGTTCAATCCCGGCCACATCGTCTCGCTCCGGCGCGGCGCGCCGTTTCGCCCCGACCGCGGGCTCATCGGCCGCATTCTCTCGGTCGGCATCCCGAACAGTTTGGAAAACAGCCTGTTTCAGCTTGGCCGTGTGCTGGTTGTCAGCATCATCGCGCAGTTCGGCACCGCGCAGATTGCAGCCAATGCCGTTGCGAACAATCTGGACGGCATCAGTATTCTGCCCGGCCAGGCCATCAATCTGGCGATGATTACAGTCATCGGGCAGTGCGTCGGCGCGGGAGACGCAGAACAGGCCCGCCGCATGGCCAAAAAGCTGACGAAAATCACCTATGCCATCATGGGCTGCACCTGCCTGTTTGTTTTCCTGTTCTGCCCCCTCATTCTGCGCGCCTATACGTTGTCGCCGGAGGCGCGTTCCCTCGCCTCGCTGCTGGTTTACATTCACTGCCTCTGCGCTATCGTGCTTTGGCCCATTTCCTTCACGCTGGCCAACGCGCTGCGCGCGGCAAACGATGTGCGCTATCCCATGATCTGTGCCATCGCTTCCATGGCCATTCTCCGCATTGGCTGCGGCTATGTTCTTGCAGTACAGTTTCAGCTGGGTGCCATCGGCATCTGGATTGCCATGGTTGCAGACTGGATTTGCCGGGCAATCTGCTTTGTCGGCCGCTTCCACGGCACCAAATGGCTGACCTTCGCGCCCGAGCTGCGGCAGGCGCAGCAAACCCAGATATAAACAACACCCCCGAGCCAAAGCTCGGGGGTGTTCTTTTTTCAGGACGCCTGATCCGTTGCAGCGCACTCTCCGTTCTGCGTGCTGGGCAGCATCTTGTAAAAACGCAGCACCATTTTCATTGCAAAATACAAAATCACAACCTCTGCCGGCAAAATCAGCAGGTTTTTCGGAATCCGCAGTGCCAGCAGCGCGCTCATCGCCTTGCCGCCGGTCATGGTCAGCCACAGGGTGTTCATACCGATATTGCAGATCACGTTGATGCACAGCTTGGCGCCAATCGCCCGCCCGACGGACAGCTTGCGCGGATACAGCCACAGTCCCCACAGCAGGCCGCCGACGACCGCCGTCAGCGTAAAACCGGGAAAGTAGGCGCCCATGGTCAGATTGCCGGCGAAATAGCCCAGCACATCGGTACACACACCGGCCATCATGCCCACCACAGGGCCAAACAGCATGCCGATCGCTGCGTTGCACAAAAAGCCAAAACCGATGCGCAGATTGGGCGGCAGCTTGATTTGCAGGCCCATCAGGTCAAGCGCGATGTTGATGGAAATCAGCAGCGCCGTCAGGGCCAGGCAGCGGGTGGATTTGAGCTCTTTCAGGGAGCGGACAAAGATATTGGAGTTTTTGGACATAGAAAAAGACACCTCCTAAAAAATTCATCTGTTGCCACAGCGATTTAGGAAATGCCTAAACAGTTGCAGCAGCGGGATGCGATCACAATACCGCAGGGAAAACGCCCTTTCGTCCGCCGAACAACTCCCCGTCTCAGCGGCACTTTACGCATTGTGGTCTACTCTGCTTTTTCTGGTTCTTATTGTATCATGCTTTTACGGCTTGTCAATACCAAAAACACGCCGAATTGTCCGACACACGCCGTCCTCATCATTGGAAGGCGCAATATATTTGGCTGCTGCTTTCAGCGCGTCATGTCCGTTTTCCATTGCATAGGACTGGCCAACCGATTGCAGAAGCTCCAAATCGTTCAGATAATCGCCAAAGGCCATGCACTCATCGGGCGAAATGCCCATGCTCTGACACAGCGCACCGATGGCGACGCCTTTATTCATGCCCGGGCGCATCAGATCAATCCAGTCTGCGCCGGACAGCGCAACCTGCGAGGTTTTTTCAAACGCGCGAAACACAGGCAGCACCCTGTCCTCCGCATGGCGTGAGCAGAACAGCGCAACTTTACACACCGGCTCATTGCGCGCAACGGCCAGCAAGTCAGGCGTATACCGGCGGCGCGCATAGAAAAACGCCATGTTTTCCAAAAAAACGCCGTCCGTCTTATTTTCGTAAAAGCCGCCGTCCCGACAGGCCAGAATGACGGAAACACCCGCGAGCTCCCGCGCCGTTTGCACCACGCGCACCACCTCGTCCTGCGGCATTGCGTCAAAGGACAGAATTTCCGCGCCGTCGCACACCATCGCGCCGTTTTCGCTGATATAAACCAGCTCTTCTGAAATAGGGGCAAACAGCTCCCACAGGTTGTAATACTGCCGGCCGGACGCCGGCGCAAAACGAACGCCCCGCTGCCTGAGCTGCCCGATCAGGGAAAACAGGCCGGACGGAAAACGCCGCTGGCTGGTCAGCAGCGTGCCGTCCAGATCAGCCGCAATCAACTTGATAGCCACGGTATATTTCCCCCTTCCCCTATAGCAGCATCAGCAGGCTGCCGATCCGGTACACCGCAAGCGCAGCCAGATAGGCCAGCACCGTCTGAAACGCAGCCGCGCCCAGCGCCCAGCGCCAGCCGCCCATCTCCCGCTTGATGGTAGCGAACGCCGACATGCAGGGCATGTACAACAGCGTGAACACCAGGAAAGAATAGCCGGACAGCGGCGTAAAAACCGTGCCCAGCAGGCTGGACAGCAGCGCGCTGTCCCCGCCCGCGCCATACAGCACGCTCATCGTGGAGACAACCGCTTCCTTGGCAACCAGTCCGGTCAACAGCGCTACCGACTGCTCCCAGCCGGAAAATCCCAGCGGCTTGAACACAGGCGCGATAAACGTGCCGATCACGCCGAGAATGCTCTCCGAACTGGTCTGTGCAACCGCCAGCGTGGGCGTGAAGTTTTGCAGCAGCCAGATCACCACGCTCATCAAAAAGATGATCGTACCGGCCTTGGTGATGAAATCCTTGGCCTTCTGCCACATGTTCAGCACCGTGCCCTTGAATGAAGGCATGCGGTATGCAGGCAATTCCAGCACAAATCCCGAAGATACGTCGCGGAACACGGTTTTCTTCAGGATAAAACCGGCGATAATGCCCATGACAATGCCAAGCACATACAGGCTGATGACAACCAGGCCCGCTTTCTCACGGAAAAGCGCGCCCGCCACCAGCGCATACACCGGCAGCTTGGCCCCGCAGGACATGAACGGCGTCAGCATAATGGTCATGCGGCGGTCAGAATCGTTCTCCATCGTGCGGGCAGCCATCACTGCCGGCGTGGTGCAGCCAAAGCCCATCAGCATGGGCACGAACGACTTGCCCGACAGGCCAATGCGGCGCAGCAGCGTATCCATAATAAAGGCCACGCGCGCCAGATAGCCCGTATCCTCCAAAACGGACAGGAAGAAAAACAAAATTACAATCTGCGGCAAAAAGCTGAGCACGCCGCCCACGCCGCCGATCACACCGTCGCACAGCAGGCCTGTCAGCCACGGCTGCGCGCCTGCCGCGGCCAGTGCGCCGCTCACCGCGGGGGACAGCACCTCCTGCAGCAGATATTCCATTCCGTCCCCAAAAAAGCTGCCGATGGGGCCGAAGGTACACCAGAACATCAGAAACATGAATACCGCAAAAATCGGCAGCGCCCACACACGGTTGAGCACAATGCTGTCAATCCGTTCGGTCACGGTCATCTTGCGGACTTTGGGACGTTTATAGGCCGCGCGCACGACCTCCTCAATGTAATCATACAGCGCGTCAGCCAGCACCATTTCATTATCCGTCGAATTGGCGTGGCTGTGCATGCCCTCTGCCAGCGCGTCCAGTTCCTCGCGCATGCCGCGCGGCATATCCCCGCCGTAGCGCGACCACAGCTCCTTATCTCCTTCCAGCAGCTTGGCCGCATAAAACGGCAAACTGCACCCGCGCAGCGGCAGCGGCGCAAGCAGATCGGCCGCACGGCGAATCGCCGCGCCCACGCCATGCAGATAGGTCGGCTGACGCGCGGGCGCACGCATGCCGTGCGCGATCTGGTCGAGCAAATCGTGCATATTCTCGCCCTTTTTAGCTGAAATAGGCACGACCGGAACGCCCAGGCGCTCGGACAGCACCGCACAGTCAATTTCAATCCCCTGCGCGCGCACATCATCCATGAAACCCAGCGCAATCACCATCGGCAGGCCGAGCGAAATCAGCTGCAAGGTCAGGTACAGGTTGCGCTCAATATTGGCCGCGTCCACAATATTCAGAATGCCGTCCAGCTCGTCTGACAGCACAAACTCACGCGCAATGATTTCCTCCTGCGTATACGGCGACAGCGAATAAATGCCCGGCAGGTCGACGATGTCCACGCCGATGCCGTCATGACAGATATGGCCGGTTTTGCGGTCCACCGTCACGCCCGGCCAGTTGCCGACGTGCTGGTTTGCGCCGGTCAGCCGGTTAAACAGCGTGGTCTTGCCGCTGTTGGGGTTGCCAATGATGGCAACCGTTCTGTTTCTGCTCATCCTGCCGCCTCCAGCACAATTTTTTTCGCTTCCTGCCGGCGCAGCGACAGGCTGTACCCCCGCAGACGCACAGCAATCGGGTCCCCAAAGGGCGCAATACGCTCCATCGTGATCGCCACCCCTTTTGTAATCCCCATATCCAGAAAGTGCCGTTTGAGCGCTCCGTCGGCCGTGATACGGTCGACGATGCCGGTCTCTCCCGGGCGCAAATTGTTCAGCGTTTTCATTGTGTTTCCCCCGCTCTTGTTTGCTTAGGCTAACTCATCTTCAATTTTAAAACACCGCGCCCAGCTTGTCAAGCAATGGGGCGCACCTGCCGCAAACAAAAAGCGCCAAAAAAGCGCGGCCGCAGCCGCGCTTTTTTGACAATCTATCTCTCCATCCGGCTCCTTCCATGCGGAAGCAGCATCCAATCAGCAGCCGTGCGGACCGCCGCCGTTTGCGGAACGCCCCACGCATTCCGCACATTTCACACAGTCCGTTTGCTGCGCGTGACCTTGTCACGCTGTTTTCATTCAGCTCCAAAAGCCCAGAATCAGCGCCGTCGCCGCGGCCGCACCGGGCAGCCACGCCGTACCGGCCCCGCCCGAGGCCTTTACCAGCCGTAATTTTTCCAGCAGGCGAAAACCTGCATATCCTATCAGCGTACCCATCCCATTCGTCAGGATATCGTCAATATCCGTTGCGCGGTACAGGGTAAACAACTGCATCAGCTCAATCAGCAGCGACAGCCCCAGCCCCGCCATGCAAATGTTCCGCGCCCGTCCAAACGTTTTGCTGATCCACGGACACAAAAAGCCAAACGGGATAAACAGCAGAACATTCAGCAGCAGGCTCAGGCTGATCCCATCGCGCAGCGGGATCCAGTTCACATTGGGATTGAAAACCGCCTCTCCAAGCCGCAGCAGTCTGCGCCATTCTGCCAACGTGGGCATGCCGATGATATTGGTCAGCGCCACACACAGATAATCATACAGCAGCAGCGACAAAATTGTGGTCTTGATACGGGGAACGCTTTTATCCCTGCGAAATACCCAGAGCAGCAGCGCAGCGATCGGCACAATGCCCCACAGCAGCGCCGGTTTCAGCCACATCAGCTCCCACAAGGATTGCCACAGGCCGAGCTGCGTCACATGCGCATCCGGTACCATACCGCCAGCCTCCTTACAGCCCGCCGAACACCAACAGGTCGGTCACGGTAGCCAGCGCGATCACCGCGCACCAGCAGGCCAGCGGATAGGCCCACTCGCCCCGCCCCTGACGCCGCGGCGCCAGGCGTGGCCATGCCCGCAGCGCAAGCCGCGCCAGTGCAAAGCCGGCCGCCGCGCCTATGGTGTTCAAAATCAGGTCATCCACCGATGTTACGCCGCCCGAGACGAGCTGAATCAGCTCAATACTGACCGACAGACCCAGTCCAAACAGCACCGTGCGCTTTGCGCTGCCGAACCACCGCCAGAACAGCGGCAGCAGCAGCCCCAGCGGCACAAACATCACCACATTGCCTGCCAGATTGGCCAGCGGCCCCAACCCGGGGGACTGCGGGTCGGTCACCACTTTAATCATATCCACAAACGGGATCAGCTCCATTTTGGGCGCGGGCAGCCGCCCGAGCAAAAGCTGCACGAGCGACGGCCCTGTCAGCATCCCCACGCCCATCAGGTAGACGAACAGGAGCAGTACACCGCATACATCGCGTTTTTTCATGCCGCCGCCTCCACGAAGGGACCGTTGGACGACGTTCCCTCTGGACGGTATTTTTCTACCACCGCGGCGGGGTATTTGCCCTGCGGATAGAACAGCTCCCACTGTTCCCCGTCGATCGTCTGCACATATACTTCTTTATTCTCGGCCTGATCCTCCGCAAAGTAGAGACCGCTGATCTCCAGCATACGGCCGTTATCCAGCATATCGCGGGAAACCGCATCCTTCAGCAGCGCTTCCACATCGGCCTTGTCGGTCACTTCCACGGATACCCACTCGCCGTTGTCTTCGTCCAGCTGCTTAAAGTACTCAATATGGGTCGTTTCCAGCATATCCGCCGTCAGCGGCTGCGGGCGCACACCGGTAAACTGTTCGATCAGTGCCAGCGTCTTCACGTCCTGGTCGGTCACATAGGTGTCTCCCTCATAGTTGTGACTGCCGTTCTGTTTTTCGTGGTGCATCGCGATCCGCATGACAACCCTGCTGTCCTCCGCGCGGGTCAGCGATTCTTCCTGCAGCGTCCGCACGATCTGCTCAATCTGCGCGGCGTCCCACAGCTCATACACAGAGCGGTACCCGCTCGCATTCGTGTAAAAATCCAGCCGCGGCGCGCCGTTTTCCGTTTCGCCGGTCTCATACAGGAACAGCGGCCAGCGCTTCTGCTTATATTCTTCCGAACAGTAGATGCTGTCCACCAGGCCGACTACTTCCTCGGTTTCGGGCAATACATAGCGGCGCATCGTTATGCGGCTGCCCCGTTCAAAGATAACAAAGCAGCTTCGGTACGTCATGCCGCCCTCTCCGGTTTCCATATCGGGCTGCTGCGCAATTTCAGCCAGCCGGTACACCGCGTCGATATTCGCCTCGTCGGTCAGCAGCACTGAAGCACGCGAACTGTCCAGATCCACGCCGGTCAGTTCGTCCCGCTCGGGCATCCAGCGGTCATAGCCGAATACGTCAAACTTCATCAGCAGCATGCCGCACACCAGCACCACAAGGATCGCCGCCAAATGCACGGGCTTATGGAACATCGCATGGAAGTCCATCGCATAGATGATTTCCACAATCCAGTGGAACAGCACCGTGCCGATGACCAGCCCCGGCCAGAACCAGAAGCTTCCCGCAATCAGCTCGAACAGCATGCCAAACGCCGCGCCCGCCGTCAGGCACATATATACCTTAACCGGCAGCTTGAGCGGCTCAAAGGCCAGCGCCATGCCGCTCCGCTCGCTCTTGCGGATGCGGAACAGCCGGCAGGCCAGCGCCGTCACCAGCACCGCCGCGATCAGATAGCCCGCCAGCAGCGGCAGCGCGGAAACCTTTTCGCCCGTACCCCAATAGGTCAGCATATTGTGATAGGTCATGCCGTCAATCAGGAAGTAATGCACCACCGGCGAAGCATAGCCCAAACCGTCCATCGCGCCGGTTTCCACAAAGGTATCCAGGAATTTGCCGCACAGTCCGCTGAACAGCAGCCGCACCAGCGCAGGGGACAGATGCACCCACGCAAGCAGCAGCAGGGTGATGACCGTGTTGCCGCACAGCACTGTTGTCAGCACACTGAGCGCATACAGCAGCAGGAACAAAATCACATTGCTGATGACCGCAGCGCCGATCTCGCTCCAGTTCACCGCCGCGCCAAAGCCCATCGCGTAAACGCAGGCCAGCGTGATGCCGTACATCACCAGATAGCCCGTCAGCGTGCAGATCACGCCGGTCGCAAAATTGTTAAAGAACAGTTTTGTGCGCGTCACCGGCAGGCTGTGGTAAAAATCCACCTTCTGGCGGGAGTGCAGATAGGCAAACAGCGCCACGCCGCACGAAACCGCCATCACAATAAAGACAATCTTGATAAAAGGGTTATACCCGCCGATAAGCTCCGCAACCTGTGCCAGGTCGCTCTGCCAAAAGGTCTCCAGCGCCTCGGCGGATACATACGACGTTTCCGTCGCACGTCTCTCCAGCGAGTGCTGCATGGTCATCAGGGTGGGCAGCAGCATGGACAGGAAAAATCCCACGCCGGACAACACAAACGCCCACAGGCTGCGGCGCGTGCTGTCGCGCAGCATTCCCTTAGAAGAGCAGTTTCTTGATGTCATAACCTGCCACCTCCGTTTCATTGATAAAGATCTCCTCCAGCGTCAGCGGGAGCAGTTCGCAAAAGCTCGGTCCCATCGCGTTCACACGGGCCAGCAGCGCCTCGCGGCTGCCGCGTGCGGTCAGCGTATACAGCGAACCGCGCCGGTCCAGATGCATGATGTCGATGCCGTCCCACGCGTTTTCCGGCAGCGGGCTGGTAAAGATACACTGCATCTTGAACATATCCAGCTTCATTTCCTCCAAGTCGCGCGAAAACAGGATGCCGCCGCGGTGCAGCAGGCCGACATGGTCGCAAAAATCCTCCAGCTCGCGCAGGTTGTGCGAAGCGACGACCGGCGTCAGGCCGCGGCTTTCCACATCCTCTGCAAACAGGCTTTTGACCGTTTGCCGCACGACCGGATCGAGGCCGTCGAACGTTTCATCGCAGAACAGGTAATCCGTGCCCGCGCATACGCCGCAGATGACCGACACCTGCTTTTTCATGCCCTTGGAAAACGTGCGGATCTTGCGGTTTTCATCCAAACCGAAGCCGTTCATCAACTTACGGTAGCGTTCTTCGTCAAAATGGCGGTAAAAGCGCTTGTAGTAGTTTTTCATCTCTGCCGGCGTGCTGTTCTGGAAGAAAAACTGTTCATCCGAAATAAAAAAGCAGCGTTCCTTGAGAGACGTATTCTCAAACACGTCCGCGCCGTCAATCTGCACCGCACCTTCATCGGGCAGCAAAATGCCTGCCAGCATCCGCAAAAACGTACTCTTGCCCGCGCCGTTTGAACCGATCAGCCCGTATACCGAGCCATCGCGCACCTCGGCGCACACATGGTCCACCGCCGTGATGCCGCCAAAGCGCTTGGTCGCATTATTCGCCGTGATCATGCTCTGTCCTCTCCTTTCTCTTTCAGCCAGCCCTGCAGCTGTGCTTCGCTTGCGCCAAGCGCCCGCGCCTGACCGGCCAGCACGCCGATTTGTGCGCCGATTTCCTCCAGCCGGCGTGTGCGCAGCGCCCCCGTGTTATCTGAAATAAAGTTCCCCCGTCCTTTTGCGGCGTAGATCACGCCGCGGCGCTCCAGCTCTCCATACGCGCGCTGGATGGTGTTCGGATTGATTGACAGTTCCACCGCAAGCTGCCGCACACTGGGGATCTGGGTATCTGCCGGCAAAGCCCCACGCAGTGCCAGCTCTTCGATCCCGTCCACCACCTGTTCATAAATCGGCCGCGGGTCCCGATAGTCAATTTTTATCACATTGCGCGCCTCCTTTCCTGATATTGTCCTTGTGTCTTATCTGTATTAACAGTCTTAATACACTTAGAATATATCATACGCTTTATCAGATGTCAATGGCTTTTTTACGCGCATTATGCTATACTGTGTTTACGACGCATGTACAGGGAGGGCCGATATATGGTACGGTTAAACAATGAGTGGGACGAAATACTTGCCGGTGAGTTTTCGCAGGAATATTACAGGCGCCTTCGCTACTGGCTGAAAAAAGAGTATGCCGAGCAGACCATCTATCCGCCAATGGAGAATATCTTCAACGCTCTGCGCTATACCTCTTATTCAGATGTCAAAGCCGTCATCCTCGGACAGGACCCCTACCACGGCCCGGGGCAGGCGCACGGACTTTGCTTTTCCGTGCAGCCGGGCGTACCTGCGCCTCCCAGCCTGCAAAATATCTTCAAAGAGCTGCAAAGCGATCTTGGCATCACGCCGCCGAAGGACGGCACCCTGACCCGCTGGGCGGAGCGCGGGGTCCTGCTGCTCAACACCACGCTGACCGTGCGCCGCGGGCAGGCCAACAGCCACAAAAACATCGGCTGGACCACCTTTACCGACCATGTCATTCAAAAACTCAACGCGCATGAGCAGCCGATCGTCTTTTTGCTTTGGGGCGGCAACGCGCGCTCCAAAAAGAGCCTCATCACCGCGCCGCAGCATCTGGTGCTGGAAAGCGTGCATCCTTCGCCGCTTTCGGCGTCGGGCGGCTTTTTCGGATGCAGGCATTTCTCCAAATGCAACGCTTTTCTGGAGGCAAACGGCGTCTCCCCCATCGACTGGGACTTAAATCATCCATAAAAAAAGCTGTCATTCCACAGAATGACAGCTTTTTTATTTGGCAGAATTTATTCTTTGCCCAGCATATTCATAAATTCTTCGCCCGTAATGGTTTCCTTTTCCAGCAGGAAATGCGCCAGGCGGTGCAGCGCCTCCATATTCTCCCGCAGCAGGCCGATGGCCTTTTCGTGCGCGGTCCGCACGGCCGCGATCACCTCCTGGTCAATCTGCGCCGCCGTCTCCGGCGAGCATGCCAGCGAGGTATCTCCCGATAGGTACGGGTTATTCAGCGTTTCCAGCGCCACCATATCAAATTTCCGGTTCATGCCGTAGCGCGTGATCATTGCGCGGGCCAGCTTGGTGGCCTGCTCAATATCGTTGGACGCTCCCGTTGTAATCGAGCCGAAAATCAGCTCTTCCGCCGCGCGGCCGCCGGTCAGCGTCGCCAGTTTGTTCTCAATTTCCTCGCGGGTCATCAGATAGCGCTCGCCCTCATCCACCTGCATGGTATAACCCAGCGCGCCCGAAGTGCGCGGCACGATGGTAATTTTGGTGACCGGCGCAGAATCCGTCTGCCGGGCGGCAACCAGCGCATGCCCGATTTCGTGATAGGCGACAATCTCCTTTTCCTTGGGGCTAAGCACCGCATTTTTGCGCTGCGCACCTGCAATGACCGTTTCCACGCTTTCCTCCAGGTCCGCCTGCGTTACGGCATTGCGCCCCAGCCGGACTGCGCGCAGCGCGGCTTCGTTGATGATATTGGCAAGGTCTGCGCCCGACGCGCCCGAAGTTGCGCGGGCAATCGCCGCAAAGTCAATGCGTCCCGTCATGAGCACATCCTTGGCGTGTACCCGCAGAATGGCCTCGCGTCCCTGCAAATCGGGCAGTTCCACGGGAATCCGGCGGTCAAACCGGCCGGGGCGCAGCAGGGCCGGATCGAGCGATTCCGGCCGGTTGGTCGCCGCCAGAATGACAACGCCCTTGGTGCCGTCAAATCCGTCCATCTCGGTCAAAAGCTGGTTGAGCGTCTGCTCGCGTTCATCGTTGCCGCCGAAGCCGCCGCCGTCACGCTTTTTGCCGATGGTATCAATCTCATCAATAAACACAATACAGGGCGCTTTCTCGCCGGCCTGCTTAAACAGATCCCGCACTTTGGCCGCGCCCATGCCGACAAACATCTCCACAAATTCAGAGCCGGAGATGGAGAAAAACGGCACATGCGCTTCGCCCGCTACCGCTTTGGCCAGCAGCGTTTTGCCCGTGCCCGGCGGGCCTACGAGCAGCGCGCCCTTGGGCAGTTTGGCGCCGATGGAGGCGTATTTGCCTGGGTTGTGCAGAAAATCAACGATTTCCGTCAGCGCTTCCTTGGCCTCATCCTGTCCGGCAACATCGGCAAACGTTTTGCCGGTTTCGGTTTCCGCATAGATTTTTGCATTGGCCTTGCCAAAGGTCATTGCGTTGCCGCCCATGTTTTTCATCATCCGTTTATTCAGCCATTGGCCGAACAGGATGATAATGATAATCGGCAGCGCATAGCTGATCAGCAGGGTCAGCAGCGGCGAGGTCTTGGTCGGGATCTCCGCTGCGAAATCAACACCGGCCTTATCCAGCCGCTCATACAGGCCGTCGTCTGGGAAAATACCGGTTTTGTAAACGCCGTCTTCCCCTTCCGCATCCTTTCCTTCAAATACAATCTGCTGGTCGGTCCGGTCATAGGCAACGCGCTCCACGCGGCCTTCTTCCACCATGGTGGAAAACTCGCCGTAGCCGATCTCAATCACCTGCCGCTGCATCAGCGACGGAAACAGAAACGCATTGAGCAGCATCAGCACCAGCAGCGTAACTGCATAATAAAAAATCAGTGGTTTTTTGGGGCTTTTGGAGCCCTTTGAAGACTGTATCATATTCCTTTCACCTTTCCTTGGCCTTTCGGCCTTTTATTATTGTAGGAAAGCGCAGCGCCCCTGTCAACCATTTGCCCGTAAACAATTTGGAAATTCTTGTCCGCAAAAAAGCCGCGCGCCTCCATGCGCACGGCTTTTCCTGTTTTTACTGGTCAATTCCCTTCAAAGTGCCCTTGGAGCCCCAGACCGGATACTCGGTATAGTTCAGGTACATGCAGTCCTTGGCAAGACCGGTAACCTGATGCAGCGCTTCCAGCGCAGCCTCCGTATAGGCCTTCTTGTAGGAAAACTCTACCGAATCATAGCAGCGCAGATCCACATAAGCCAGTTCGCGCTTGACGCTGCCCAGATACATCGCATGGCCGTCCGAAATATCGACCATCAGATTGGCTTCAATCTTGTTCGGAATCAGGCTGATTTTCTCACCCAGCGCCGCAGCGAGCGCGCTTTTCTGCTCCTCCGTCAGCACCTTGGACGTAGAAATACCAATATACGGCATAATTGACACCTCATTTTTATTTAGTGGTTTTATTATACCACCCCCGCCCTGTCAGAGCAAGCAAACAAAATTATAAACGCTTTGTGAATTTTGCTCAAAATGACTGCACATCGGGCAAGTTTTGTGGTATGATATTTGCAGTTAACTTTACCCCGCCGAATGGATGTGTGCTTATGAATATCAAGTGTACTCAAAATATTTATAAAAGCTCCAACGGTGTGTCCAACGTCACCTACTATATCCTCGTTCCGGAGGACGTGGAGGTCCGCGGCATTATTCAGATTTCGCACGGCATGTGCGAATACTTTTCGCGGTATACGGCGTTTGCCAAATACCTCTGCGGCCTTGGCTTCATCGTCTGCGGCAACGATCATATCGGTCACGGCGCCTCGGTTTCACGGGATGCCGAGCTTGGTTTTTTTGCCACGCGGGACGGCTGGAAGTATCTTGTCGAAGACGTCAAGCAGCTCACAGACCTGATGCAGCGGCGCTATGCCGATCTGCCGTATTTTCTGCTCGGCCACTCGATGGGCTCGCTCATCGCGCGCCTGTACCTGACCGATTACGGCGAGCGGCTGGCAGGCTGCATTCTCATCGGCACCGCAGGGCCCAATCCCATGGCGGCCAGCGGCGCGCGCTTTGCCGATTCCATTGCGCACAGCCGCGGCGTGACCTATCGCAGCGGTCTGCTGGAAAACATCACCTTCAAGGGATACAACCGCAAAATCAAGCAGCCGCATTCGGTGTTTGACTGGCTCAGTCGGGATGAGGACGTCGTTTCCCTCTACCAGTCGGACGAAAAATGTAATTTCATCTTCACCGCGGCCGGCTTCCGCGATCTGTATACCCTCTGCGCGCGCGCCAACGCCAACCACACGTTCCGCCGCACGCCGCGCACCTTGCCGCTTCTGTTTCTTGCGGGAGACAAGGATCCGGTCGGCAAGTATGGCGACGGGGTCCGCCGCGTCGTCAACCTTTACCGCAGCGCAGGCGTGAAAAACATCGAGGTCATCTTCTATAAAGACGCCCGCCATGAGGTGCTCAATGAGCTCGGCCGGCTGGATGCGTTCGGTGACATCTCCCGCTGGCTGGAGGCGCAGCTTGCCGCCTGCACACAGGCGCAGCAGGAGCAGGCCAACTGATGTTATCTTCCAATTTCCAAAACAAAAAAGCACGGGCAATGCCCGTGCTTTTTCTATTTTACTTGCTCCACGCAGCCTTGGCCGCGCCCTCTTCAAATACCTTGAGGAAGCCCGTGACGTTGGCTGCAATATCGCCGCCGAACACCGCCGAGCCCGCAACGATGACATCCGCGCCCGCCGCAACAATATCCGCCGTGTTGTTCAGCTTGGCGCCGCCGTCGATCTCCAGCTCACACTGGTAGCCGTGCTTCTGGATTTCCGCACGCACCGCGCGGATTTTGTCCATGCACTCCGGAATAAAGCCCTGACCGCCGAAGCCCGGCTCCACCGTCATGATCAGCACCATATCGCAGTACGGCAGCAGCGGAAACAGCGCCTCGGCCGGCGTTTTGGGCTTGATGACACAGGCCGCCTTGACGCCCGCCGCACGGATTTTTTTGAGCTGCTCCAGCGTATCGCCGTTGGACTCATAGTGAACCGTGATGATATCCGAACCGGCCTTAATGAAATCGTCCAGATACTGGTCGGGGTCGGTAATCATCAGATGTACGTCCAGCACCTTGTCGGTCGCGCGACGCAGCGCCTTGACCACCGGCGCGCCGATGGTGATATTGGGCACAAAGTGTCCGTCCATCACGTCCACATGCACATATTCCGCGCCCGCATCGGTTGCGATTTTGATATCGCGCTCTAAATTGGCAAAGTCCGCCGAAAGAATAGACGGAGACAGCTTGATTTCCATTGGTTTTTCCTCCTGTAACCGCACGGAAAGGCGCGGCATATTTTGATAGTAAGCAGGCCTGAGCGGCTGCATGCCGCCGCCCGCTTTTCAGATACAGGGGGAGCGGCTGCCGCTCCCCTCTTTGTTTTTATTATACCGCATCCGCGCGTTTTTTCAAGAGCAGCAGCAGGGAAAGCTGCTGCTCGCCGTGTTTTTTCTCCGTTTCCCGTCATAACAGCCGGCCGCGCCTGTCACAGGGCTATCCATCCCGCCCCGGCGCGCGCTTTTGCATCTGTTTTTCTGCCCTGTTTTGATTTTCGCGCAAAAAAGCAGAGAAAGCCTACCGAATCCAGACGGATTTTGTCGTCCTGACCGATTGATTTATCGGTCCGAAACAGGTACAATAAACATATATGCCAAAACCAAATGAGAGGACACGATAAAATGAGCGTCAATCGTTGTTATTCCGAGAAAAAACCCGGCTTCGACGTAGAAGCGCGCAGCCTGTTTTCCAGTCTGCACGACCTGCTGGAGATCAAAAGCCTGACCCATGTCCGCTACCTCTGCCGCTATGACGCCGAGGGCCTCGTCCCGGAAGCCTATGAAAAAGCAAAGGGCATTGTCTTTTCCGAACCGATGGCCGATGTGTGCTATGACGAGGATTTCCCCCGTCCGGCCGGCGCTCATACCGTATTGGCGGTCGAGCCGCTGCCCGGCCAGTTTGACCAGCGCGCGGATTCCTGCGCCCAGTGCATCCAGCTGCTGACCGGCGGCGAGCGCCCGTCGGTAGCCGCAGCCAAGGTCTATGTGCTGGAGGGCGCGCTGTCGGACGCCGATCTGGATAAGATTCGCGGCTTCTTAATCAATCCCGTTGAGGCGCGCGAGGCTTCGATGGACAAGCCCGAAACCCTGCATGTGCAGTACGAAATCCCCACCACCGTCGCTTCGGTGACCGGCTTTATCCATATGGACAAGGCCGCACTGTCCGACCTGCTGACAAATATGGGCCTTGCAATGGATCTGGACGACCTCACCTTCCTGCAGGCATACTTCCGCGATGAGGAAAAGCGCGACCCCACCATCACCGAGGTGCGCATGGTGGATACCTACTGGTCCGACCACTGCCGCCACACCACTTTCCTGACCGAGATCGACGGCGTGCAGATCGACGACCCCATGGTGCAGGATGCGTTCGACCGCTATCTTGCCGCCCGCGTGGAAGTATACGGCGCGGAAAAGGCCGCAAAGCGTCCGGTCACCCTGATGGACATTGCGACCGCCGGCGTCAAGGTGCTCAAAAAGCGCGGCTACCTCAAAAATATCGACGAATCCGAAGAGATCAACGCCTGCTCGATCAAGGTCAAGGCGCTTGTGGACGGCCGGTATGAGGACTGGCTGCTCATGTTCAAAAACGAAACCCACAACCACCCGACCGAGATCGAGCCGTTCGGCGGCGCAGCCACCTGTCTGGGCGGCGCGATCCGCGACCCGCTCTCCGGCCGCTCCTACGTCTATCAGGCCATGCGCGTGACCGGCGCGGGCGACCCGACGGTGCCGCTCTCCGAAACGCTCGAGCACAAGCTGCCGCAGCGCAAGCTGTGCCAGACCGCCGCAGCCGGCTACTCCTCCTACGGCAACCAGATCGGCCTTGCCACCGGACTGGTACACGAGATCTACCATCCGGGCTATGTTGCCAAGCGCATGGAGATCGGCGCGGTCGTCGGCGCGGCGCCGCTGGAAAACGTCATCCGTGAAGTACCTGAGCCGGGCGATGTTGTCGTCCTGCTCGGCGGCAAAACCGGACGCGACGGCTGCGGCGGCGCCACCGGTTCTTCCAAAAAGCACACCGAGTCCTCGCTTGAAACCTGCGGTGCCGAGGTACAGAAGGGCAACCCGCCCGAAGAGCGCAAGATCCAGCGTCTGTTCCGCAACGGCGATGTCACCCGCATGATCCGCCGCTGCAACGACTTCGGCGCGGGCGGCGTTTCGGTCGCCATCGGCGAACTGGCTGACGGTCTGGATATCAACCTTGACGCAGTACCCAAAAAGTACGACGGTCTGGACGGCACGGAGCTTGCGATCTCGGAATCGCAGGAACGCATGGCGGTTGTCGTCCGCGCGAAGGACGCGGAAGCCTTTATTGCCGCTGCCGCAAAGGAAAACATCGAAGCCGTGCAGGTTGCCGTGGTGACCGACAAAAACCGGCTGTGCATGACGTGGAACGGCAACCTGATCGCGGATGTCTCCCGTGATTTCCTGAACACCAACGGCTGCGCCAAGCATGTAAACGCCGAAGTCGCGCCGCTTGCCGCACCGTCCATCACCTGCACCCCCGCCGGCAGCACTCAGGCGGAAAAGCTGCTGAACCACGCCGCAACGCTCGGCATCTGTCTGGAGCGCGGCCTTGTTGAGCGCTTTGACGGTTCGATTGGTGCAAACTCGGTATTCATGCCGTTCGGCGGCAAATATCAGCTCACCCCGACGCAGGTCATGGCAGCCACCATGCCGGCACTCTCCGGCCAGTGCGAAACCGCGTCCGTCATGGCCTTTGGCTTTGACCCCTGCTATACCGAACAAAACCCCTTCCTCGGCGCATCTGCCGCGGTGATTGAATCGGTTGCCAAGCTGGTCGCAGCAGGCTGCGACTTTGAAACCGCCTACCTCACCTTCCAGGAATATTTCGAGCGGCTGGGCAAGGACCCGAAGCGCTTCGGCAAGCCTCTTTCCGCCCTGCTGGGCGCTTACACCGCGCAGGAAGAGCTCTGCCTCGGCGCGATCGGCGGCAAGGACTCCATGAGCGGCTCGTTCGATGATATGGACGTTCCCCCGACGCTGGTTTCGTTCGCCATCGCCCCGCAGGACGCGGCGCGCCTGATTTCGCCTGAGTTCAAGGCGGCCGGTCATCCGGTTTACTTCTTCGACGCCCCGTATTTCCCGGACGGCTCGCCCGATTACCAGACGATGAAGCACGTCTGGAGCGAGGTTGCAGATCTCATCGCTTCCGGCAAGGCCGTATCCGCATGGGCGCTGACCACCGGCGGCATTGCCGAGGGTGTATGCAAAATGGCGCTCGGCAACAAGATCGGCTTTGCGTTCGACGAATCCTTCCCGACCGAGGCGCTTTATCTCAAGAACTTCGGCGGTATCCTGATCGAGGCCGCGGAAGAACTGCCCGCCTACTGGCTGGTCGGCCGCACCACTGCGGACGAGGCCGTTACCGTTGCGGGCGAGCGCGTTTCGATCGACGCGCTGACCGAAGCGTTTGAAGGCCGTCTGGAAAGCGTGTTCCCGACCAGGGCGAACGCTTCGGACGAACACCTCGTCAAGGTATCCTATGCTGCACGCAGCGGCAAGGCGCCGGCTGTCAAGTCGGCAAAGCCTCTGGCTGTTATTCCGGTCTTCCCGGGCACCAACTGCGAGTATGATACCGCCCGCGCGGTGGAAAATGCAGGCGGTGCGGCTGAGATCATCGTCGTACGCAATTTCTCTGCCGACGCACTGGCAGAAAGCGCCGAGCAGCTGGAAAGCGCTGTCCGCCGGGCACAGATGGTCATTCTGCCGGGCGGCTTCTCCGGCGGCGACGAGCCGGACGGCTCGGGCAAGTTCATCGCCTCGTTCCTGCGCGGCCCGGGCATCAAGGATTCCATCCACGAGCTGCTCGGTAAGCGCGACGGCCTGATGCTCGGCATCTGCAACGGCTTCCAAGCGCTCATCAAGCTGGGCCTGGTGCCTTACGGCGAAATCCGCGACGAAATGACCGGCGACGACCCGACGCTGACCTTCAACCTCATCGGCCGCCACCAGAGCCGCTATGTCACCACCCGCGTGGCGTCCGTCAAGAGCCCGTGGCTGTCCTCCTGCGAGGTCGGCGACCTGCACTCGATCGCCATTTCCCACGGTGAAGGCCGCTTTGTTGCCCCGCAGCATGTCATCGATCAGCTTGTGCAGAACGGTCAGGTCGCCTTCCAGTATACCGATCTGTCCGGCGAACCGTCTATGGATATCGCATGGAACCCGAACGGCTCGCTGTGCGCGATTGAGGGCATCACCTCGCCGGACGGCCGCGTGCTGGGCAAGATGGGCCACACCGAGCGTTACAGCCCGTTTGTCGGCAAGAACATTTACGGTGAAAAGTATCAGCCGATTTTTGAGAACGGCGTGAAATACTTCAAGTAAGCAAAGAGGTTTGCCATATCCCCTGCTTGACACCAGCCTTCACTGCCTCCGAATAATCGGAGGCAGTTTTTTCTTTTACCAAAGCGTATCTGGCATTGCCCGCGCTGATATGGTACAATCTGCTTAGTGAGCCATGCGCATATCTCTGCGCTGCGGCATATCCAGCAACCAATCCCGCAATATCAATATTGAGAGGAGCAAGCATATGGCACAGGAGAAACCAACGGGACTCTCTTCTTTTCACCTCCACCTTTTGGCCATGGCATTCATGCTGTGCGATCATCTGTGGGCTACATTATTTCCGTATCAGGAGTGGATGACCTGCATCGGACGTATCGCGTTCCCCCTTTTTGCCTTTTGCATTGTTGAAGGCTACTTTCACACATCCAACCTCCGAAACTATATTGTCAGAATTCTCGTCTTTGCCCTTCTTTCGGAAATACCGTTTGATCTGATTTATGGAAGTTCGGTTTTCTATCCGTTCCACCAGAATGTGCTTTGGACATTTTTAATCGGCCTGCTTGCTGTTTTGGCATGCGAAAAAGCCAAAACCTGCAAAAAGCGATGGATAACCTGGCTCCTCCTCCCCGCCATTGTGCTTTGCGCCTATGGGCTTGGAACGATCACCATGGTGGATTACTTCGGTGCTGGCGTCCTGATGGTCCTGACCTTTTACTTCTTTCACGGCAGAAATTGGCGGTGTCTGATCGGACAGGCGGTATGTCTGGCCTTTTTGAATATTTATATTCTCGGCAGCTATTTTTACCCCGTAATGATTGCAGGCTACGAAATCAAAATCATGCAGCAGGGGTTTGCTTTGCTGGCGCTCATCCCCATCTGGCTGTATCGCGGCAGGCAGGGCTACCACTCCAAAGCGTTCCAGTACAGCTGCTATGCTTTTTATCCGGTTCATCTTCTTGTGCTGTATTGTCTCTGGCAATATATGCTGTAATCGCTTGCTGTCATTTTTTCAAAAAAACGCCGCATCTTCTTCCCCTTGATCTCTTATCTTTGCATCGGAGGCATTCTTATGAACCCCTATCTTCACAAAGTGCAGTATTACGAAACTGACGGCATGGGCATCGTCCACCACTCCAACTACATCCGCTGGTTTGAAGAGGCGCGCGTCGATCTGCTTGAGCAGCTCGGCTGCGGATATGATGTATTTGAGCAGCGCGGCTATTCCAGCCCCGTGCTCAGTCTTTCCTGCGAATACCGTCACATGGTCCGTTTTCCGGAAACAGTTTCCATCCATGTGCAGGTACTTGCCTACACGGGCGCCAAAATGACGCTCGGCTACAAAATTTATAACGCCGCCGGCATGCTTTGCTGCACCGGCGAAAGCCGCCACGGCTTTCTTGACGCCGCATCCGAACGCCCTGTCACACTCAAGCGCGTCTGGCCGGAAGCGCATGCGCGCTTTGCCGCGGCCCTTGCAGAAAATCCCGCTGAATAAATAAAACCCCGCAGACCAACGTCTGCGGGGTTTTTCTTATGAAACGCTTACTTTTCTTTTTTCCTTCGGCCAAGGTATTTTTCTTCATAATCATGCAGCGAATCCAGCGCCTGTTTTGACAGCGGGAAGATGACCGCCAGATTAAACAGCGTCATCAGGCCAATGCCGACATCGCCCAGATCCCATACAAACGTATACGCTGCCAAGCCGCCGATAAACAGCATGATCAGCGCCAGCACCTTATAAGCGGTCTGCGGCAACCACTTATCGCCAAACAGATAGGATACATTGGAGCGCGCATAGAACAGGATGCCGATAAAGGTGGAAAAGCTGAACAGCCACAGCGTTGCTGCAATGAATACCACGCCGAAACTGCCGGAGTGATACTGCATAGCCGCCTGCAGCAGATCCATGCCAACCAGACCCTCGGTGACGTTTTCCGGCGCAAGCAGCATAATCATCGCAGTGCAGCTGCAAATCACAATG
Source organism: Agathobaculum sp. (assembly GCF_050946325.1). Classification (GTDB taxonomy): domain Bacteria; phylum Bacillota; class Clostridia; order Oscillospirales; family Butyricicoccaceae; genus Agathobaculum. The sequence continues at coordinate 33,415 of NZ_JBMNUP010000002.1, read as the reverse complement.
GTGTCAATGAACACGCCGAAAGCCTGCATCAGACCAACCTTGACCGGATGATCGGTTTCTGCCGCCGCTGCCGCGCAGGGCGCCGAGCCGGAGCCAGCCTCGTTGGAGAACAGGCCGCGCTTTACACCGTTCATCAGCACTGCGCCGAAGCCGCCGGCCGCAACCTGACGCAGGCCAAAGGCTTCCGAAAAAATCCGGCTGAACACGGCCGGCATCTGACCGATATTTTTAATCATAATAAACAGGGTGAAAATCAGATAGCAGCCTGCCATCACCGGAACCAGAATATCCAGCACCTTGACCGTTGCATTCTTGCGCAGCACGATAACCGCCGAAATTGCTACCAGTACAATCGTCGTATACAGCGGCGGGATGTGGAAAGCGTTTTCAAACGCATCCGAAACCGAGTTGCCGATTACCTGACTGATGCCGCACCAGCAAATCAGGCCGGAAATTGCAAAACCGATCGCCAGCAGACTGCGGCGCTTGGTATCCCCGCCTCTGCGCTTTGCCATAAAATTGTGGATATAATAGGCAGGACCGCCGCGGTAACCGCCGTACAGCGGATCCTTTTCCTTATGAATCTGTGCCAATGTACCCTCAACAAACGCGGTTGCCGAACCCATCAGCGCGGTAATCCACATCCAAAACACAGCGCCTGCGCCGCCGGCCGAAATCGCCGCCACTACGCCGACCAGGTTGCCCATGCCGACCCGCGTTGCAGTCGATACAATCAGCGACTGCAGGCCGGAGAGCGCACCGCTGCCCTTTCGCCCGCGCCGCTCCAGCGTTACGCGCACCATCTGCGGAAACAGACGGATGGGCAGAAAACGGGAGCGAATGGTAAAATACAATCCCGTAGGCAGCAGCAAAATTGCCAGCAGCGGCAATCCCAGCGTTCCGCCGCTGGGGAGCGGCAGCACAATAAAATCGTTCCACAGAAAGCCGTAAATGGCTTCAATTACATTGATGATGACCTGCATTCCTCTTCCTCCGCATCAGTCCCCCCTCGGGACTTGTAATCTGTCGACTTTTATTATATAGTATAAATCAGGATTAGTAAAATTGATAATATCATTTTATCAAATCGAATTTTCAAATCATGGAGGGCCGCATGGATATCCGAAGCCTGAAAACTTTTTTGTATGCTGCCGAGCTGAGCAGCTTCACCCGCGCAGGGGAAACGCTGGGGTACTCGCAGTCCACGGTTTCTTTTCACATCAAGCAGCTTGAGAACGAGCTTGGCGTGCGCCTGTTTGAACGGATCAATCACACCGTCAGTCTGACCGGCCGCGGCCGCGAAGTGCTGCAATACGCGCAGCAAATCATCCAATTGGAGCGCGACCTGACGCAGATGCTCAAAGATGAACCGGAGGCTGCCGGACACATCCGGCTTGCCATGGCCGATTCCCTTTGTCCGGCCTTTTTTGACGGCGATTTTCAGGGATTCCGCAGACAATTCCCCAACATCACGCTCAAAATCATCACTGCGGGCACGGAAGAAATGTTCCGCCTGCTCAACCGCAACGAAACCGATCTGGTCGTTACGCTGGACAACCATATCTACCATGCAGAATATGTCATTGTGCAGGAAAAGCAGCTTCCGATGCACTTTGTTGCCCGCACAGGGCACCCGCTTGCCGGGCGGCGGCAGCTTTCCGTGGAAGAGCTGCTCTCCTATCCCTTTCTGCTGACGGAAAAGGGTATGAGTTACCGCCGCCTGATGGATGAACGCCTGGCCGCACGCTCGCTGGAGGTATCCCCTGTGGTGGAATTGAGCAATACAGACCAGATCTGCCGGCTGGTCGAACAGGATATCGGTATCTCTTTTCTGCCCGATTATGCTACAGAAAACTGGGTCCGGTGCGGCGCACTGACCTATTTGCCGGTTACCGATTTTGATATTGACATTTGGCTTCAGCTGCTGCATCATCGCGATAAGTGGATCTCGCCCGCCATGCGCCATGTCATTGCATATTGCGGCGGCCTCTATGCTGCGCTCCGGCCGGCCTCACATGCCATATAGCAAAAAAGTTCCCACCGTTTCCGGTGGGAACTTTTTACTTCGTATAGTAAATCACGGTCACTTCGCCGTTGACAACCGACGGGTAACAATACCGATATTCGCCGCCCGTGCTCACAGGCCGCTCCAATTGGTGATAAGTGGAGGTCACATCAATTGCAACGCAGTTCGCCGCAACCGGATAGGTCGCCGCTCCGTCCTCTGCCGATGCGCCGCTCAGAATCAGTTCGCCTCTGCTGTAAACGCCTTCGCGGTCAATCGCCTGATTCTCTTCCAGCGTAATATAGGTAACGCCGCCCTCCTGCCAAAGCTTGGAATAACGCATCAGTTCGCCGTAATGCACGGTGGGGTCATAGTTGTCAATCACAACGTCGCAATAGCTTTGCGCACCGATGCAGACGTTTACCACATCCCCGCGCTTTTCATAAAAAGTGCCGCTGTCCTGCGCAATCAGATGGGTGGCGCGATACAGCATCACAGCCATTTCCGCGCGCGTTACCATGGCTTTCGGGTTGAGTTTGCCGTTCGAGCCGCCGATTACCTGCGCAATCACCAGTGCGTTAACCGCCTCTTTGGCATAACCGGAAATCTGATTGATATCGGAAAATCCGGAAATGGCGCCCGTTTGCAGCGTGAGCGGCGTGCAGTCAATCGTCCGCTTGAGGAACACCATCGCATCCTGCCGCGTCATTTTGTTCTTCGGAAGAAAGCGGCCGTCCTTGGTGCCCGTGGCAATGCCAAAAGCCTTGGCAGCAGTGACTGCCTTGCTGTAATAGGAACCTGCCGGCACATCGCTGAACGAGCCTTTGGACGAAATCAAACCGCTGTCCATCGCCTCACTCATGCCGTACGCACGGTCCAGCATCACAATAAAATCGGCGCGTGTGATCTGGTTGCCCGGATAAAACAAATGGTTGCCGCTGCCCTGTACCACGCCGTTCAGCGCCAGTGCGTCAATCTCCCTATGGGCCCAGGAATATCCCTCTGCAACATCATAGAAATAAACAGAGTGATCAGGAAGATACGCATAGGTGCTTGTGGTGTCCGTCGCGAGCGCGGCCGTAACCCCGCTCGCCGCAGCGACGGCCGCCAGCAGCAGCGCTGCTATCAGCTTACGCGTTCTTTTCATAATCTTCTCCTTGCAGTAGGTTTCAAACACAGGTCGGTATCGCCACCCATGCAAACTTACTGCAAAATTATAGCACATTCATCCCCACTTTGCAAGTTAAATATTGACTAAAAATGCTGTCGTTTCCTTTTTCTGCCTCTTTTTTGCCCTATTTCCCATCAATTTTCTTCCAGGTTTGCATTTTCTCCGGCTGATTGCCAAGGCCGTTATCCCTTCGACTCTGCCCTGTACCAGAAATAGCTTTTCACAGAAGGGACAATACAGGCCGCCATTACCGGCACAAAAAGCAGCGCAAACCGCGCATAGTTGTTGGGAACAAACGCACCGGCAAGCCCAATCAGCCCTGCTGCAAACATCATCCGTCCCCCCAGCCGATGCGTGCGCGTCCAGACCGTTTCGCTCGATAATGTCCATGGGTTTTTAATGCCGCAGTAAAAATTGGGCCGGAATTTGGGCATCACGTTGCCCAAAAACACAAACAGCAGGCTGCACAGCAGACAAACCGCCATGGATACATTTACGGTATCCGGCCACAGGGCCTCTGTCACGCAGATGCCCACCATCGCCAGCAGAAACAGCATCATCAGCACCTGAAACAAGTCATAAGACACCCTGAACTTACGATAATTGCGTTTTTTGGGGTCAACCACCGGCAACACAGAGAACAATACCGCCATCACCGGCGCAAGGCCTGCCACCCCCCAGATCTGCCATTTTGCCCCATACCTGACCTGTCCCCCAAAATCCCACTGCATCGGTATTTCCGCCGGCAGGCGGCTATATACCGCTGCGACCAGCACCAGCGGCAGCACCGCCAGCACCCAGGCGAAAATCTGCATTTTTGTGACTTTCTTCATCTCATCCTTCTCCTTTCAATGCGGTAAACCATTCCAGTATCTCGTCCACCACGGACATATTCAGCTCATAATAGATGTACTTTCCCCTGCGCTCATCCAGCACCAGCCCTGCCTCCTTTAAAATCGACAGGTGGTGCGACACCGTTGCGCCCGACACATGGAAATGCGCCACAATATCGCCCGCGGCCATTGGCCCCGCCCGCAGCAGCGCGAGTATTTCGCGCCGCGTCGGATCGCTGAGCGCCTTAAAACTCTGCTGAAAACCCATTCCACGCTTCCCCTTTCCCTTTTGGACAGCGCGCCCCGGTTTCGCTGCATACAGGCAGCCCTGCACCCGTCCATCATTTAGATATTTATCTAAACAAATGATACTCTGCGCGGTTTCTTCTGTCAATATTCATTTTGATGTTTGTCTAAATAATTTGCAGGCAAAACAAAAACACCCCGAAGCTTTTGCTCCGAGGTGTCCTTATCACAGCTATGAATTACGCCATGCCGTTGAGCTTGATCGTCATCTTGCTCTTCTTGTTGGCCGCGTTGTTCTTGTGCAGGAGGTGCTTGGCAGCCGCCTGATCGACCGCCTTAACAGCAGTCGTATAAGCCTCCGCAGCCTTCGCCTTATCACCGCCGACAACAGCAGCGTCAAACTTCTTCAGCGTAGTCTTCAGCTCGCTCTTGGCCATCTGGTTGTTCATCGCCTTGGTTGCATTCACCAGCACGCGCTTCTTTGCAGATTTGATATTGGGCATTCCGAAAACACCTCCTTCGTTCTCTATTCGTCAGTAGTTCTACTATACCATTATAATTTGCAAATTGCAAGAGTTTTTTCACCTGTATCGCATAAAAAAATCCTGAAGGCAGCAAAATACCGTAAAAGGAGTGGTGCTTATGGCATTCCGCACCGACCTTGCAGTCGAAGCGGTTGAAAATTTCCGGCAAACAGAAGGCGGACAGCACATTCGCCGCAGCGAAAGAACCATGGAAGGCTTTGCCGTACACGAGGTAGATGTGCTGAGCCTGCATGCCGCGCAGCAAACCGGCAAGCCGCAGGGCCGCTATCTGACCTTTGAGCTGGACGCGCTGCTGCACAGGGAGGAGGACGCCTTTCCGCGCGCCTGCCGCGCGCTCTGTTCGCTGCTGCGCGAACTGCTGCCCGAAAAGGCACAGCGCGGCCCTGCTCTGGTTGTCGGCTTGGGCAACCGCATGATTACGCCCGACGCCATCGGCCCGCAGGCGGTTGACCATGTGATTGCCACGCGCCACCTGGTTGCACAGGCCCCCGATATGTTTGCCGGATGGCGGCCGGTCTCCGCGCTCGCCCCAGGCGTGCTTGGGCAGACCGGCGTGGAAACCGGCGAAGTGATCTGCGGCGTGCTGGACAGGATACAGCCCGCTGCCGTACTGGCGGTGGACGCGCTGGCCGCCGGCCGTCTTTCCCGCCTGGTGCGCACGGTGCAGCTCACCGATACCGGTATTACGCCCGGCTCCGGTGTGGGAAATGCACGGGCGGCTCTGGGACCGCAGACGCTCGGTGTTCCCGTCATTGCCATCGGCGTGCCAACTGTGGTGGACGGCGCTACGCTCGCCCACGAAATCACCGCGCAGCTTGCGGGGTCCGGCTGCGAAGCGCTTGAAGACCTGTCCCGCCCGGTGATGATTACCACGCGCGATATTGACCGCGAAGTTGCGGACATTTCCCGCCTGATCGGTTACGCCATCAATCTAGCGCTGCATCCCCACCTTACTGTCGAAGAAATCGACCTGTACCTGTCCTGAACAGTCGTCAGAATTCTGGTCTACTCGCGCGCCGCACCGCGTATGATAGAAGCAAATGCAGGAGGTGGCGCGATGGGACGACACAGAAAATTTTACAGAAAGCGCAGCAGCATCGGCCTGTCCGCAGCCGCGGCGCTTTGCACGGCGGCTTCTCTGCTGCTGTTTGCACATGCAGGCGGTGAAACGGCGGCAGACGAACTGCTGGACAGCCTTGCACACAACAACAGTTTTATCACGCGCGCCGTCGCGCTGGAGCTTGGGCTTGCGCCCGAGGAAGCCGCAGTGCTTGCTCCTCGGACCGCCGCTTCCGCCCTGGACGAATCCGCAGACAGCGCCGTAGCCGAAAACACCTATATCCCGCTGCCCGAGCCCAACGATGCGCCCGTGCTTTCTGCCGCTGACAAAGCCGCAACCGTCACCGTCAACAACGAAACCTCCTACGAGGTCAACGTTGCCGCATGCCTTGCCGCAGACGCTGCCATCCATGCCGAAGGCAGCGGTCCGCAGGTGCTGATTGTACATACGCACGGCAGCGAAAGCTACACGCCCGACGCCGCCTTCCCCTATACGCCGACGGAAACCGAGCGCACCACCGACACCCGCTTCAACGTTGTCCGCGTAGGCGATGAGCTGCAAAGCGTACTGGAGCAAAACGGTATTCAGACCGTTCACATCCGTGATATTTTTGACTCGCCGGCTTACTCGGGCGCATACGACCGCTCGCTTGCCGCAACCGAACAGGCGCTTGCCGAATATCCGTCTATCCGCATGGTCATTGACCTGCACCGCGATTCGATTCTGACCGACGACGGCCGCGCCTATAAAACCGCCTGCACCATTGACGGAACCGAAATGGCACAGCTCATGTTCGTCGTCGGCACGGACGAAGGCGGCCTGTATCACCCCGACTGGCGCGACAACCTGAACCACGTCGCCGGCCTGCAATACCAGCTCAACCGCGCCTATCCCGGGCTGATGCGGCCGGTCAACCTGCGCACGCAACGGTTTAACCAGCACGCATCCCCCGGCTCGCTGCTGGTCGAAGTCGGTTCCTCCGGCAACACGATGACCGAAGCGCTCGCCGCTGTCCGCCTGTTGGGCGATGTATTGTCAGATGAACTGAATCATGTATAAACTCCCGTTTTTTGTACAAAATACCTGTGCTGCTTTCACCGGAAGCAGAATAATGACCATCCGGTCTTTTCAGGGGTGTGCCGATGGAAACCATCGTTTTTTCAACCGATCTGGAGACAAACATTCGATTGATGCAGTCCGTCTTTCAGGGAGACAATACCATGGTTGTGCGCCGCGCAAAAAGCCCGCACGGCCTGCGCTGCGCCATCTTTTTCTTCGACGGCATGGTGAATGCGCTTGCGATCAACCAAAGCATCATCCGTCCAATCGTCTGCTCGGACCGCCGGCATATGACCGCCGACGAGCTGGCGCAGACGCTTTTGCAGGTAAACGACAGCCGCGTGGAGACCGACTCTGACAAACTGTTCTCCTCTTTTCTGTACGGCGATACCATTGTGTTCACCGAAGGGGACGCGCGGCCGGTCGTAGTCAACACCAAAGGTTTTTCCCTCCGCTCGATCAGCGAGCCGGAAAACGAACGGGTGCTGTCCGGTCCGCGCGAAGGGTTTACCGAATGCTTTATGCCCAATCTTGCGCTCATCCGCCGCCGGCTGAACGACCGCCGGCTCAAATTTTCCTTTCTGCGCATCGGCACACGCACCAACACGGTCGTCTGCCTGTGTTATCTGGCCGGCGTGTGCGAACCGCGGCTGGTCGGTCATCTGCAAAAGAAATTGCAGGCGCTTGATATAGACAGCGTGCTTGACTCCAACTATCTGGCAGAGCGCATCCGCGACCACCGTTTTTCCCCTTTCCCCACCCTGGGCACGACCGAGCGGCCCGACGTCGTGGCCTCCCGCCTGCTGGAAGGGCGCTGTGCCATTGTGACAGACGGCAGCCCTGTGGTGCTGACCGCGCCTTTCCTGTTCCAGGAGTGCTTCCAATCCAACGATGATTACTATATCAGCTTTCTCCATTCCGGCCTGACGCGACTGCTGCGCCTGCTGGGCTTTCTCTGCACCATTGTTTTCCCCGCCGTTTATATTTCGCTTCTGCTTTATCACAGAGAGCTTGTGCCGTCGCGCCTGCTGTTCGCGGTATCTGCGGCGCAGCGCGGCGTACCGCTTCCGATCGGATGGGAAACGTTTCTGCTGCTGCTTGTACTGGAAGCGCTCAAAGAGGCCGGCGCGCGAACACCGGGCATTGTTGGACAAACCATGAGCATCGTCGGCGGCCTTGTTCTTGGACAGGCTGCCGTCACTGCGCGCTTTGCCGCGGCGCCAACCGTTATTGTCGTCGCCATCGCAGGCGTCACCGGCCTGATGGCGCCCAAACTGCAAACCGCATCGCTTTATCTGCGCTTCGGGCTGCTGGCGGCCGGCGCGGCCTACGGCCTGTACGGCGTCGGTTTTGGTCTGGGACTTATCCTGATCTCGCTCTGCCGCATGCACTCCTGCTCCGTGCCGTATATGCTCAACCTGGTTCCGCGCATACAGGCCGAACAGGAGGATGCCTGGCTGCGTGCGCCATGGTTTTTTATGCGGAATGACCGCTTTCCCGTCAAACGGGACAACCGAAGGGGGACTCACCATTGAAACGCCTTTTATTACCGTTTATCCTGCTGCTGCTCTGCGGCTGCTCGCAGGAAGTTTCACCCGTATCCGCACTTGCGCTTGACCGCACGGAGGACGGCTACCGCCTGACTGCCGAGCTGGTGCGGCAGGACAGCCTGGACGAACCCGCGGCGCCCTCGTATCTTTCCGCCGCAGGCCGCGATTTGCCTGCGCTGCTCCGCGGCATCGAAAACCTGCTGCCGGGTGAACTGTATCTGAGCCATGCGCAGGTGCTGCTGCTCTCCGAGGAGGTCGCGCAGGACAGCATCCTTGCGCTGGCCGACTATCTGTGCCAGCACAACGACGTGCGCCTTTCGCTGCGCGTTGCCGTTGTGCGGGAGGGGGCGGCAGACGAGCTGATGAAGGCGAGCGGCGAGGTTTTCGCGCTTTCCGAACTGCTTGACCGCTCGGCCAGCGCGGGCACGCTGCCGGATATGCCGCTTTACCGCACCGCAGAAGCCCTGCACGCCGACGGCACCGCCATCTTGCCCGCCCTGCGGGTGGATGCGTTTGGTCAAACCGCACCCGCAGGCACCGCGGTCTTTGCCCGCGAGCGGCTCTCCTGCTTTCTGGACGGCAGCGAGATAGGAGGCGGCAGCCATGCGTGAACGGTTATTCCCCCGTTGGGGCGCAGCGCTGTTTGCGCTGCTTCCGCTCAGTGAAATTCTGTATGTCTCCGTCAACGGACAAACCATGTATGCCGCGGCGCTCGCCAGCCTGGTCTGTGCGCTGATATGCGCGGCCGGTGCGCAAATCGCCCCGCTCATGCACCGGCACCCGCCGCTGCGCTGGGTGCTTGCACTGGCAGCGCTTTGGCCGCTGACCCGCTCGTTCGCCCGTATGGCGCTGTTTCTGCGCAGCACGGTATTTACCGGCCGGCCGCTGTGGAGTTTGGTACTGCTGCTGACCGTTTGCGCGGTGCTGTTGGCCGCAAGCGGCCTGAACCGCTGCGCTATGTGGGCGATGCCGGCCGTCTGGACCGCCGGCATCATCCTCGTGTTATCCGGCATTCTCACGCTCGGCGATCTGCGCGTCGCCTACTGGCAGCCGCCGGACGGCACGCTGCTGCCGCTGACCGGACAGCTGCTTTCCGCCATGCTGCCCGGCGCGCTTACGCTGTCCCTCTCTCTGCCGGACAAGCTCTCCGGCGCCGCCTCCCGCGGGCTGGCAGCCGGCGGCGCGCTGTTCGCTCTGATTTCGCTGCGCGCGCTGCTCCTGCTCGGGCCGCACACGGCGGCGCTGCTGCCATATCCCAATTTTTCAGCCGCCGGTCTTGCCGCCATCGGCGATTTTGCCCGCCGCGGCGAGGTATTCTTCGCCGTTCCCCTGCTGCTGTGCGAGCTGGGCCGCGCCGCCGCGCTCTGTTGTGTGCTGTTCTTCCCGCTGACACATACCTATGGGGTGCCGCACATTCAAAAAAAGGACGCTTAAGCGTCCTTTTTTTGAGGCTGCCGAAAAACTTCGTTTTTCCGACAAGCTGTTCCTTACCTTGCCAAGAGCGAGGCTGCGATTGCCAGCGTATACACATGCGCGGGATAATACGCATAAAACAGATATTTCATCCCGCGTCCGCGCCGCCCGTTATACAGCAGAAGCAGCGGCAGCGCCAGCCACATGAAAAACAAAGACGGCACAACCGACAGAAACATCTCCATAGAGGAGAACATGAGCTGCACTGCCGCCAGCGCCAGCAGAACCGACGTATAAAAAACGGCGAGCGCCCGCCTGCTGTTCCGGCAGTAATAAAACCCAATGCCGATAATCACAAACATCACGCCGCCCTCGCACCACATCGGGCCGGGAATCAGCATAATCGCGACCCGCGCAGCGGCCGGCGAGATCCCTGACAACCAGCCCACCAGCACGATGGAAAGCAGCAGCGCCGCCATAGCAAACACATAGAGCACCGCACGTCCTTTTTTGCCTTCACGCCAGCGCTTTTGCATATTTTCAATCCACCACAGATAGATGACAATGGCCGTCATTGTGGTGAAAATGCCGTTCATTACAATCATCCCGCCCGGCAGCGGACAGTAAGTGTTGACGAGCATATTCGCAATATACATCAGCACACCGCCGATATACAGCCGCAGCAGGTATTTCTTGCGGCTGCGCGTGTGTGCAAAGCCCTCCGCCACGAAAAACACAAAAATCGGTGCGGCAATGCGGCCGATCAGCGTCAGCAGCTCCGGCATGGGGCGCAAAGCCGACCCGAAATAATGGATATGGTCGATCGTCATAATCATCAGCGCCAACAGTTTGAGCTGAAATCCGTCCAGCCCGCGGCGGCGCTCCAAGGTATGTGTTGCTTCCATTTGTAAATCCCCTTTTGTATTATTGTCCGATTTGCATAATACAATAATTCACGCAGTTTGTCAAGCCTTGTTTTACAGCGCAAGCTCTGCTATAATGCAGGCAAAGGAGTTCGATGTGATGAATATTCAGATTTTCGGCAAAAACAAATGCTTTGACACCAAAAAAGCCCAGCGCTGGTTTAAAGAGCGCGGCATCAAATTCCAGATGATCGATCTGGCACAGAAGGGCATGTCGCGCGGCGAGCTGGACAGCGTGTGCAAGGCTGTCGGCGGGCTGGACGCGCTGATTGATGAAAAAAGCAAGGGGTATGCTGCGCTCGCCTATCTTGCCTATGACGAGGACAAAAAGGAAAAGCTGCTGGAGGACGGCACGCTTTTGAAAACCCCGATCGTCCGCAACGGCCGGCAGGCAACGGTCGGCTACTGCCCCGCAGTTTGGGAGACCTGGGAATAAAAAAACGCCGTATCCGGATGGATACGGCGTTTTAGCTTATCGAAAACGCATTTACAGGTAAATATCAGTTCTTCAGGCTCTGGATCGGCGCCGGAATACGTCCGCCGCGGCCGATAAACTTCGCCGGTGAACCAGTCGCGATGGGCATAATCGGCGCAGAACCCAGCAGGCCGCCAAATTCGACCATATCGCCCACTTTCTTTCCAATCGCCGGAATCACGCGCACCGCAGTGGTCTTGGAATTGACCACGCCGATGGCGATCTCGTCCGCAATCAGGCCAGAAATCACCTCTGCCGTCGTGTCGCCCGGCACCGCGACCATGTCGATACCGACCGAGCAGACCGCCGTCATCGCTTCCAGCTTTTCAAGCGTCAGCGCGCCCGACTGCGCAGCGGCAATCATGCCCTCATCCTCCGACACCGGAATGAACGCGCCCGACAGGCCGCCAACCGACGAGGACGCCATGACGCCGCCCTTCTTCACCGCGTCATTGAGCATGGCCAGCGTGGCGGTTGTGCCGCAGCAGCCGCAGACTTCCAGACCAACCTCTTCCAGAATACGCGCAACTGAGTCGCCGATGGCCGGCGTCGGCGCAAGCGACAGGTCCACAATGCCGAACGGCACGCCCAGCCGCTGGCTGGCAAGCGCGCCGACGAGCTGGCCCATACGGGTAATTTTGAACGCCGTCTTTTTAATCACATCCGCCACTTCGCCGATTGAGCAGTCGCCCGCCCGGCGGATGGCAGACTGCACAACGCCCGGGCCGGATACGCCGACGTTAATCACGGTTTCCGGCTCGCCAATGCCGTGGAACGCGCCCGCCATAAACGGGTTGTCATCCACAGCGTTTGCAAAGACAACCAGCTTGGAGCAGCCCATCGAATCGTTGTCCTTTGTCAGCTCCGCCGTCTGCTTGATGATGCGCCCCATCAGACCGATGGCGTCCAGATTGACGCCGGCCTTGGTGGAAGCAACGTTGACCGACGAACAAACCAGATTAGTTTCCGCCATCGCTTCCGGAATGGAGTTAAGCAGGATTTCATCGCCCTTGGCAAAGCCCTTCTGCACCAGCGCGGAAAATCCGCCCACAAAATTGACGCCCGTCGTCGCAGCGGCGCGGTCCAGCGCTTTGGCCAGCGGCACATAGCTGTTTGCAGACGAGGTTGCGCCGATCATCGCAATCGGCGTGACCGAGATGCGCTTGTTGATGATCGGGATGCCCAATTCGCGCTCAATCTGCTCGCCCGTGGCAACAAGGTTTTCTGCGCGGCGGGTCACCTTGTCATAAATCTTGTCAGCAAGTACATGCACATCGTCCGCCGCCAAATCGCGCAGCGAAATGCCCATCGTAATGGTGCGGATGTCAAGATGCTCTTCCTCGATCATCTTGATGGTCTCCAAAATATCTTTTGTGTTGATCATAGACATGGCAAAAACTCCGTTTTTTCATTGAAAATGCACTGCCGGCAGCGCCTGTACAGCGCGCCTTCCTCATCCATTTTCCACTTTATATTTTGTGCATCGCGTCAAAGATATCCTCATGCATGGTATGAATCTTCATGCCGAGGTCCTCGCCCACCTCGTCCAGCACGTCGGCCAGATGGTTGAAGTCAACCGTACATTTATCAATATTGACCAGCATGACCATGGCGAACATGTCTTCCATAACGTTCTGCGAAATATCGACAATATTGACTTCATGCCGGTACAGCGTATCCGAAATTTTGGCAATGATGCCCGTGCGGTCTTTGCCGACCACTGTAATAACTGCGCGCATACTGTATTCCTCCAAAATAGTGGTTTGGTTTATTTCAAACGGAGGTGTTTCTCAACCCTCCATCTGTTTCTGCCCTGCCTCTACGACAGTGTTGATAATGCTGTTTGATACCAGAAATCCTTTTTCCGTCAGGTACCATCGGGTGCCTCGGTGGGCGACCAGCTCCTGTCCCATCAAACTGCGGAACGCTTCCTCATAGGGCGTGGAATCAATGTTATACCGCTTTTCCAGGTCCAGAAAATCAACCCCATCCGACGTGCGCAGGCGCACCATCAGGTATTCTCCCTGCCGCTGGAACGTCGGCACCTCTTCCTCGTCCCGCAGAATATCCTCGCCGCCGATATACGCCTTGATATCCCGCGCAAATGCAAACCGCCGCCCGTTCATAAACGAATGTGCGCCCGGCCCCAGTCCAAGATACTCGGACAGATCCCAGTATTTCAGATTGTGCCGCGAACGGAAACCCGGCTTTGCAAAATTTGATATCTCATAATGCTCATATCCGTTGTCCCGCAGCAGCCCGCACATGGCAAGATAGGTATCCGCCTGCTCGTCATCATCCGGCAGAACGGGATTTTCGCGTCCCATCTTTGTCGTCGGTTCCAATTTGAGCCCATAGCAGGACAGATGCTGCGGCTCCAGCAGCAGGCACTGCTCCACCGAATCCAGAAACATCTGCTGCGTCTGCCCCGGCAGGCCGTACATCAAATCAAGGCTGATATTGGCAAAGCCCTTTTCCCGCGCCAGCGCAACGGCCTGCTGCGCCTGCGCGAAAGTATGAATCCGGCCGATGGCGCGCAGTTCTTCATCATGCGCGGACTGCACGCCGAACGACAGCCGGTTGACGCCGTGCTTTTTCATCGCGTCCAGCACTTTTTTATCTGTGCTTTCGGGGTTGCATTCAACGGTGATCTCCGCATCGTCCGCCAGCGGGAATTTGCTCCGCACCTCCTGCAAAATGCGGCCGAGGTACTTGGGGCCGAGGCAGGTCGGCGTGCCGCCGCCAACATAAACCGTATCCACCGTATAGCCGCTGCACAGCCTGCCGTATTCCCGTATGTGGGTCAGCAGGGCGGAAACATAGCTTTTTTTCAGCCCCTCGTCGGTCACAGAATAAAAATCACAGTATCCGCATTTGGAAACGCAGAACGGGATGTGAATATAAAGCCCCAAAGGCTTGTTTTTGTAACTAAATCTGCTCATTTTGCTGTTCTTCCAATTGATTTGGGCTATTTGCTTATTCTTCGTCCAATTTCAGGACCGCCATGAACGCCTCGGTCGGAATCTGCACCGTACCGAGCGAACGCATCTTCTTCTTGCCTTCCTTCTGCTTTTCCAGCAGCTTCTTTTTGCGCGTGATATCGCCGCCGTAGCACTTGGCCAGCACGTCCTTGCGCATGGCCTTCACGGTTTCGCGCGCGATCACCTTGCCGCCGATTGCCGCCTGTACCGGAATTTCAAAAAGCTGGCGCGGAATATTCTCCTTGAGTTTTTCGCAGATGCGGCGGGCGCGGCCATAGGCCTTCTCCCGATGCGCGATGAAGGAGAGCGCGTCCACCTGATCGCCGTTGAGCAGCATATCAACCTTGACCAGATCGCTCTTCCGATAGTCGAGAAATTCATAGTCCAGCGAAGCGTATCCTTTTGTACGCGCCTTGAGCGCGTCAAAAAAGTCATAGATGATCTCATTGATCGGCATTTCATAGTGCAGCTCCACCAGACTGGCGTCCAGATACTGCATGTCCTTAAATATGCCACGGCGCTCCTGGCACATCGGCATAATATTGCCGACAAACTCATTGGGCGTCATGATCGTCGCCTTGACAAAGGGCTCGCGCGCCTCCTCAATCACGGCAGGGTCGGGATACTCATGCGGATTGTCGCACCGCACGGTCGTTCCGTCCGCCTTGACGATTTCATATACAACCGAAGGCAGCGTCGTCACCAGGTCCAAATCGAACTCGCGCTCCAGACGTTCCTGAATGACCTCCATATGCAGCATGCCAAGGAAGCCGCAGCGGAAACCGAAGCCCAGCGCAACCGAACTTTCCGGCTCAAAGGACAGAGCCGCGTCATTGAGCTGCAATTTTTCCAGCGCATCGCGCAAGTCAGGGTATTTGGAGCCGTCCTCCGTATAAATGCCGCAGTATACCATGGGCCGCGCCGGACGGTAGCCGGGCAGCGCTTCCGCCGTCGGGCGGTCCGCCTCCGTGACCGTATCGCCCACGCGGGTATCCGCCACGTTTTTGATTGACGCGGTAAAGTAGCCAACCTCGCCCGCGCGCAGCTCCTTCTGGGGCGCCAGGCCGAACGGCTGCAAATATCCGCACTCCAGCACCTGGAACACCGCGCCCGTCGCCATCATCTTCACGCGCATTCCGGGACGAACGCAGCCGTCTATCAGCCGCATATACACGATAACGCCTTTATAGGGGTCATACTGGCTGTCAAAAATCAGCGCTTTGAGCGGCGCGTCCGCATCGCCCTGCGGGGGCGGAACGTCTGAAACAATGCGCTCCAGCACTTCATGAATGTTGATATTCATTTTAGCGGAGATTTCCGGGCTGTCCTCTGCCGGAATGCCGATGATATCCTCAATCTCCGTCTTGACACGCGCAGGGTCTGCCGCAGGCAGATCAATTTTATTGATAACCGGCACGACCTCCAGCCCTGCGTCAATCGCAAGGTAGGTGTTGCCAAGCGTCTGCGCCTCAATGCCCTGCGCCGCGTCCACAACCAGCAGCGCGCCCTCGCACGCGGCAAGCGAGCGCGAAACCTCATAGTTAAAGTCAACATGGCCGGGCGTGTCAATCAGGTTCATCTGATAGGTGTTGCCGTCATCCGCCTCATACTCCATGCGCACCGCGCGCGCCTTAATGGTGATGCCGCGCTCGCGCTCCAAATCCATATTATCCAAAAGCTGCTCTTCCATCTCGCGCTGGGAGACGGCCTTGCACTGCTCCAGCAGGCGGTCTGCCAGCGTGGACTTGCCGTGGTCAATATGCGCGATAATGGAAAAGTTTCTGATTTGCTCTCGATTGCTCACGTCGGAAGCTCCTTATCTGTTATGGCGATATGGAAATATTATAGCACGTTCGCCAACCGCTCACAAGCTTCTTTTGGCCTTCCGTCTCAAACCTGCCGATTTTTCTAACTTTTGACGAAAACCACCGGTTAAATTTCACAAAAAACGGATATACTGATTACGGCAAGGAAACTTTCACCATTTATTCTTTCTTTTCTTCATCCCCTTTTTTGTAAAGGAATTGCGGGTAGCCGCAATTCCTTTTTTCATACGCGCCGCGCGCAGTCCCATCCGAAATGCCGGCAGTTTTCCGCCTTTCTCCGCACAGCACGGTGCCCGCCTTCCTTTTATTAGCACTCCCGCCGCCCGTGTGCAAAAGCGCGCATATCATTTAACAAAATATTCATAAACGAGACTTGACTTTGCGCCTATAGGGTGGTAAATTAATTTTAGCACTCAGATAGTTCGAGTGCTAAACCGTTTTGAGAAAGGAGCCACCACCGTGGAGCTTTCGGAACGAAAAAAGCAAATACTCAAGGCTATCATCGGCGATTACATCCGCACTGCCGAACCGGTCGGCTCCAAGACGCTGACCGAGGGGCACGCCCTCCCCTTCTCCTCCGCCACCATCCGCAATGAGATGAGCGAACTGGAAGAAATGGGCTATCTGGAAAAGCCGCACACCTCGGCGGGACGGATTCCCTCGCCGCGCGGCTATCGTCTGTATGTGGACGAACTGATGGAACGCCCTGCCGATACCGAGGACGATGACACCCCTTCGCTGCGTAGCATGATGCAGACCCGTGTGCGCGAGCTTGACCGCCTGATTCAGGAAGCCGGCAAGCTGATTTCCGGCCTGACCAACTACGCTTCCGTAGCGGTCACGCCGTCGCTGACGCAGATCTCCATCCGCCAGTTTGAAATCATTCCGGTGGATCAGCTGAATTTCGTCATTGTAGTGGTTACGGACTCGGGCACGGTCAAAAACAAGATGGTGCGCACACTTGCCCCCGTCTCCAGGGACGAATCCGAACTGCTGACCTATGTGCTCAACCAAACGCTGACCGGCCTGCCGATCAGCCACATTACGGCCGAACGGTTTGACATCGTCCGCCGCGCCGCCGGACTGAGCGCGCTGCTTGCGCCGGTTGCGGAATATCTGGCCGAACTGGTGCAGGAGCTCAGCGATCAGAAGGTCTATCTGGAGGGCGCAAGCAAGCTGCTGCGTTTCCCCGAATACCAGGATACGCGCAAGGCGCAGACGCTGCTTGACTATATGGAAGGCGAACGCAAGCATCTGCTGCCCGCCACCCGCAAAATCGACGGTATCGAGTTCTTCATCGGGCCGGAAAACGGTGAAAATCCGCTGAGCGAGACTTCGGCAATTTACGCCAAATACGATATTGGCAACATCGGTCAGGGCGCGATTGGCATTGTAGGCCCCACCCGCATGGACTACGCCCGTCTGTCCGCCCAGCTCAGCCGCTTTGCCAAGGGGCTGAACCGGCTGATTGCCGAAACTTTTCTAAGCGATAACGACGGGAACCGCTGAAGCACGGTTCTCTTAAAACAAATGGAGGCATGAAACGACATGAGTAAGAAAAAGCAGTCCGAAGCGGCAGAAAACGAGCAGATGACCGCCGAAGAGACCGCGGCAGCCGAAACGGCAGCCCCCGCAGAAGACTGGAAAGCCAAGTATGACGAACTGAACGACCGGTATCTCCGCATGGCGGCAGAGTATGATAACTTCCGCAAACGCAGCCAGCGCGAGCGCGATCAGGCTTACGGCGACGCCGTCAGCCATGCCGTTAAGGCGCTGCTGCCGACGTATGACAATCTGGAACGCGCCATCAAGGCGGAGACGGCTGACGCTGAATACAAAAAAGGCGTTGAGTTGACCATGAATCAGCTTGTGGAAAGCCTGAAGGGTCTGAACGTCACGCTGATTGAGGCCGCGCCCGGCACCCCGTTTGACCCCAACTTCCACAACGCGGTGATGCATGTGGAAGACGAGCAGTTCGGTGAAAGCGAGATTGCGGAAGTATTCCAGCAGGGCTTTATCAACGGCGACAGGGTCATCCGTCACGCGATGGTCAAGGTGGCAAACTAAGTATCGGGGGCTTCAAAAGCACCCTATATACGAAAGTCAGTTCCCAAAGAAACTGACTTTCGATACCCCGAATGACGCCGCCCAAGGCGGCTGGATCGAGGAATAAAATCCGAGATACAGGCTCTCGGATTTTATAGAAATTTCTCTTCCAAGAAATTTCCTGATAAATGCGCGCCTTATGGCGCGACAATAAGTGTAATAAAGTATCGAATCATATAAAGGAGTGCAATCAATCATGGGAAAAATCATCGGTATTGACCTTGGTACCACTAACTCTTGCGTATCTGTTATGGAGGGCGGCGAAGCCGTCGTTATCCCCAACGCGGAAGGCGCGCGCACGACCCCGTCTGTCGTTGCCTTCTCCAAGGACGGCGAGCGCATGGTCGGCCAGGTTGCAAAGCGCCAGGCTGTTACCAATGCGGACCGCACCATCATTTCCATCAAGCGCCACATGGGCTCGGATTACCGCGTAAACATTGACGGCAAGCCCTATTCCCCGCAGGAAATTTCTGCAATGATCCTGCAGAAGCTCAAAGCGGACGCCGAAGCCTATCTGGGACAGACGGTTTCGCAGGCTGTTATCACGGTTCCCGCTTACTTCTCCGACTCCCAGCGCCAGGCAACCAAGGATGCCGGTAAGATCGCGGGTCTGGAAGTTCTCCGCATCATCAACGAGCCGACCGCTGCCGCACTGGCTTACGGCGTAGATAAGGAAACCGAGCAGAAGGTTATGGTATACGACCTTGGCGGCGGCACGTTCGACGTTTCCATCCTTGACATCGGCGACGGTGTTCTGGAAGTACTTGCCACCGCAGGCGACACCCATCTCGGCGGCGACGACTTTGACCAGCGCATCATCGACTGGATGGTGGCCGAGTTCAAAAAGTCCAACGGCATCGACCTGTCTGCCGACAAGATGGCCATGCAGCGCCTGAAGGAAGCGGCGGAAAAGGCCAAGATCGAGCTGTCCAGCATGGCGCAGACCTCGATCAACCAGCCGTATATCACCGCGGACGCCACCGGCCCGAAGCATCTGGAGCTGACGCTGACCCGCGCCAAGTTCAACGAGCTGACTGCCGACCTGGTAGAGCGCACCATGGTGCCCGTCCGTCAGGCGATGTCGGACGCCGGTCTCAGCGCTTCCGATCTGGCAAAGGTTCTGCTGGTTGGCGGCTCTACCCGTATTCCTGCCGTGCAGGAAGCGGTAAAGGGCATCACCGGCAAGGACGGCTTCAAGGGCATCAATCCGGATGAATGCGTTGCCATCGGCGCGTCCATTCAGGGCGGCGTGCTCGGCGGCGAAGTCAAGGACGTATTGCTGCTTGACGTTACCCCACTGTCCCTCGGTATTGAGACCCTTGGCGGCGTATGCACCCGCCTGATCGAGCGCAACACCACAATCCCGACCAAGAAGAGCCAGATCTTCTCCACCGCGGCGGACAATCAGCCCTCGGTTGAGATCCATGTATTGCAGGGCGAGCGCGAAATGGCTGCCGGCAACAAGACCCTCGGCCGCTTCACCCTTGACGGCATCGCACCGGCGCCGCGCGGCGTACCGCAGATCGAAGTTACGTTCGATATTGACGCAAACGGCATCGTAAACGTATCCGCCAAGGATCTGGGCACTGGCAAGGAGCAGAAGATCACCATCACCGCTTCGACCAATCTCTCGCAGGATGAGATTGACAAGGCGATGCATGAGGCAGAGCAGTTTGCCGAGCAGGATAAGAAGAACAAGGAAGCCGTTGAAGTGCGCAACAGCGCCGAGCAGCTCGTATTCCAGTCCGAAAAGGCGCTGACCGATCTGGGCGATAAGCTGTCCGCCGATGAAAAGGCCGGCGTACAGGCAGAGATCGAAAAGGTGAAGGAAGCCCTCAAGGGTACCGATACCGAAATGATCAAGATGGCGACCGACGGCCTTTCCAAGAAGTTCAGCGACCTGGCAGGCAAGATCTACCAGCAGCAGGCACCGCAGGGCGACCCGAACATGGGCGGCCAGGGCTTCCAGGGCGGCGCACAGCAGTCCGGTCCGCAGGGCGATTTCGTCGACGCTGACTTCACCGAAGTGAAGGACGACGACCAGAACAAGTAAAAATGCTTCCGTAGGGCGCGACAGGCCGTCGCGCCCTACGGCGCTGTAATTCCATTACCATTTGAGGGATCACAATGGCTGACAAAAGAGATTATTATGAGGTGCTCGGCGTACAGAAGGGCGCCAGCGAGGAGGAGCTGAAAAAAGCTTACCGTCGTTTGGCCCGCAAGTACCACCCTGACCTGAACAAGGACAATCCGGAGGCTGCCGACAAGTTTAAAGAAGTCAACGAGGCTTATGAAGTGCTGTCAGACGCGGATAAGCGCGCCAAGTACGATCAGTTCGGCTTTGCCGGCGTCGATCCAAGCTATGGCGGCGCAGGCGGCGCGGGCTTTGGTGGCTTCGATATGGGCGACCTCGGCGATATTTTCGGCTCGTTCTTCGGCGGCGGCTTTGGCGGCGGCGGACGCGCACAGCGCCGCAACGCACCGCAGCGCGGCGAATCCATCCGCGAAAGCGTGATTCTGTCGTTTGAAGAAGCCGCTTTCGGCTGTGAGAAAGAGATTTCCGTAAACCGCGTTGAGACCTGCGACGAATGCGGCGGCACGGGCGCAGCCAAGGGCACAACGGCGGAGACCTGCCCCAACTGCCGCGGCACCGGCACCGTGATGCAGACGCAGCGCACCCCGCTCGGCATGTTCCAGACGCAGACCGCTTGTCCGAACTGCCGCGGCACGGGCAAAATCATCCGCAAGCCCTGCACCAAGTGCGGCGGCGCGGGCCGTGTACGCAAAACGCGCAAATTCAAGGTCAACATTCCGGCCGGTATTGATGAAGGACAGTCGATCCAGCAGCGCGGACAGGGCAACGCCGGCGTCAATGGCGGTCCAGCCGGCGATCTGTTCGTGACCGTTTCCATCCGTCCGCATCCGATCTTCACCCGCGAGGGACAGAACGTATATGTGGAAATTCCGATTTCCTTTGCGCAGGCCGCGCTGGGCGATACCCTGCAAGTGCCGACCATTGACGGCCGCGTGGAATACAAAGTTCCCGAAGGCACACAGACCGGTACCGTGTTCCGCATGAAGGGCAAGGGCATTCAGAATGTCAACGGCCGCGGCCGAGGCGACGAATATGTGCGCGTCAACATCGAAGTGCCAAAAAATCTGTCCGATAAGCAGAAAAAACTGCTCCGTGAATTTGAAGAGTCTGCAACCGATGAAAACCAGTCCAAGCGCAAAGGCTTCTGGGATAAGGTAAAAGACGCCTTTAAAGAATAACCAAACAGGAAAAAACGCCCCTCCGGCTTTGCCGGAGGGGTGCTTTTTTGTTTCTATTGCTATCATTCTTCGCGGTAATGCCGAATCAGGGCCTGCGTGCCCAGATCGCCCATACCTTCCGCTTCCAGGTCGCCGTACATCGCGCACACGCGCTCCAGAACCGGCAGCGCCTTGTCGTTCTGCGCCTGCGCGATCTTCATATCCTTGATGAAGTGCTTGAGGAAAAATCCGGGCGCATAATCCTCCCGAACCATTTTTGGCATCAGGTTTTCCATCTGCCACGAGCCTGCCGCACCCTTGGAAATGCTGGCGATCAGCTTTTCCGGATCCAGCCCTGCCCGTTCCGCATAGGTCAGCGCCTCGCTCACACCGGCGATCGTTCCGGCGATTGCGATCTGGTTTGCCATCTTGGTGTGCTGCCCCGCGCCGGCCGGACCTTCATACACAATCTGTTTTCCCATCGCCTCAAACAGCGGCAGACATGCGTCAAAATCGGCCTGCTCGCCGCCTACCATGATGGACAGGGTGCCGTTCTTCGCGCCCGTATCACCGCCGGAAACCGGCGCGTCCAGCGTATGCAGACCGCGCGCTGCGCCCTCTTCATGGATGCGGACGGACAGCCGCGGATCGGTGGTCGTCATATCAATCAAATAAGTACCCTTCTGCGCCGAGGAAAGGATCCCGTTTTCACCAAAGTACACCTGCTCAACATCCTGCGGATAGCCGACAATGGTAATCACCGCGTCCCTGCCCGCAGCACATTCTGCTGCCGAATCGCACCACAGCACATCATTCTCTGCCAGAAAATCGGTCAGCTTGCACTTTGTGCGCGAATAAACCGCAACTTCATATCCTGCCTTGAGCAGATTTTTTACCATGGAGCGCCCCATCACGCCTACGCCGATAAAGCCGATTTTTTTCATTCCAGTTTCCTCCCTGCATGATTTGTTGTCTCTATTTTACCTGATAAAATCCCATATGTACAGAAAAAGGCGCGTTTTTCACGCGCCTTTCGTTTTTTATCCATTTTATCGCTCTGACAGCGCCACATAATCCGTTTCCGGCAGCACACAGCGGTAAGCCGGACGAATAATTTTATCCGTGTTAATCAGTTCTTCCAGCCGGTGCGCGCTCCAGCCGACAATACGCGCCATGGCAAACACGGGCGTATACAGCTCCGGCGGCAGGCCGAGCATGGAATATACAAAACCGGAATAGAAATCCACGTTGGCAGAAACGCCTTTGTAAATCCGGCGTTCCTGCGCAATCACCTGCGGCGCCAGCCGGGCAACGCTGGAATACAGCGCAAAATCCGCGTCCCGTCCTTTTTCATGCGCCAGCTTGCCGACAAAAGACTTGAACACCTGCGCACGCGGGTCCGAAATGGAATATACGGCATGTCCCATACCATATATCAGTCCCTTGTGGTCAAACGCCTCCCGCCGAAGCAGTTTGCACAGGTAATCCGCTACCTGCTCGTCGTCCGTCGGGTCGGATACGTTTTGCTTCAGATCGTTGAACATCTGCACAACCTTGTAATTTGCGCCGCCGTGCTTGGGGCCCTTGAGCGAACCGAGCGCCGCCGCCACCGTCGAATAGGTGTCCGTACCGGAGGACGTCACCACATGGGTTGTGAACGACGAGTTGTTGCCGCCGCCATGCTCCATGTGCAGCACCAGCGCCAGATCCAGCACGCTTGCCTCCAGCGGCGTGTACTGCATATCCGGCCGGAGAATGCGCAGAAAATTGGACGCAGTCGACAGACTGTCCGACGGATAATGGATATACATGCTGCCGCCGCACTCATAGTGGTTATAAGCGTGATAGGAATATACGGCCAGCATCGGGAAGACCGAAATCAGCATCAGGCACTGCCGCAGCACGTTGGGCAGGCTGATATCATCCGCCCTGTTGTCATACGATGCCAGCGTGAGTACGCTGCGCGACAGGCTGTTCATCATATCGTGTGTCGGCGCTTTCATGATTACGTCGCGCGTAAAATTGGTCGGCAGGGTGCGCCCGCGCGCCAGCAGGCTCTTAAAGTCCGCCAGCCGTCTGGCATCCGGCAGTTCGCCGAACAGCAGCAGATACGCCGTTTCCTCATAACCTTTGCGGCCGTCTTTCATAAAACCGCTCACCAGGTCGTTGATGTTGATGCCGCGGTAATACAGTTCGCCTTCGCAGGGAATCAGCTTGCCGTCCACTTCTCTGGCTGAAATAATATCCGAAATATTGGTCAGACCGGCCAGAACGCCTTTGCCGTTGATATCGCGCAGGCCCCGCTTGACGTCAAATTCCTTGTACAGCTTTGCATCAATCGCACTGTTGCTTTTGCACAGCGAGGCCAGCGCCTCAATCTGCGGCGTTACTTCCAAAACATCGCGTTCTACTGTCATTTTGTCTCCTCCCCGCCCCTTAAATTGCCATTCATTATATTTATTGTATCGGGAATCCGCCCTTTCTGCAACGATAATTTATGTGCAGACTGTTAAATATCTGTGAATTTTTCAAGCAAATTTTCTCATGCCGCTCATTCCCCGCATTCGGTCTCCGTTTGCTCGGCCCGCGCTCTGCGGCGCCTGGTATACCGGAAGAGCACATAGGTAATCAGTAAAACCAGCCCCGCGGTCAGCGGCAGCAGAAACAACAGCTTCATTGCGAGAATCAGCGCAATCGTCCCCGCCCCCATCGAGGCCCACGGCGCGCCCCCCGCCGCCTGAATCAGGCAGGTCACAGCGGCCGCGGCCACGCCGGCCAGCAGTCCCTGCGCCAGATAATGCTTCCACGGATAGCGGTCGCATTCTGCAAAGGCATTGTCGTCCATCAGTCCTCTGCGCGCCAGCAGCAGCATACAAACAACCTGCGTGCCGATGACAACGGCAAATTCAAATAAATTGACGTTTCCGTTCATACCGCCCCCAAACCGAACGCCCAGCGCCTGCAATACGATATCCGCTAAAATGCCAAACGTCAAAATAAAAAATCCCAGCCTGTAAACGCGGTTTGCCTCTGCAATCACCCGCTCGTCCCTGGCTTTGTTGCGAAACAGCTTCATCTCAGTTTTCCTCCCAAAAAAGTTCGTCCAATGTTTTATCCAGCACCCTGCAAATTGCAATGCACAGGTTCAGCGTCGGGTTGTAGCCGCCCGCTTCGATCAGGCCGATGGTCTGACGCGTTACCCCCACCCGCTCGGCCAGTTCCGCCTGCGACAGGTCCTTTTCCACCCGCGCGAGCCGCAGCTTCTTATTCTTCATGCACTCACCTCTCCTTGCGCTCTCAGTATACGATATAGTTTTCATTATGTCAAGTATATATTGCATTATGTCAAATAAAAAAGGAAACACCATTGTGTTTCCTTTCACTCAATATGCTTTTCCGTTTCCATGCGGTACAGCCGCATCACAACCAGCGTGTGGTTGAGTTGCGGGCCCATCAGCAAAATCATGCTGACAATATACAGCCACAGCATCAGCACAACAATCGCGCCAAGCGAGCCGTATAAAACAGAGTATTGCGCCATATTGTCTACATAGAACGAAAACACCCACGAAACCAGCATCCACGCCACCAGAGAAAACAGCGCGCCCGGCCAGACTTCGCGAAATTTCAGGTGCAGGTTGGGCACGACCTTATTAAACAGCAGCAAAAACAAAAAGATAAAGCCAATCATCAGGCCAAAGCTGGCGCTGTGCGTCAAATCAAGCGCAGGCGCAGGGATGGGCAGGTATTGAGGCAGCAGGCGCAGCAGCGTCTTGCCGGCAACGGCCAGCACAAAACTGCACACAACCGAGACCAGAAAGCCGGCGGTGATGCCAAAGGAGATCAGCACATCCCAGACAATACCGCGCGCCACCTCAACATGATAAATGTCGTTCACCGTCCGCATCATGGAGCGCACGGCGCGCGACAGGAAATACAGTGTCAGACCCACGCCGAACAGCATCGGGCTGAACGACGGGGTGTTGGAAATCTGCGTCAGGTAGGAGTAAATCAGTGCCTGCAAACTTTTGGGCAGCATTTCCATCACCGGCGCAACGCTCTCAATCGACAGGCTGTCAATCCGCGCCAGCACCGCATTGACAAACATCAGCAGCGGAAAGGTGGAAAACAGCAGAAAATAAGAAAGCTCTGCCGCCGCCTGCGGGATGCCGTCTGAAAAAAAGCGGTAAATCATGCGCTTTGTCAAATAAACCAGCCGATTCTGTCCGTTCATACCGCATCCCCCTTCCGCAGTTCTTTTGTATTGCTATTGTATCAGTATTTTCTGCCAATTACAACTTGCGTTTTACCGGTCCTTGGGGTATACTGGTTTTAAATAGAACATTTGTTCTGCTGGAGGCGGTCTTATGCAGGAACAGAAACTGGAAACCTGTTGTTTTTCCGGATACCGAATCGAAAAAATGCCCTTTTTGCCGAACGATACTGCCGCTATTGACGCACTGCGCAGCGCCCTGGCGCAAGCAATTGCAAACGCTGCTGCGCAGGGATATACCCGCTTTGTTTCCGGTATGTCCACCGGTCTTGATCTGTGGGCGGCAGAGACGGTTCTGCGCCTGCGGGACAGTCTGCCGGTTCAGCTAATATGCGCCGTGCCGTTTGACCAGCAGGCAGAGCATTTTCCCACTGCCTGGAAGCGTATTTTCAATCACTGTCTGCTGCGGGCCGACCAGGTCTATTCGCTTTCCCGCCGCTATTACAGCGGCTGCTACGCCGCGCGCAATCAATTTATGGTGGACCAGTCCTCTCTGCTCATCTGCTATTATGACGGCCGCCCCGGCGGCACCGCGCAAACCGTGCGCATGGCGCGGCAGGCTGGGCTTGATATTGTCAATCTGGCAGAACGGCAGCTCTCGTTTTCGGAATAGCGGCGGTTTATCAGGGCAGCCGCCATTCCTTTTTCTGAATGGGGCGCACGCAGCCGCGCTTCGTCCGGATGCCAGCGGGAGGTGGGCACCGTGCGCAGCTGCTCATATGGTCCCCTTAACCTGAGGTTTCATTTTGTATCTGCTGAACCATTCTATGAAAATCCTCCTTCATGAGACGTTGATCTTCTGGAGAATAATAAAAATGTCCGGAATTTTCCAGCATTTTGACGCATACAAAGCGATTATCCCTGCATATTTCTCTGCATTTAGGAGAAACCATCTCATCCTGCACGGATAGATATATATACGCCGGTGTTGATAATTCTCCTATGATTTTTCTTGTTTTTCTGATTTCAGAAAACAGTTCAAGGTATCTTGGAACCCAGCCGAGGTACCTTAAAATATGATAATCTCTTTCTATGCTATACGCATTCTGCGCTGCGAGAGACCACGAATCATCCGGCTTAATTTTCCCTGTAAAGACGCTCCACGCTGTTCTGAATAAGCGAAAGGTGACCCGCACTTTTAACGGGACATTCAGAAGAAACAGCGCATCTACCGGTTTTTCTATCGCTTGCTGTATCGCAAACAGCGTCCCCATAGAATGCGCGGCAATCATGACTTTGTTGTTGGTTTCTAATAATTCTTCAAGCGCATTCTTTACCTGCTGTTTCCATTCCGCCATAGAAGCCCGAGAAAAGTCCGTTACGCTTCCTCCATGCCCTTTTAATGATAGATTACATATGTGCCAGGCAGGAGGAATCAGCGATAAAAAAGGCGCAAAGTGGCTGGGTGTTCCAAGAATACCGTGTATCAATAAAATTGCTGTTTTCTCTTGATCGCCTGCCACAAAATCACCTCTGTCTTTCTTTTCACTCTGATTGCAGTTTCAGGCAAAGTAGGATTGATCTTTTTATCTACCTTATCATATTTTTCTGCCCCGTTCAACACATTGTGCCATTGACAATACGATTCTTCACCCGCTCAACTGTAAAACGAGAGCCGCTTTACGCCGCCTTGCTATTTTTCCCTTGCCGTGGTATGATAAAGAAAAGATTTTTCCAACAGAAAAAGGTGTTTTCATGCAAATTACGACCCACTCGACAGAGGAGACCGAAGCCTTTGGCGCGCAGTATGCGCAGTCCCTTGCCATGGGCGATATCGTCGCCTTTTCGGGCGATCTTGGCGCGGGCAAAACCGCTTTCACGCGCGGCGTGCTGCACGGCCTGGGCTACAGGGGCCGCGTAACCAGCCCTACCTTTGCCATTGCCAATGAATATGAAACGCCGCGCGGCCGCGCCGTTCATTTTGACCTGTACCGTATTTTAGACGAAGAAGCCCTGTTTGAAATCGGCTTTGACGAATATCTGGACGGCAGCGCCATTGTGCTCATCGAATGGAGCGAAAATGCCGCCGGCGTACTGCCTGCACATTACAAAACGGTTCACATCGCTTACGGCGAAGCGGAAAACGACCGTCTGATTACCACTGGGGAGGCCGCAGAATGAAAATACTTGCATTTGAATCCTCCGCGGTTTCCGCGTCCGTCGCGCTGACTGAGGATGAAAAGCTCATCGCGCAGTCTTTTCAGAACTGCGGGTTGACACACTCGCGCACCCTGCTGCCCATGGCCGAAGCGCTGCTGCAAAACTGCGGCGTTTCCCTCGCGTCGGTGGATGCGCTGGCGGTTGCGCAGGGGCCCGGCTCGTTCACCGGTGTGCGCATCGGCGTAGCAACCATCAAGGGGCTGGCGCTTGGCGCAGATAAGCCCTGTATCGGCGTTTCCACACTGGAGGCGATGGCCTATGGCGCGCGCGCCTTGGGCGGACCGCTGTGCTGCGTGATGGACGCCCGCGCAGGCCAGGTATACAATGCGCTGTTTGCCATAGAGGACGGGTGTCCGCACCGTCTCTGCGCAGACCGCGCGCTGCGCTTGACTGCGCTTGGAGAAGAAATCGGCCAAACCCCGTATTTTCTGGTTGGAGACGGCGCGGAACTATGTTATAATACTCTCAAAGAGACCTGCTCCGGCCTGCGGCTTGCGCCGCCTGAACTGCGCTACGCCACCGGTTTCGGCGTAGCCGCTGCCGCAATGCCGCTGCTCCGTGCGGGGCATACCAGTACCCCCCAGCAGCTTGACGCATTTTACCTGCGCCGTCCGCAGGCCGAACGCGAACGGCTCAAACGGCTTTCCGAGCAGCAGAATACGAAATAAAGGAGAAAACAACTATGGCAACTCTTCACGAAATGGATCATCCGCTGATTAAGCATAAGCTCAGCCTGATGCGCGATAAAACCACCGGCGTCAAGGAATTCCGCGAGGCGACCGCAGAAATCGCCATGCTGATGTGCTACGAGGCTACCCGTGACCTGCCGCTCAAGGAAATCAGCATCGAAACGCCTGTCGGCCCTGCCAAGGTTAAGGTTATTTCGGGCAAAAAAATCGCGTTGGTACCCATTCTGCGTGCCGGTCTCGGCATGGTGGAAGGTATGCTGGAAATGATTCCGGCGGCCAAGGTCGGTCACATCGGCCTGTACCGCAATCCGGAAACGCTCCAGCCCATCGAATACTACTGCAAGCTGCCCAATGACATTCAGGACCGCGACGTGCTGCTGCTTGACCCGATGCTGGCGACCGGCGGCTCGGCCGTTGCCGCGATTGACGGCCTCAAGCGCCGCGGCGTCAAGCACATCAAGCTGATGAACCTGATTGCCGCGCCCGAAGGCGTTGAGGCGGTGCAGAAGGCGCATCCGGACGTTGAAATCTTTGTTGCCGCAATTGACGAGAAGCTCAACGACCACGGCTACATCGTGCCCGGCCTGGGCGATGCCGGTGACCGTATCTTCGGCACCAAGTAATCCATCCCTGCAAGCGAATATGCAAGCGGTGCGGTCCAAAGGCCGCACCGCCAATTTGTTATTTGGTATCTTCCCGCCGCACCGTATCAATCCATATGCTTTGGGGCACGCAAAGCCCGGCAAATATTATCTTGCGGCAGGATTTCTCACAGGAGTACTATCCATGCAAACTTCCCCTATTTTTGAAATGCAGTCCAATCGTCTTCGTTTCCGCCGTTTGCGCGCGGACGACTTCTCTCTTGTTGCACCCATTCTGCAGGATGCACAAACCATGTATGCGTGGGAACACGGCTTTTCGCACGATGAAGTCATCGACTGGATCGCCGATATGCTGCGCCGCTATCACGAGGACGGATTCGGTTACTTCGCTGTGCTTGACCGGCAGACGGGCGCGCTGGCCGCGCTGGCCGGCCCGCTGACCGAACAGCTTGACGACGGGCAGACTGCGCTCGGCCTGGGCTGTATTGTGCGGCGTGATTTATGGCAGCAGGGCTATGGCACCGAATGTGTGCAGGCCACGCTCCGCTACGCCTTTGAACGGCTGAACGCTGCGCAGGTGGTCGCCCTCATCCGGCCGAACAATACCGCCTCTCTGCTCCTGGCCAAAAAATGCGGCCTGCAGCCCATCGGGCAAACGGTCAAACACTACCATGGCAGCGATATGCCGCATCTTATCCTTGCTATAGAGCGTCCAAATGCATAAAAAAACCGCCTGACAGGCGGTTTTTTCTTTCTCTCTTTATCGATATTTTTCGTTCCAGACGGGCGCATTCGCCGCAAGCGACGCCGGCACATCCAATACGCGCTGGTTGGCGCTGCCGCGGAACTGCAAGTCGATATTTTTTTCTGCCTCAATAAACGGACCGTCCACCAGCAGATCAAGCTGAGAAAGCAGTTTCCGCACATAAGGGTCTGTGCTTTCCAGCAGCTGTTCAAAGGTGAATCCCGAATACGCCATCAGGTGTTTTCCTTTTTTCTTCAGCTCCACCGCAAGCGCATACAGCGGCTCCGGCTGGCAAAAAGGCTCTCCGCCGGTAAAAGTGATGCCTTTTACCAGCGGGCTGCGGCAGGCCTCGCGCAATACATCATCCAGCGCGACCTCACTCCCGCCGGCAAAATCATGCGTCTGCGGATTATGGCACCCGGGGCAGTGATGCGGACACCCCTGCGTAAACAGCGCAAAGCGAAAGCCAGGTCCGTCTACAATCGACTCATTCACCGTGCCCGCAATGCGGATTGTGCCTTCCATCACGCCGTATGCTTCTCTTCCAGGGAGCAGCAGGAGACATTGTGCTTGACGCGATCCTGCTCTTCTGCGCGCTTGGCATTATTAAAACGGTCGAGCGTACCAACCAGATAGCCCGTAATGCGGCGGATTCTCTCAAAACCTACGCCCTCGCCGATCAGCATTTCCTTATTTTCCATTTTCTTGTTCCTCCTGTTCAACTTGCTGTTTTAATCCTTAACGATCGTCAGGCTGTTGGGCTGACGGTCCGCTTCCTCTGCGGGGTCGCCCGAATAGCCGAGTGTTGTGCTGTTTAAGTGCTTGTACAGCCCCAGCTTTTGCAGCTTGGACAGCGGTACGCCCTCTCCCTCGTGCCGTCCGCAGCGGGGGCAGGTTTCACCGATAATGCCCGTATAACCGCAGACAGGGTCGCGGTCAATCGGATGGTTGATCGCGCCGTAGCCGATGCCGGCTTCCTTCATCGCGCGGACAACCGCCTCAAACGCTTCCAGATTCTGCGTCGGGTCGCCGTCCAGCTCAATGTAGCTGATGTGGCCGCCGTTGGTCAGCTCATGGTAGGGCGCTTCGCGCGCAATTTTCTCAAATGCCGAAATAGCGTAATATACCGGCACATGGAACGAATTGGTGTAGTAATCGCGGTCGGTCACGCCCGGAATCTCTCCAAAACGCTGGCGGTCAATCTTGACAAAGCGGCCGGACAGACCTTCGGCCGGCGTGGCAATCAGCGAGAAGTTCAGGCCGTATTTTTCACCCGCCTGGTCCATACGGCTGCGCATATGGCTGACAATCTCCAGACCGAGGTTCTGCGCCTCATCGCTTTCGCCATGATGTTTGCCGATCAAAGCCTTCAGGCACTCTGCCAGGCCAATGAAGCCGCAGGTCAGCGTACCGTGCTTGAGCACCTCTCCCACCGTATCATCCGGCCCCAGCTTTTCCGAATCCAGCCACACGCCTTCTCCCATCAGGAAGGGATAATTGCGTACCTTCTTGCTGCACTGAATGCGGAAACGCGCCAGAAGCTGCTCGATCACCAGATCAATCTTGCGGTCCAGGTCTTCAAAGAACCAGTCCAGGTCGCCGTGGCTGCGGATGGCAATGCGCGGCAGATTGATGGACGTGAACGACAGGTTGCCGCGGCCGGTGACGATCTCTCTCGTCGGGTCATAGCGGTTGGCAATGACGCGGGTGCGGCAGCCCATATAGGCCGCTTCGGTATCCGGCTGGCCGGGCTTGTAGTACTGCTTGTTAAACGGCGCGTCCAGGAAGGAGAAGTTCGGGAACATCCGCTTGGCCGATACGCGGCAGGCAAGCTTGAACAAATCGTAGTTCGGGTCGTCCTCGTTATAGTTCACGCCTTCCTTGACCTTGAAAATATGGATCGGGAAGATCGGCGTTTCTCCGTTGCCCAGGCCGGCTTCGGTTGCAAGCAGCAGCTGCTCGATGGCGAGCCGTCCCTCCGGCGAGATGTCCGTACCGTAATTGAGCGAAGAGAACGGAATCTGTGCGCCCGCGCGCGAGTGCATGGTGTTCAGATTATGTACCAACGCTTCCATCGCCTGATAGGTTGCCTTGCGGGTCTCCTTATCGGCATACTTGCGGGCAAAGCGGATGCAGCGTGCCGCCGTATCCTCATCCAGCTTTTCGGCCAGCGCGGCGGCCATGGCCTCGTCATAGCCGTTGTCTCCCGCCAGACAGGCCCACTTGCCCGTCTGCAATTCGATTTTTTCGGTCAGCTTGGCAGCGTCAACCTCGTTCTGTTCATCCGCGCCGAATACCTCAAGCGCTTTGGCAAGGTTGTCCCTGAACAGCTTGCGGAACGTCTTCTTGACGCCCGGCGCCATCGAATAATCAAAATTGGGTACCGACTGACCGCCGTGCTGGTCATTCTGGTTGGACTGAATGGCAATGCAGGCCAGCGCAGCATAAGAGCGAATATCATTCGGCTCCCGCAGGAAGCCGTGACCGGTTGAAAAGCCGCCGTCAAACAGTTTAAGCAAATCAATCTGGCAGCAGGTTGTGGTCAATGTCAGAAAATCCAAATCATGGATGTGAATATCCCCTTCCCGATGTGCCTTGGCATGCGCAGGGTCAAGGATGAACATCTCATAAAACTGCTTGGCGCCTTCCGAGCCATACTTCAGCATGGTACCCATAGCAGTATCGCCGTCAATATTGGCATTTTCGCGCTTGACGTCATTTTCCAGCGAGGACTGGAAGGTCAGGTCCTCATACACCTTCATCAGCTTGGTGTTCATTTCGCGCACGCGCGTACGCTCATTGCGATAAAGGATGTACTTCTTCGCCGTGCGCGCGTGACCGTTTTTGATGAGCACCTTCTCTACCGTATCTTGTATCTGCTCAACGGTCGGTTCTCCGTCTTTTACGGCGTTTTCCAGCACAGTTTCCACCTGCGCGGCCAGCTCACGGGCCATATCATAGTCCTGCCCGCCCGACGCCTGCGCCGCGCCGAAAATCGCATTGGCAATCTTCTCAATTTCAAAGGGGGCCTTGCGCCCGTCCCGCTTGACGATCTGATGGATCATATGCTGTGTTTCCCTTTCTCTATCCGCCGCGTTCTGCGGCATTTACTAAATTTCGTAGTTTCTTTTTCAAATACGCACCATATCTTGTGCCTGTATTTTATATTTTACTGCGCTGCCCCTGCATTGTCAAGTGGTAAGAATCTTTTTGGCACTTTTGTAAGAATTCCGCATTTTTTCTTGTCAAAATCTCTGAACTTTCTCCAGATGCCGCTGTGGGCAATGTGGATAACCGCTTGTGGATAATTCCCTGCTGTGTAAAAAGCTGTGTATCCGCTGTGGAAATCAGGTGAAAATGCGCTGCTCACACAGAAAAAAGGAGACACTATATATAGTGTCTCCTCAGCCTGTCGAGAAACCCGGTTGCGCATTAAGCAGCAACCTGGTTTTCAGTATGTACTGGAGAAAACAGAAGTGAAAACAGGGAAAGGGTGTAGTC
>NZ_JBMNUP010000001.1:0-68732 GCF_050946325.1 Agathobaculum sp. | reverse complement strand
CAAAAAACTGGCAAGGCGGAAATGGTATGACTACACCCTTTCCCTGTTTTCACTTCTGTTTTCTCCAGTACATACTGAAAACCAGGTTGCTGCTTAATGCGCAACCGGGTTTCTCGACAGGCTGAGGGCTTCCGAAAGGAAGCCCTTTTTATTGATCACGCCTCTGCAATATGCCGGATGCGCTGTAAATCACCGCTGCACAGCGCGCTCATGTTGCGGAAAATTTTATCCGCATCCCAGTCCCACCATTTCAGACGGAGCAGATACTGCGTCAGTTCGTCGTCAAATCGGCTGCGAACAACCCTGCATGGATTGCCTCCGGCAATGCAGTAGGGAGGAATGTCCTTGGTGACAACGGAGTTTGCCGCAATGATAGCTCCGTCTCCGATGTGAACACCGGGCAGGACGGTGACGTTCTGCCCAATCCAGACGTCGTTGCCCACGATGGTATCTCCTTTGAGCGGAAGGTCTTGCAAACGGGGCGTAAATTGTTCCCAGCCTCCGCCCATCAGGTTAAATGGATAGGTTGTGACGCTGTTCATACGATGGTTGGCGCCGTTCATGATAAATTCGATGCCTCTGGCGATTGCACAGAATTTGCCGATGATAAGGCGGTCGCCCAGAAAGGGATAATGGTGCGTCACATGCTCTTCAAAGCGTTCAGCGCCGGTGATATCGTCATAATAAGTGTAGTCCCCAACGAGAATATTCGGACGTGTGATGACATTTTTGATAAAGACAATCTGACGGACGTTTTCGTTGGGATAGATCTGGTTTGGATTTGGACCCATGGCTGCGCCTCCTTTGCCCTTTGAATGGATTGATTATAGCATGACTTATCGTTTCTCCGCAACAGAGAAGCGCAGCGCGAATAGACAAGCATGGCGCGGTGTGTTATAATAAAAAACACATTCATTTGGAAAAGGACGGGAAGAAACGGTGCCGCTGATCAATGTACAACTGCCGGAAAATGAACTGCGTGTGGCGCGCTGCGATATGCTGGACAAGCTGATTGCGGTGGGCGACGGCGACGCGGCGCTTCTGTATCTATACATTTTGCGCAACGGCGGCGTGGAGGATGGCAAACAGGCCGCGCGGGCGCTACATTTATCGGGAGAACGGTATGAACGCGCGCTGTTTACGCTCAACAACCTGACCGCGCCTGCGGCGGCGCAGGATGCGGACAAGCCGGACGAAGCGCCGCATTATACGGCGGATGAACTGCGCCGCGCGCGGCTGGACGACCATAAATTCTCTGCCGTCTGCCAGGCGGCGGAGCAGACGCTTGGCCGCACGCTGACAGAGGGGCAGCTGCGCTGCCTGCTGACCGCGTATGACCATCTTGGGCTGGAAGCGGGGGCGATCATTGAACTGCTGGCGTGGCTGAAATCCGAACGGGGCACGGTGCGCCTGGCGGATATCCGGAGAGAGGCGAACCAGTGGGCGGATATGGGCGTTGTCTCGGTGCAGGCCGCGCAGCAGTATTTGGCGCGGCGCGCGGATGAAAAACCGCTGAATGAGGCGCTTTATAAGGCAATGGACGCCGATCCGGCGCAGCCGTCGCCCAAGGAACAGCGCGTGTGCCGCTTTGCTCTGGCACACGGTTTTCCGCCCGAGGCAGTGGCATTGGCTGTGCGGCGGACCGGCCGGCAGCAGGGGCATAAAAGTCTGGATTACACGCTGGGCATTCTGCGCCGCTGGGATGCCGCGGGCGTACATACGGTGAGCGAGATTACAGCGCTGGAACCGGAGACCGGCGCGGCGCGGCAGGCCGCCGGACAGATGGCGGCACAGCCGACCGACGGCGCAACGCTGGCCGCGTGGGAGCAGGAGTGGCTGGAGCAGAAGCGGGAGATACGCCGCAGACGACAGGAGGCGGAATAAGCAATGGCCTATGACAAGAAAATACTTGCCGCCGCCCGCCGTGCGCTGGAACGCGACCGCGCTGCGCATACGGAGGAACTGGAGGCGCGCCGCCGCGATGTATATGCCCGCCAGCCGCGTATCCGCGCGATTGACAGGGAGCTTTCGACGACAGCGGCCGCTGTTTTGCAGGCGGCGCTGCGGGCGGGAGACGACCCTTCGGTT
Organism: Agathobaculum sp.; assembly: GCF_050946325.1. GTDB lineage: Bacteria > Bacillota > Clostridia > Oscillospirales > Butyricicoccaceae > Agathobaculum. The sequence continues at coordinate 66,644 of NZ_JBMNUP010000001.1, read as the reverse complement.
GCAATTGCCTGCCTGCGTGACCGCAACCTTGCTTTGCAGGACGAGCGGGCCGCGCTGCTGCGCGAACTTGGCCTGCCGGGGGATTATCTGACGGCGGCGCCGCTGTGCCCCAAGTGCGGAGATACCGGCTATCAGGGCAGCGCAACCTGCGGCTGCGTGAAGGAGCGGTATGCGCGTCTGTTGCGGGAGCAGCTTTCGGTGACGCTGCCGGTGCGGGACCAGAATTTTGCCGCGTTCCGGCTGAATCTGTATTCCTCCCGTCCGGACGGGAGGCTGGGCCTGTCTCCGCGGGAAAATATGGAGGATAATCTGTTCCGCTGCAAGGAGTATGCAAAAAAGTTTGGCACAGGCTCGCCCAATCTGCTGTTTACCGGCTCAACCGGCTTGGGTAAGACCTTTTTATCCACCTGCATTGCGGATGCGGTCTCTGCGCGCGGCTTTTCCGTGGCGTATGATACGGCGATCAACATTGTTGCCGCGTATGAGACGATTAAGTTTGGCAGCGGGGACGGACAGGCCGCCGCCGAGCGCGCCGCCCGCTATGAGCGCGCCGATTTGCTGATTATCGACGATATGGGAACCGAGATGGGCACAGCGTTTACGGTGTCTGCGCTGTACAACCTGGTGAATATCCGTCTGATGGCCGGCCGCCCGATGATTATCAACACCAATTTGCCGCCGGAGGCGCTGGGGGAAAAATATTCTCCGGCCGTTGCCTCGCGCCTGCTGGGCGAGTTTGAGGCATTGCGGTTTTTTGGAGACGATATCCGCATGAATAAAGCCAGAAAACCGCTGCCGTGATAAAAAGAAGATAACAATTCTTTCACAAGACGTTCAAAATCTGTTCACACATTCGGACTGTGGGTGGGGTATACTAAGGATGTCGATAAGGGAAGCCGCAATCCCGAATCGATAAGCAGCCTACCGATCTTTTATTTCTCTTTTACCCCCCTTTATTTTGTGAATCATCGAAAACGCCTGTATCCGTTTCCCCCACGGATGCAGGCGTTTTCCCATTCTATATAGAAAGATTCTGTTAAAAAACCTTCACAGGATGTTTAAAAGCTGTTCACATATTGCGCAGCCGGATGCGGTATACTAAACATGTCAAAAGGAAACGACACTTCCCCTTTTGACAGACCAACAGATTCCATCTGCTGAATTTCCTTTCTTTCATTCAGAACCCCTTTTTTCACGAAATGAAAAGGCCCCGCTTCTGTTCCCCCACAGAAGCGGGGTTTTTTCGGTTTGTGAACAGAAAGCAACAAATCTTTCACAGGATGTTCAAAAACTATTCATATTTTGGGCACATAAATGCGTTATACTGAATACGTCAGCAAGGGAAGCCGCAATCCCAGGCTGATAACCTACCGATCTTTTTATTTCTCTTTTTACCCCCTTTTTTCAAATCTGTGTAGTGAACCGGAAGGACCGCTGTCTCGCGTGGATGAGACGGCGGTCCTTCTCGTTTTGCCGGCGGAAAATCAGCTTCTTCCGCGCCGCACCGCGGTGATCAGGCCGCAGGCCAGCCGGCCGCCTGCGTTTCCGGCGGGCTGGGTGGTAAAATCATCCGGCTTATCGTGGATGACAACAGTCCGGCCGATGACGTCGGAGACGCGAAAGCGTCCGGTCAGCACGGCCATCCAGGCAAGGCCGGAGGAGTCGACGAACAGCGGCGGCAAATCGCCCGCATGATACGGATGCGGGCAGGCGCCCGGGTTATAGTGCGCGCCTGCGCCGCTGAACGGAGCGGAGGCGCTGCCTGCGCACGAATTTCCTTCGTGTATATGCAGTGCAAAAACCGGCAGCGCGCATGCCATGCGCGTCACCGGAAAACCGCGCACAGCCGCGGTTACCAGCGTGCCCTGCGGGGTTTGATAAAAGGATACCGTGCCTTCAATGTTCGGTCCGTCCGGCACACCGTGCAGAACGGCGGCTGCATCCGGAAGGCGCTGGATGACGGATGCAAAATATTGAGAATAGGTTTGCTGCATTGTGCTGTCTCCCTTCATAAAACATTGTATGCGGGATGGATTGCCCTTGCGAAAGTGAAAATGATGCGGTATACTAAACAGAGTGATGAATTTATGGTTAGGAGTTGTGTACTATGGGTTGTTCGCATAACTGCGAAAGCTGTTCCTCGAACTGCGGGGGAGAGAAGAGCCTGAAAGTGGCGGCGAATCCGGCGGCCAGCATAAAAAAAGTGATCGGCGTTGTATCCGGCAAGGGCGGCGTGGGCAAGAGCCTGCTGACCTCGATGATGGCGGTGGGACTGACGCGCAAGGGGTATTCCTGCGGCATTCTGGATGCGGATATTACCGGTCCTTCCATCCCCAAGGCCTTTGGCGTGCATGATCAGCTGGAAGGCTGCGAGGAGGGCATTCTGCCCGCGCGCAGCGAGGGCGGCGTGCAGATGATTTCCATCAACCTGGTGCTGCCCAATGAGGATGACCCCGTCATTTACCGCGGGCCGATTATCGCGGAAACGGTCAAGCAGTTCTGGTCGGACGTTATTTGGGACGATGTGGATTTTCTGTTTGTTGATATGCCGCCCGGCACGGGCGATGTGCCGCTGACCGTGTTCCAGTCGCTTCCGGTAGATGGCATTCTTGTGGTTACTTCGCCGCAGGATCTGGTCTCCATGATTGTGGGCAAGGCGGTCAAGATGGCCAAAATGATGGATATCCCCGTGATTGGCGTGGTGGAAAATTACAGCTATCTGGCCTGCCCGGACTGCGGCAAGCACATCGCTGTTTTTGGTGAGAGCAAGGTGGACGCGGTAGCCGCGCAGTATGAGCTGCCCGTTCTGGCCAAGCTGCCGATTGACCCCAAGCTGGCCGCGGCCGTGGACGCAGGCAAAATTGAAGACGCCAAGCTGCCGGATGAGCTGACCGGCGCGCTGAAAACAGTGGAGGACATGCGATGAATATCGGAGTCACATACCATGACGGCCAGATCGCCCAGAACCTGGGCGAGTGCCGCACCTTTTTGATCGTTTCGGTGGAGGATAATCTGCCCACAGGCAAACGTATGGTCAACGTGGAGGGCACTGGCGTGACCGATATGGTAAAAACCATGAGCATGGAAGGCGTCGACGTGCTGATCTGCGGCTCGCTCGGCCTTGCCGTGCGCAATGCGCTGGAGATGATCGGCATTCTGCTTGTGCCCGGCTGCGAAGGCCCGGCAGAGGAAGCCGTCGCGAAATTCCTGGTGGGAGAAAAACAGGGAGACCCGACGCTGCTGGAAATTGGCCGCGAAGAGGATCCGGACGATCCGATGTCCTGCATGCATGACTGCGCCAAGTGCGCGGGCTGCGGCACAATTGAGGTGCTCAAGAACCTTCCGCAGAAAAAGTGAAGCAAAAAGCCGCCCTTTGCGGGGCGGCTTTTCCCGTTTGCGGCATGAAACACTTTTTTTCTCATGCCAAGACGAAAAAATGGCTGCAAAACGGAGAAATTTATAGAAAATGCTGATGCAATTTGCGCGCCGCTGTTGTATAATGATTCTATAACTGAAAACGGCGGGCATAACCCCGCCAATGGAACGGAAGGATTTCTTCATGGGAAAAATTTCTGCCGCCCTTGTCGGCGGCCTGTTTGATGAAAACGGCCTTTCCGCATATGCGCGTCCGGTGCTGTTCGGCACCGCGGGCGATGCAGTCAGGGACTGTCTGCCTGCGGCGGTGGACGCCTGCTACTTTGTGCATGACGGACGGGACGCCGCGCTGTCCGGCGCGGAAAGCCTGGCGCTGGAAGGCGGAAACCGCTTTGCCGCGCTCAAGAGCCTGGCGGTATGCGGGCATGTGCTGGTAATCGCAGCCCCCTTTGCCCTGACCGAGGCGGACGCGCTTTATCACCTGTGCGAAACCCATACGGTTACGGGCTATGGCGTGAGTGTGCTTGCGGCAGAGCAGCAGGGCTTTGATGCGGAGGGGCAGCCCATCCCGCGGGACAGCAACTGCCTTGCGGCCATATTTACCTGGGAGACGCTGCAAAAAGCGCTCGAAACGGGAGCGGACACGCTGGACGGTCTGGTTGCCGCAGCAGTTGCGGCCGGTGCGCAGAAGGGCGTTGCCGTGACCAATGAGATTGTTGCGATCTGTGACGGCGCCTCGGCCTATATCGCGCAGCTTGCGGTGACGCATCGCGTAAATTTTGGGCTGATTGAAAAAGGCGTGCAGATTTTTGACCCCGTGAATACCTATATCGCACCGGACGCCGAGATCGAAGCGGGCGCGGTGATTCTGCCCGGCTGCCATATCCGTCCGGGCTGCAAGGTCGGCGCGGGTGCGGTCATCGGACCCAACTCCATCCTTGAAAAAGCCGAAATCGGCGCGGGCACCACGGTCAACAATTCGCAGGTATACGAATCGACGGTGGGCAAAAACGTCACGGTCGGTCCGTTTGCATATATCCGCCCGCAGTGCGTGGTGGGTGACGGCTGCCGCATCGGCGATTTTGTTGAGCTGAAAAAATCCACCATCGGCAACGGCACCAAGGTATCGCACCTGACCTATATCGGCGATGCGACCGTCGGCGAGCGGGTCAATTTTGGCTGCGGAACCGTTGTGGTCAACTATGACGGCTATGTTAAGAATCAGACCATCATTGGGGACGATTGCTTTATCGGCTGCAATACCAATCTGGTTTCCCCTGTTACGCTGGGCAACCGCGTGTTTACGGCCGCCGGAACAACGGTGACGAAAAACGTGCCGGACGGCGCGCTGACGGTTGCGCGGGCGCGGCAGACCAACCTGGAGGGCTGGAACGACAAACGCCGCAAAGCGCACGGCCAGGATACAAAGTAACGGCAACAATAAAGAGAAAAATATAAAAAAGGACACATAAATAACTACGGAGGGGTAAATTGAATGATTTCTCACGGTAAAAACATCAAAATCCTGTCCGGCAACTCGCATCCCGCGCTGGCGATGCAGATTGCTTCCGCACTTGGCCTGCCGATTGGCAAGGCCACCATTTCGACGTTTGCAGACGGCGAAATCTCCGTTTCCATCATGGAATCGGTGCGCGGTTCGGACGTTTTCCTGGTGCAGTCTACCTGTGGACCGGTCAACAACAACCTGATGGAGCTGCTCATCATGATCGACTCCTGCAAGCGTGCTTCTGCCGGCCGTATCACGGCGGTTATCCCGTATTTCGGCTATGCGCGCCAGGACCGCAAGAGCAAGGCGCGCGACCCGATCTCGGCAAAGCTGGTTGCAAACCTGATTACGGCCGCAGGCGCGGACCGTGTGCTGACCATGGACCTGCACGCCGCGCAGATTCAGGGCTTTTTTGACATTCCGGTGGACAACATGCTGGGCTCGTCCGTTCTGATTCCGTATATTGCCGGCAAGTTCGGCGTGGGCACGGATGATACGGTGATTGTATCGCCCGACCTTGGCTCGGTTACCCGTGCGCGCAAGTTTACGGAAAAGCTGGACATGCCGCTTGCCATCATTGACAAGCGCCGCCCCAAGGCCAATGTGTCCGAAGTGATGAACATCATCGGCAATGTAAAGGGCAAAAAGTGCATCCTGGCGGACGACCTGATTGACACGGCCGGTACGCTGTGCCATGCGGCAGAGGCGCTGATTGAAAAGGGCGGTGCAATCGAAGTATACGCCTGTGCGACCCACGGCGTACTTTCCGGTCCTGCGATTGAGCGCATTGACAAGAGCCCGATTAAGGAACTTGCCATTCTGGATACGATTCCGCTGCCGAGCGAGAAAAAGCTGGACAAGATCAAGGTGCTGTCGGTTGCGCCGGTATTTACCGAGGCGATTGCCCGTATTTACGAGGAAACATCGGTATCGACGCTGTTCGACTGAGTGCCGGGGCTTCAAAAGTCTGGCAAAACTGGGCTGTTGGATGAAAATGCCGCGGGACGCGGCGTGAAATGAGAAAGGGGGAGGCGGACAGATTTTTGTCCGCCTCCCTTTTTGCATAAAGGAGGGCGGCAATGCGAAAAACAGTGGCGTATCTTGCGGTCAGTCTGGACGGTTATATCGCGGATGCTGAGGGCAGCGTGGCGTGGCTGGACACGTTCGCGGATGCATCGGAAGAGGACGGCTGCGGCGCGTTTGTGCAAACCGTGGATACGGTTGTGATGGGCGGGCGCACCTACCGGCAGATCACAGAAGAACTGTTGCCCAGGGTGTGGCCGTATGAAGGACTGCACAGCTATGTATGGACGCGCAGCGCGGCGCCGCTGCCGCACGCCAGGCGAATCGACGGCGATCTGGCAGAGTGGCTGCGGGTGCAGAAGCGCGGCAGGGGCAAGGACATCTGGCTGTGCGGCGGGGCGGAGCTGATCGCGGCGGCAGCCGCTGCCGGCGCGGTTGACCGCTGGCACCTGACCGTGCTGCCGGTGCTGCTCGGCGGCGGGATTCGCCTGTTTCCGGCGGGGCAGACACAGCGGCTGCGGCTGGTGTCCCTGCGGCGGTGCGGCGGCATCGCAGAGCTGATTTACGAGACAGAAACACAGTAAACAGGCGGCTGCAACGCAGCGTAGCAGGCCGGCAACCGGGCGCAGCGGACAAAAATGCCGGTTTTTGCTATGCTGTGCATGAGGTGATTTGCATGACATTCGGAGAGAAACTCAAAGTCCTGCGCATCAGGGAAGAATATTCGCAGGAAGCACTGGCAGAGCTGCTGCATGTTTCTCGGCAGGCGGTGACCAAGTGGGAAAACAATGCAGGCATGCCGGATATTGAGAATGTCAAGGCGGTGGCCGATTTGTTCGATGTGACGCTGGATTCGCTGCTGCGCGACGAGGAGGAAGTGGAAACGACCGAGGAGAGCCGCGGCTGGAAGGTGGCGGCAGCGTGCGCAGCCATCGGGCTGGTCATTGGCCTTTTATTGGATGAGCTGGGCGTGGGGAGCAGCCGGATAGCCGGTATGTACACCTTCGGCGCGGGGGTAATCGGCTGGGCGCTGTACTATATTGCGCTGCAGCTGCGGAAAACAAATACGAGGTGAAACGATGAAGGTATTAACCATCGGCGATGTCGTAGGGGAAGCGGGAATTGACACGCTGTATGCCCTGCTGCGCCGCGTCAAACGGGCGCAGGGGGCGGATTTTGTAATCGTCAACGGAGAAAATGCCGCGGGACGCGGCATCACGCCCGCGCAGGCGGATGATATTTTCTCCGCAGGGGCGGATGTGATTACGCTGGGCAACCATGCATTCGGCAAACGGCAGATTGCCTCCTATCTGGATGAGCATGCCAATGTGCTGCGTCCGGCCAATCTGGCGCCGCAAAGCCCAGGGCAGGGCTGGGGGATTTACGACGGGCCGCAGGGGCTGCGCCTGCTCGTGATGAACCTGATCGGCCGGTGCGATATGCACTATGGGCCGGATAACCCGTTTTTGTGTGCGGATAAGATTCTGCGCGATAACGCAGCAAAGTATGATATCGCGCTGGCAGAAATCCACGCGAACGCCACCAGCGAAAAGCTCGCTATGGGGTATTACCTGGATGGGCGCGCCGCGGCGGTATGGGGCACGCATACCCATGTGCAGACTGCGGATAACCGCATCAACCCCAAGGGAACGGGGTATATTACCGATATCGGGATGACCGGTCCGGTGGTGTCCGTGCTGGGCGTGTGCCCTGCGCAGTCAATTGCCATGTTCCGCGGCGATCTGACCGAGCCCTTCCAGACTGCGCCGGGCGAATGTGCGCTGTCCGGCGCGGTGTTTGAAATTGGCAGGGACGGCGTGTGCGCATCCGTCAAACGGGTGTGGGAACAGTATGCGCGGTAGACGTGCGCTGATTGACAGTTTTTTGTAAAGAATGTGAGAAAATGACGAAAAAAACGGAAAATTGTCGACTGTTTTTGTTGAATGCGCAAAAAAGAAGCTGACGGAGTGCAAATGCAAGAAAATTGATTGACTATACGATGCATTTTGTTGTATGCTAATAATGAAGAACAATAGGCCTGCGTTAAATGGGAAGGGTTTACACAGGGCTTTGTACGGCGCACCGGCCGGGTGTATGCAGGCGCTGCGGAACGGTGCGAAAGGAGGATTATTCAGATGAACGCATTGCTCAACAAATTCACTTTCAGTCCGGAAATACTGGATGTCATCTCCAACTGCAAATCAGTCTGGGTGCCCACCACCAAGGCGGAACTTTATGAGATGTGCTTTGGCGGTGACCGCCGGTTCAACGTTGTTTATGACGTGCCGGGCAAGGGACCGGTGAAGGAATGCGACGTAACCCGCTGCAAAAACGGCGCTGCCGTTAACTATGTAGAGGACTATATGCGCCGCCGTGATCCGGACTGCATGCGCATTGCAGACGACGGCCCGACGGACAAGCCGCGCTTCCAGGATGTGTATGGCTACCCCTTTGACAAGCTCCGCAAGGAGACGATGGAATGGTTTAAGACGCAGGAGCTGATTTTTATGCCTTTCAACTCCGGCGGCAACACCTATGGTTATCCCTCTATGCTGATTTGCCCGAAGAACGCGGCGTTTTTTGCCTTTGCGCTGGCGCATCTGCAGGGCTTCATTTCCGCGGCGGAGTGCGAAGGCTTTAAGCCGCGCGCATTTATTTATGTTGCGCCTCCGTTCCGCCATTCGCACTTTAACGGCCGGCAGGTGTGCGTACACAACCGTACCGAGGACTGCCATGAGGTCTTCTCGTACAACCTGTACCCCGGCCCGTCTGCCAAGAAGGGCGTATACTCCATCCTGCTTGATATTGGCGAGCGGGAAAACTGGGTTACCGCACACGCTTCCTGCGGCCGCATCGTCACCCCGTATGAGAATGAAATCGTCATCATGCATGAGGGTGCTTCCGGCGGCGGCAAGAGCGAGATGCTGCAGGATATTACCCGCCTGGAGGACGGCACCGTGCTGCTTTCCACCAACACGGTAACGGGTGAGGAAACCATCCTGAACCTGGGCGAGACCTGCCATATTGAGCCGGTGTGCGACGATATGGCGACCTGCTACCCGTCGCTGCAGAATGACAGCGGCAAGCTGGTTCTGGTAGACGGCGAGGGCGGCTGGTTCCTGCGCATGGACGGCGTGACCCACTATGGCTGCGACCCCGTTTACGAGCGCATCTGCACCGAGCCGGATGAGCCGCTCTGCTTCTTCAATATGGAAGCGCACCGCGGCGCGACCTGCCTGATTTGGGAGCACACGCTGGACTCCAACGGTCAGCCCTGTCCCAACCCGCGCGCCATTGTGCCGCGTGAAAAGGTGCCGAACATTGTAACCGAGCCGGTTGAGGTTGACGTGCGTACCTTCGGCGTTCGTATGCCACCTTCTACGGCAGAGGACCCGAACTACGGCATTATGGGCATGATGCATGTTATTCCGCCCGCGCTGGCCTGGCTGTGGCGCCTGGTTGCGCCGCGCGGCTTTAAGAACCCGTCCATTGTGGGCGGCGGCGAGCTCAAGAGCGAGGGCGTAGGCTCTTATTGGCCGTTTGCAACCGGTCTGCGCGTCAAGCAGGCCAACCTGCTGCTCAAGCAGATTCTGGATTGCCCGAACACCCGCTATGTGCTCATTCCGAACCAGCATATCGGCGTATACAAGGTCGGCTTTGCTGCGGAGTGGCTCAGCCGTGAGTATCTGGCGCGCCATAACGGCCGCATTAAGCCGGATCATCTGGAACCGGCCCGCTGCCCGCTGCTTGGCTACGCGCTCAAGGATATGAAGCTGGATGGTCAGAAGATTCGTTCCAAGTTCCTGCGCACGGAGACGCAGGACCGCATGGGCCTGGAAGGCTACGATGCAGGCGCCAAGATTCTGACGGACTTCTTCGAAAAGGAACTGAAAAAGTTCGATACGCCCGATCTGGACCCGATCGGCAAGCAGATTATCGACTGCTTCATGAACGGCGGTACGCTTGCGGATTATGAGGCAATCACGCCGACTAAGTTCTGATAACGTTTGAGAAAACGGAAACAAGCAAGATAAAACAAGGCCATCAGAGTATTCTGATGGCCTTGTTTTTTAGCCTGAAACATAGAAGAGGCCCCCAAAGCGGGGACCTCTTCTAAAAAATAATGAGAAAAGAAGAAAAGAGAAAAAGAGTCAGTCAATAAAGAAACCGCGTCTGGGCAGCTCATGTACGCTCTTCCAGCCTTCGCTGAGCGGCTCGCGCAGGCAGGGCTCGATTTCTTCGTACGGGCGGAGCGAGAACTTGCGGGGATCGGGCACCTGGCCGGCCGGATACGCTTCCAGAATGTCCTCTACCATTGCGTTCAGATATTCGCAGATGGCCGCGATTGCGCGCTTGACGCGGCGCGGCTCGCCGCGGGACGGATAGCCGACAACGCCTTCCGGTGTGCCGAAGCGCTCGATCACGCGATGTCCCTCTGCCTCGGACCACTTGTTCGGACGGTGGAACGAGTCAACGGAACCGTCATAGAACCCTCCGTCCAGCATGCCGAAGCTCTTGGCCTGTGCGTCCACAACGCAGCTCATATCCACCATGCCCGGGAACATCAGCAGCGCTGCCGAGGTCTCCGCCTCGTCCGCATGTACGAACGGCGTGCTGACAAAGTCCGGACGCTCGTCGCCCAGCGGGTAGAAGAACTCGCGCACCGCGCGGTGCCATTCAACTACCGTTGCAAAGGCAGGCAGCTGATAACGCTTGAAGAATTCCTGAATCGCAGATTCCAGCATCCAGTCCATGCCGTGGTTGTTTACCAGAATGATTTTGCGGAAGCCGTCGTCCCACAGGCCGACCATCACGTTGATCAGCGTGTCTACGATGCTCTTTTCGCTCGTCATCACCGTGCCGGGCATGCCGCAGTGGTGATACGGATGTCCGCCGTAGTTGATCGGCGGCAGGGCCAGCGCAACTTCGTGGCCGGCCTTGGCGGTCTTGCGGCGCACCGCTTCGCAGATGGAGGAGCACATGAACGTATCCAGACCGGAGTTGTTATGAATGCCGTGGTTTTCCGTGCAGCCGATCGGCACCAGAACGATATCGTTCTTATGGCGCTTTTCAATCACCATCTTGCGCGGAGAGGTCTGGATATAGCAGCAGGGTTTGCCCATCTCGCTGTCTGACGGAATGCCGTAATCGTCCAGAATCCGCTGGATTTCTTCTTCCGAGGCATCCCACAGCCGCTTCTTCAGCTGTCCTACCTTGTTATCCTCAAAAAATATGTTCGGATACTCTGTGGTCAAATACTTTTCTTTCATGTTGTACAGCTCCTTTGGTAAAGATTTAATATTTGATCGGGTCCTATCGTCAGCAAGTGAACCGTTTCATTTCCTCACGACAAAATCCAATCGGTTATACAGCAGAAAAAAGGGGGTGCCGCGGCGGCGATGGCCGCCGCGGCACATACCAGAAAGATTACCGATTTACGGAACCAGCAGATTAATGCTCTTTAAAGGTGTCCGCGTTGTCCAGGTTAACAACCTTGGTCTTAACTTCGTAGAAGTCCTTGACCTCTTTGCCTTCCAGCACATCGGCCGCCGCCTCGATTGCAGAGTAGCCCTGCATAAAGGGATCGCCGAAAGAGGTCAGCGTGATCTTGCCTTCCTTCAGAGCGGCAACGGCGTCGTCGTTCGCGTCCTGGCCGGAAATCATGATCTGACCGGTCTTGCCGGCAGCGTCAACCGCCTCAGCGGTGCCGAGCGCCATCTCATCGTTGCAGCAGAAGAAAGCGTTTACGTCCGGATAGGACTGGAGCAGGTTCTGCGCTACGTTCAGCGCCTCCGCACGGGAGTAGTTAGCAGACTGGGAAGCAACCAGCTCGATGTCCGGATACTCTTCCAGCGCCTTCTTGCAGCCTTCGATACGGTCAAGAGAGGTCTGCGCACCGGTGGAGCCCTCAATGATGATCAGGGTGCCCTTGCCGCCCATCTTCTCAAACAGTGCCTTGGCAGTGTCATAGCCCTGGTTTACATTTTCCAGGCCGACAAAGGTCTCATACATGGTGTCGTCTGCAATGCGGGTGTTCAGGTTAACAACCGGAATGTTGGCATCCTTGATCTTCTGTACGGCAGGGATGATTGCTTCCGAGTCAACCGGGCACATAACGACGAGGTCAACCTGATTTACGATGGCTTCTTCAGCCAGCTGGCTCTGCTGCTCGTTGCCCGAACCCTCAGCGGTATCAACGGGGGTTTTGACCTCAACATTGTAGCCGAGCTCTTCGCCGGCAGCCTTGGCGCCTTCCGCAACGCTGATAAAGAACGGCGCGGTGGAGTTTTTCAGGATAACAGTAATGTTCTTCTTGGCGCCGGCATCGCCGCCGTCTGCACCAGCGCCAGCGTCAGTGCTGTCGCCGCCGCCGCAACCGGCGAAACCAACTGTCATCAATGCTGCCAATGCCAGTGCTGCAAGTCTTTTGCTCTGTTTCATGATACATTCTCCTTTTTCTTCGACTCGTTTTTATTATCACACGGCGCATGCCGCTATGATACGAATAAAATCAGTGGGGGGATTACTTTGCTTTACCTGCCTGCTTTGCCAGAATATTATTCAGCACGCGCTCGTATATGATAGCGAACAGAATGACAAAGCCGACAACTGCCTGCTGCCAGTTGGTGGAAACACCCATGATGTTCATGCCGTTGCGGATGAACATGATAATCATTGAGCCGATCACGGTGTTGACAACCGAACCGGTGCCGCCGCAGAATGCGATGCCGCCGATCAGCGCAGAAGCGATCGCATCGTTTGTCAACGTGCCGCGGATACTCGGGTCCGCCGCGTTCAGACGCGCCAGATACAGAATGCCGGTCAGCGCAGCCAGCAGGCCGTTGATGACGTAAATCGACATGATGACACGCTCGGAATGCATGCCGGAAAGCTTGGCGGCTTTTTTGTTATAGCCCAGCGAGTACAGCGTGCGTCCGTACGTTGTGCGGCGGGTGAAAAAGTACAGGACAAGAAAGATCAGAATCGTGATGAGGGCAACGTTCGGCAGGCAGGGAATCAGGTGCCCGTTTACAATGCTGCGGAAGCCGTCCGAGAAACCGTAAACATATTCGCCGTTGCAGACGACATAGGCGAAGCCAAGCGCCATAAAGTCCACGCTGAAGGTAGCGATGAACGGCTCAATCTTGACCTTGCTGATCAGCAGGCCGTTGAACAGGCCGAACGCAATACCGATGCCAAAGGCAACGATAATGCCCATCAGGTAGTTGCCCTGCTGGAAGTATGCAGCGCTCATATAGCTTGACAGAACCATGGTGGAGGACATCGAAATATCAATGCCGCCGGAAATCATGGCAAGACTCATGCCGAACGCCAGCAGAATCATAAACGGCGCCTGCTGGAAAACTACCTGCGTGATATTATCAACCGACAGGAACGAAGCGGGACGTGCAATGGCAAATCCGACAAAAACGACCGCAAGAATCAGGAAACGTGAGAGCAGGTCGATTTGATTCTTTTTCTTAACCGACATTGTTGTAGACCCTCCTCTTTGCCTGAATGTTCTTTCTGTGATCGGCGACCACGTCGATGATAATAAGCGAAACGATTACCATGCCGGTGATTGCCTTCTGCCAGGTGGAAGGAATACCCATCAGGCTCAGGCCGCTGGCCAGAATTTTCATCAGCAGCGCGCCGAAAACGGTGCCTACCAGGCCGCCCTTGCCGCCGGAGAACGCCGTGCCGCCGATAACAACCGCCGCCATTGCGTTGAAGGTGTAGTCAACGCCTACGGACGGGCTGCCCGAAGTGGTCATGCAGGCAACCGCAAGGCCGGCGATGGAGGCAAACAGACCGCTGAGCATGTAAACAGCAATGGAGGTTTCCACAACCTTGATGCCGCTGACTGCCGCAACATTTCTGGAGCCGCCCAGGGCGAAGAGGTCGTAGCCGAACTTGGTTTTGTTTTGAACCCAGATCATCAGCGCCGCAAGAATGACAGTAATCCAGATGATCACATACAGACCGGCGATTTTTCCGTTGCCAATCCAGTTGATAAAATCATTTTTAACGGCCACTGTATTGCCTTTTGTTACAACAAGCGCCAGACCGGCGAAGACGCTCATCATACCGAATGTTACGACCCAGTAGTCCAATTTGAATTTTGCAATCAATATGCCGTTAACCAGGCCGATCAGCAAACCAAGGAGCAGCGGTGCGACCATTGCCACAGCCAATGGCGCGCCGTTGTTGTACAAGACGACCACCAGTACGGCTGACATGGATACCACGGAGCCGATCGACATATCAATCTGACCGATCAGGATAACCAGCGTCAGACCGATAGCGGCAAGAAGCAGCGTGCAGGTGTTGCGGAAAATCAAAATAATATTATAAGTAGAGAGGAATTTGTTGTTGGCCAAACCAAACAGGATAAACAGCACGATGTCGCCGATCAGAATGCCGGGGATATTCAGCTGTTTGAATTTGCCAAGCAGTCCTCCGCTTTTTGTTTTATTCATTGACCGCACTCTCCTTTCCGCCGACAGCGAAGCGCATAATCGCTTCCTGCGACATCTGTTCGCGGGACAGCTCGCCGGTGATCTCGCCATCCTTCATAACATAAACGCGGTCAGAGATGCCGATTACTTCGTTCATTTCCGAAGAGATCATCAGAATGCCGTAGCCTTCATGTACCAGACGGTCCAGCAGCTTGTAAATTTCGCTCTTGGCGCCTACGTCGATACCGCGGGTCGGCTCGTCGATAATCAGGAATTTACAGCCGGTTTCCAGCCACTTGCCGATAACGACCTTCTGTTGGTTGCCGCCGGAAAGCTCACCGACCAGCTTATCCGCATTCGGCGTTGCAATACGCAGTTCCTTAACATACTTTTCGCCGATCTCATCCTCCGGCTTAGCGCGAAGAATGCCGCCCTTGAATACCTTGCCGAGACTTGCCGAAACCAGGTTTTCCTTAATCGGCATCTGCAGCACCAGACCCTCGATTTTACGGTCTTCTGACAGATAGCCCATAGAGTTTTTCACGCTCTTGTTCGGCGTTGTGCGGGTGATTTCTCTGCCGTAAAGCGTATAGCTGCCATGCTCGATCGGTTCGTCGCCGAACACGGCCTTGGCGATCTCCGTGCGGCCCGCGCCGATCAGACCGGACAGAGAAACGATTTCGCCTTCCCGCACGTTGATGTTTACATTGCGGAAACGCCAGCCCGAAAGATCCTTGGTTTCAAAAATGACCTTGCCTGGCTCGATGTAGTGGCGCTCATACATGTTTTCGATTTTACGGCCGACCATCATGGAGATGAGCGTGTCCAGCTCAACATCCTTGACGTCTACCGTATCAATGTACTGCCCGTCACGCATTACGGTAACGCAGTCACCAATGCGCTTGATTTCATTCATGCGGTGGGAGATGTAAATGATTGCTACGCCGTCTTTTTTCAGCTTTTCGACGATGCCGAACAGCTTGTCGATCTCGCGGTCGGTCAGCGAGGAGGTCGGCTCATCCATGATAACGAGCTTAACATCCTTGGAAAGCGCCTTTACCA
The DNA here is from genome assembly GCF_050946325.1 of Agathobaculum sp. GTDB lineage: Bacteria > Bacillota > Clostridia > Oscillospirales > Butyricicoccaceae > Agathobaculum. The sequence goes on along the minus strand of NZ_JBMNUP010000001.1, from coordinate 51,218 downwards.
CTTCCACCATCTGCATCTGCGCAATACTGAGCTTTTTGACCAGAATGTTCGGGTCCAGATCCAGACCCAGGCGGTCCATCAGCTCCCTGCTGTCGCTGACCATCTTCTTGTAGTCAATGACGCCCTTCATACCCTTGACGCGCGGCTCGTGGCCGAGATAGATATTCTGCGCGATGGTGCGTTCAGGCAGCAGATTCAATTCCTGGTGAATCATGCTGATGCCCGCGTCCATTGACTGACGGACATTTGCAAAAGTTACCTCCTGGCCGTCGTACCAGATGGTGCCTTCATCCCTGCTGTAAATACCGGTGATGATTTTCATCAGCGTGGATTTACCCGCGCCGTTCTCACCCAGCAGAATGTGAACCTTACCCTTTTCGCAGGTCAGCTGCACTTTATCCAGCGCAAGCGTACCGGGGAAGGCTTTCGTAATGCCTGTCATTCGCAGGATTACGTTTTCTTCTCTTACGTCCACTGCGTAGCCTCCTTGTCCTTATCCTTCGCTCTGATCCAATGCATTTAATCTTTCATTGGCCAGAAGAATGGCCGTGTTATCCTTATCCCGAAGCCCCATGGCCATCAGGGTGTTGTATAACTGCATGGTCAAACTGGCAGCCGGCAGGCTTGCGTTTACCTGCTGCGCCAGCGCCATAGCCATTTTCATATCCTTGTGCATGTTATAGCAGGTGGAAGTCGGGGTGAAGTCCCGCCGCTTCATCGTATCTGCCTTATACTGCATAATGGGCGCCGCCGCCGCGCTGTCTCCGATCAGGTCGATCATGGTCTCCCACGGCAGGCCGAGTTTCTCACCCAGCACCAGCCCCTCCGAAAACGACTGAAGCGCCTGCGCCAGCATCATATTGATGATGATTTTCATGTATCGGGCCTGCTCGCCGTCTCCCAGATAGGTCTGGCGGTTGCCAAGCACCTTTAAATAAGGAAGGCAGGTCTCAAAAACATCCTGCTCGCCCGAAACCATGATGCCGAGCGTACCGTTTTTTGCGAAATGCGTACTGCCGGTTACCGGCGCGCGCAGGAGATGTCCGCCGTGGGCCGCCATGCGCCGCGCCGCCTCTTCGGAAGAAGCAGGGTCCACGGTGCTCATATCCACAAGGATTTTTCCGTTCAGATCGGCGCTGTCCAGGCCGTTTTCTCCCGATATGATATCCAGCAGGATCTCCCCGTTGGGAATCATGGTGAAGAGAATATCAGCCTGTTCGGCCACCTCTTTGGGACTGTGCGCCAGCCTGGCGCCGGTCTCTTCCGCATAGGCGCTTAAATCGCGCCGGCCGGAGCCGCATATGGTTACCGGATGACCGGCGGCACAAAGCCGCGCCGCCATCGGTCCGCCCATATTGCCTGTGCCGATCCAGCCCAGCCGTCTGCCGTCGCTCATAGCGTTAAAACGACTTTCATCGTTCCCTCCGGAATGCGCGCCCGCGCAAACGCCTCGGGCGCTTCGGTGATGGGGAAGTAGTGGCTGACCAGCTTATCCGCAGAAGCGGGGAACTTGCAGAGAAATTCCATTGCCCGCGGAAAATCGCCCGTGCCGCCGATGGAGCCGACGATGGTGAGCGACTTGGTAACGATCAGCTTCTGTGCAATTTCCACCTTTGCAATCATGCCGACACAGCCCAGTACGCCGCCCGGCTTTACCAGGTTGAGCGCGTTGGCAAACACGGGAGCCACGCCGGTGGTTTCGATGACGACATCGTATTTGGCCGCAGCGTACATGGAGGCATAGTCCGTGCCGGAAGTGCTGACCTCCAGTTCGGAAGCGTCCGGAATCCGCGCGCCTTCAGACTGGGCCAGCGCCTTGCGGGATTCGGCCAGATCATACAGCTCTGCCTGTTTGCAGCCCTCCATATGGAGCAGCAAAAACAGGGCGCTCATGCCGATGACGCCGCCGCCAAGCACCAGTACACGCTTATCTGCAAAACCGCCCGGCACCGCGCGGCGCACCTTTTCCAGCAGATGCGCGGCAACGGCTACCGGCTCGGACAGGCACAGATGCTTGATGTCCATGCCCTCCGGCGCTTTATACAGATAGGCTTCATCCCGCAGGATGTACTCGGCAGACGCGCCGTCGATGGTGATGCCGAATTTTTCGATATGTTCACACAGGTTTTTGTCCCGTTCGCAGGAGGGGCAGCTGCCGCAGAAGCGGGAGCAGTCGCCGGTCACAACGTCGCCGGGGGCAACGCGGGTTACCTCGCTGCCGACTGCCTCGACAACGCCGGACCATTCATGCCCAAAACGCATCGGATAGCTGTGAGGGCCGTTATAAGTGCCGTTAAACAGATGAATATCCGAGCCGCAGATGCCCACATACTGAACGCGGACAAGCACTTCATGCCCCTGCGGCACCGGCGTTTCGCTCTGCTGCGCTTCTATGCATTTCGGCTCCTTTAAAATGTAAGAAATCATTCTCTTAGTCCTCCTCGTCCCCGTTCGGATGGATGACCACTTTGACTGCGCCATCCTTGTGATTGACAAACGTATCAAATGCCTCCGCTGTCTGTTCCAGCGGGAATGTGTGGGTAATCAGCCTGCCGGCTTCCAGCTTGCCGTGGCCGATCAGCCCAAGTACCGGAAGGGAACAATTCGGGTTGGCGCGAACGCCCTGTACGGTGATCTGATTTTTCACCATATAATAAAGTGCTTTCTGCGTGGTTGGAACCTTGGGATAGGCGATGACGCCAACCTTGCCGTTTTTGGCAGTCATGCGGATGGCTTCATCCAGCGTATCGCCGGCGCCGGCGCAGTCAAAGGTTCGGTCTGTGCCATGTCCGCCGGTAATGCGACGCACCTCTTCCACAACGTCGGTCACTTCGGTCGTTTCAATCACATGGTCCACGCCAACGGTTTTGGCCATTTCCAGCCGGTCGTGATCCTGATAACCGATAATAATGGTTTTGGCGCCCATCGTTTTGGCCATCTGCGCCAGCAGCAGTCCCATCGGACCGGGACCGATGACGCCGACCCAGCCGCCGGGCACAATGCCGGTCAGCTGAATGCCGTTGAAGGCGATGCCTGCCGTATCGACCATGGAGCCTTCGTCGTAACTGACGTTTTCCGGCATCAGCGTTAATGCTTTCTCGTCATAAACCTGATACTGCGCGTAACAGCCGGGGGTTGCGTGGCCATAGTGGTGATGGCCGGAGTGCCCGTAGTTATCGCAGAGATTATAAAATCCCTTTTTACACATTTCACAGGTGCCGCAGCCGCAGTGGGCTTCGCCCGCCACACGGTCGCCAACCTTCAGGTTGCTGGCGCCTTCGCCAAGCTCCACAACCTTGCCGGCGAACTCATGCCCTGCAATAAAAGGATAGTGCGGCGGCCAGCCGTCTCCCAGCACCTTTCCTCCGAAAATGCCAGGGTCGGAACCGCAAATTGCAATTGATTTGATTTCCACCAGCACCTCATTGCGTCCGGGTTTCGGTATTTCTACCTCTTCCACCTGATACACATTCGGCGCGTGCAGAACAACGGCTTTCATGTTGCCTTCCATGTGCGTATCACCTCAGCAATCTCCGTTTGGATGAACGATAACCTTCAGTGCGCCGTCCTTCCGGCTGGTAAATGTATCAAAGGCTTCGTGGATCTGCTCCATCGGGAATACATGCGTGATCTGGTCCTTTACATGCAGGCTGCCCTGGCTGATCAGGTCCAGCACGGTTTTGGAGCAGTTGGGGTTGGCGCGTACACCGTGGAGCGTGATCTGATTCATAATCAGGCTTTTCAGCGCTGCTTCCTGTCCATCCTTGGGCGGAATGCTGATGAGCGCCACATGGCCGCCCTTGCGAGCCATCTGCACGGATTCAAAGTATGCCGTGGCGTTTCCGGCGGCCTCAATTACCTGATGCGCGCCGCCGCCGGTCAGCTTGCGGACTTCTTCCACCGGATCGTCCACTTTTTCGTAATCAATAATGTAATCTGCGCCGAGCTTCTTTGCCATTTGCAGCCGCTCGCGGCGGCCGATGACTATGGTCGCCGAGCCCATCGCTTTGGCAAGGCTCATTGCCATGATGCCCATCGGCCCCGGGCCGATGATGGCGGTGTAGCCGCCCGGCTCCACGCCGGTCAGCCGCAGCGCGTTATATGCGGTGCCTGCCGTATCAACCAGTGTGCCTTCGTCATAGGAGACGTTGTCCGGCAGGGGAGTCAGAACCTTCTGGTCATATACCTGATACTGTGCATAGCAGCCTTCTGAGCTGTGGCCGTAATGATGGTGGCCGGCGGCCTTGTTGCCGTAGTTCAGGCACAGGTTGTAAAAGCCCTTTTTGCACATCTCACAGGTGCCGCAGCCGCAGTGGGCTTCGCCCGCCACGCGGTCGCCCGGCTTGAGGTTGGAAACTCCTTCGCCAACTTCCAGCACTTTGGCGGCAAACTCATGGCCTGCCACAAACGGGAAATACGGAGGCCAGCCGTTTTGCAGCACCTTGCCGCCGAAAATGCCGGGATCGGAGCCGCAGATTGCAACTGCTTTCACCTCTACAAGCACTTCGCCGTATCCAGGGCGGGGAATCGGCACCCAGTCGACCGAAAACTCACCCGGCGCATGAATCTGCACTGCGCGCATCTTTTCTTCCATATACTCTGACAATCTCCTTTCCGCTCCCAACAAACAGGAAATACGGGGGCTTGCCCTGCCGCATTTCCTGTGCAACATCTGCCGAAGGTATCATCCTGAACAAAAATAAACGGTTTGTTCCAATGGGTTTCCGTTAGAATTTGTTTTTTTCGGCATTTATGTGGCATGCCACTTGGGCGCCGAAAAAATCACACATTTTCAAAACGATACTGTTGTTTTGTTTTCGCTTGACTCTATTATTCTACAAAACGAATAAAAAATCAAGCGAAAACACTGCGGTTTTTGTTGTATGTTATTACAAAAATGCTATTTTGCACTTATGCAAAATTAATAAAATCAAAGGGGATGAGAAAAAAATACGATCTTTTGCTTGCAAAATCAAAATCAAAAGCGTATAATGCAGGCAAATGGCATGCCGGTGGCATGACATTAAAGCCATCTGTGCTTTTAATCCGTTTACTTATTTATTGCGCATAAAATTCTATGAAGGGCAGGTTATTTTAAGATGAGCAAATGGCAAATCCCCGCGCAGGGCGGCAACATGGAAGCGAATAATGGTATTTACTATCAGAATATGACACGCAAAGAGGTAGAAGAACGCCTGAAGAAGAACGACGTGATTCTGATTCCGGTTGGTTCGACAGAAAACCATGGTGCCAGCGCGCCGTTTGGTGAAGATACCTATCTGGATACCCGCCTGTGTGAGCAGATCGCCAAGGCGACCGGCTGCACGGTGGCGCAGCCGATCTGGTACGGCTCGCATCCCTATCACCACCTTGGCCAGAAGGGCACGATTATGATTCCGGAAGAGACGCTGGCAGACTATCTGGTTTATGTGTTTGCAGGTTTCTGGAACGCGGGCTTCCGCAAGATGATCGTTGTCAACGGTCATGGTCAGGACTATGTGATTCCGCTGGCGATCCATAAATTCGGCAAGAAGTTCCAGGTGCCGGCCATCATTCTGTATACGCACTTCTGGAACTGCGCCAAGGAGCAGCTGGATACTGCGGACAAGGGCGGCCCCTACACCACGCCGTTTGTACATGCGGACGAGTGCGAGCAGTCCTGGTCGCTGGCCCTGTTCCCGGAATTCTGCAAGATGGAATATGCCGAAAAGGTTGCCTCTGCTCCCATGCTGCCTAAGGGTCACATTAACAATTCCGCAGAGCGCGGCGACGGCCCGATCAAGTGGTACAACGCGCTTGGTTCCTGCGGTATGGAGTGCATCTGCCAGCCGCAGGGCGTTATCGGCGATCCCACGCTGGCAGACCCTGAAAAGGCGCGCAAGGGCATTGAGAAAACGCTTGATTACCTGGAAAAGCTGGTTAATGATATTCTGGAGCGCTATCCGGCCGGCCAGCTGCCTCCGGCAGACCTGATGACCCAGCGCGATCCGGAGGCAATCCGCGCCGTCATGGCTGGCGAGCGTCACATCTACACCCTGGCTTACGATTAATCAGGCCCTGTTTTCATTATAGAATGAGGAGGCGTCATATTATGACGAATCAGCTTGCCATCACTGCCATTACCAGCGGCGCCAAACGCGCGCCTCTGGTGCTGCGCGGCGATTTGGTGAATGCCGTCAAGCAGGCCGCGGAATGGGGCTATGATGCGCTGGAAATCCATGTGATTGAAGCCGGTGATTTTCCGCTTCAGTTGATGAAGGACGCGCTTGCACGCTATGGCGTTCGCATTTCTGCCATTGTTACCGGCCAGATTTTTACCAGACGGCATCGCTGCATAACCTCGCCTGATCCGAATAACCGCGCCGCCGCCATGGCAGAGGTGCGGGATTATATTGACATCGCGGCCGAGCTTGGCGCAACGGACGGCATTGTCATCGGTTGGATTAAGGGCGACCGGCCGGACAGCCGGCAGGAGGAATTTGACCGGCTGCTGGCCGATCAGCTCCGTGTGTTGGGCGAGTATGCCGCAACCAAGGGACAGCGCATTCTGGTAGAGGTGATCAACCGGTATGAAACCAATTTGTTCACAACCGCCGCAGAGCTGCGCGCCTTTTTGGATAAGTGGGACCTGCCGAACTGCTGGATTCATATGGACACGTTCCATATGAATATTGACGAAGCCGATATGGCTGCGGCCATTCGCACCGCAGGCTCCAAAATGGGGTATCTGCACGTTGCAGATTCCAACCGGCTTTATCCGGGCGCCGGTCACCTGAATTTTGCAGAGGTGTTTGCCGCGCTGAAAGAAATCGGCTATCGGAATACCATTTCGGTGGAGTGTATCCCAGAACCGGACAGCGATACTGCCGGTGTACAAAGCATGGCCTTTTTATCAAAAGCGTTGAAAGGTTCTTGACAACGCACGGAGATTATAATAGACTGAAATCAATATATTCCGTGCGAAAAAGGAACTTATAATCTCCAAAACGTAATAAAGAACGGTGAATTGAATGGACTATTTTGACGAAGACGCAAACTGCGATCTCAGCAAATCAGAATTTGTATATCGAACCCTGCGGGATGCGATTCTGAACGGAACGTATGCGCCCGGCACCACGCTGTACATTCGCGAACTGAGCACACAGCTGGGCGTGAGCCGCACCCCGGTGAAGGAGGCAATCAGCCGCCTTGCCTTTGAGGATTATATCGAGATGCTGCCCAACCGCTGCGCCGTCGTTTCCAAAATCAGCGCGACTGAAGTCATCGAGCTGCTGGAATTGAGAGAGAGTCTGGAACGCTCTACCGCATATTATGCCGCCCTGCGTCACACGGAAGCGGATATTATGGAAATGCAGCAGATGGAAGATTATCACAAAACGCTTCCTGCAAAGGAAATACAGCGCGTTGCAGACTGCGACCGCCGCTTTCATTTGGCAGTGGCGAAGGCCGCGTATAACCGCCAGATGTATCAAACGCTGGAAAAGGTTTTTTCCAAGCTCAACCGCGTATCGCTGGCGATCAGCCAGGCGCGCCTGCCGGATTCTCTGGTGCAGCACGCCAATATTCTGAATGCGATTCGCGCGGGAAACGCGGAAGCGGCGCGCCGGTATATGTCGGAGCACGATCAGGATATCCTGACTTCGGTTAAACTGTTCCAGTATCAAAATATCCATTTGTTCCGCTCCTGACAGCAGCATGAAAACAGAAAAAGTTCCAGATTCATTTTTGTCTGGAACTTTTTTTGCCTTTTATGTCATGTTGGGCTTTCTCCTTTTACTTTGCGGCCCCGGCCGTGCAAAAGATGTTTCTGCATTTTTACGAATATAAAAAGGAGAGCAAAACAAATGACCAGACTGAATACCCTTTTGCCTGCCCTGCAGCAGGCGCTGCAGGAAAAGCCCGTCTCCGTGTATCCGGAATCCTGTTTTGAAGTGAGCGGCGGCGAGCTTTGCATCGCGGATTTCGGCGCGTATGACGCGCTGCTGTTCTGGGGAGAAAACTGCCCCTTTGCTGCGGCGGAGTCCGCGTTGATGGATGGACTGCCGCTTGCAAAGGTGGCGCTTGACCATGACTGCGCGGCAGTGCTGCATCGTCTGCTGCCGTTTACCGCGCCAAAGCCTGTGCTCAGCCGTGAGCGGACGTTTGGCATGGGCGACCGGCTGGGGATTGCCACGCTTGGGCATATTCGCGCTGCGAAAAAGTTTGATATTTATCCTGTTTTTGCGCAGCAATCGATGCGCGAGCTGACGCTGATGTGCAAAACATATGATGACGTTATCGACCGCGTGACCTTCCAGGTTTTGCAGGCCGGCTTTACCAAGGGATACGGTGCCGACGGCGACCACCTGAAGACGCTGGAAGAGGTGAACGGCGCGATTGCCAGCGGCTGCACAATGATTACGCTGGACTGCAGCGAGCATATCCGCGGCGAAGGCGCGGCGATGGACGCTGCCGCCCTCTCGGCGGCCTGCCCGCTTTCTGCGGAACTTGAACAGCGTTATCTCGGTCAAACGTTTGCTGTTGGGGGCACGCAGATTGCGTTTACAAGGGAAGATTTGCAGCGGTGCGTGATAATTTACGGCGAAGCCATTGGGTTTGCCAAAAAGATTTATGACTGCTGCATTGCGGGTAAGGAAGTCGAGCTGGAGATTTCCATTGATGAAACCGCAACGCCCACCACGCCCGCGCAGCACTTCTTTGCCGCAAACGAGCTGACGCTGGCCGGCGTGCAGTTTATCACCATGGCGCCGCGTTTCTGCGGCGAATTCCAGAAGGGCATTGATTACATCGGCGATTTGGAGCAGTTTGATCGGGAGTTTGCGCAGCATGTCGCCATCGCCGAGCATTTTGGCTATAAGATCAGCGTACACTCCGGTTCGGATAAATTCTCGGTTTACCCCTCTGTGGGCCGGATGACGCACGGCCGGTTTCATGTAAAGACTTCGGGCACCAGCTGGCTGGAGGCTGTCCGCCTGGTGGCGCAGGCCGACCCTGCGCTGTTCCGCGAATTGTACCAATACGCGCTCGGCGTTTTTGAAGAGGCGCGCGCGTACTACCATGTTTCTGCCGAGCTGGAGCAGATGCCCCCGATTGACGGCTATACGGACGACAGGCTGACAGATCTGCTCGAGCTGCCGGCGTCCCGACAGCTGATGCATATTACTTACGGCAAGATTATGAACGAAGTGAATCCGGACGGTTCCCTGCGGTTTAAGAACAGACTGTACGATTTGCTGCGGGAACACAGGGAAGAATATACCGCGATGCTGGAAAAGCATATGGAGCATCATCTCGGCCTGCTGTTTTCGCAGCAGTAAGGCGGAACGCCGGTGCGGCGGCAGCGCGGTGCCGATGAAAAAACGGAATAAAAACACAGCAGGAGCAGCGTGCCGGCCGGCATGCTGCTCCTGCTTTTTTGTGTGATGACAGAGGGGACGATGCGGTGTTGTATTTTTAAGGAAGCGGCTCGATATCGGTGACGGTGAGCATCGGGTCGTCTACGGTGAAGCGGATTTCAAAACCGGCAAAGGGGAAGCCGTAGACGCGGTCGCGCTCGTGCTGGTAGCCCGGCCGGGGGTCCTGCGCAAGCAGAGAAAGCAGGGCGCTTTGCCGGTCTGCGGGCAGCCGGCCGAGCAGTGCGGGCGGACAGTTGACGCGCAGCACGCCCTCACGGTTTTGCAGGGCAAATCCGCCTGTCGCGTCGGGATGGCAGTCTGTGTAGGGCAGATACGGTTTGATATCGAAAATGGGGGTGCCGTCCATCAGATCGGCGCCCAAAACATACAGCACGGGGCCGTCAGGCGTATGCAGGTCAACGCGGTCCAGCCGCACGGAGGACAGGCCGACGGCGTTCGGCCGGAAAGGCGAACGTGTGGCAAATACGCCTGCGCGGCGGTTTCCGCCCAGCTTGGGCGGGCGCACCGTGGGCGACCAGCCCTCGCGCACAGCTTCGGAAAACTGCCAGATGAGCCAGAGATGGGAAAAACCCTCTATATCCCGCAGCGCATCGGCGTTTCGGTAAGGCGGCTCAAAAACAATACGCGCCCGTGTTTCGGCAAGGCCGCTCTGGCGCGGAATGCCGAATTTGGTTGGAAAATCGCTGCGCAGACGCGCGATGATATGCATGGGGACGGTTGTAGACATGGAACTCTTCCTTTTTCATTTGATGCGTTCAGTATAGCATATCCGGCTGCCGGACGCAAATCTGCCGCGCTTTTACAAATCGTTAATGCTTTTTGCGCAAAAAGGCGGTATAATGGTTACATACTATGGAAAGCAGGGGACAACCATGGCAAAGAAAATACTGATTGTGGAAGACGAGGCCAATATCCGCGAATTATTGCGCCTGTATCTGGAGCGGGAAGGCTATACGGTAATTGAGGCAGAGAACGGCGTGGAAGGCATCAAGCTCTGGAAAGCGGAACGGCCGGATATGCTGCTGCTGGATGTGATGATGCCGGTGATGGACGGCTGGGCGGTCTGCAAGGAAATCCGTCAGACCAGCGACGTGCCGATTATCATGCTGACCGCAAAGGGCGAAACGGCGGACCGCGTTTCCGGCTTGGAAATGGGAGCGGACGACTATATCGTCAAGCCGCTGGAAATGCCGGAGGTCATTGCGCGTGTGCGCGCCGTGTTCCGGCGCATGGCGCCCGACGACCAGTTGGAAAAGATCTCGTTTGACAACCTGACGATCGACAAGCAGGCGTATGACCTGGTGATCGGCGGCAAGCGCGTTGACGCGCCGCCCAAGGAGATTGAACTGCTGTATTATCTGGCGTCCAGCCCCAACAGGGTGTTCACCCGCGCGCAGCTTCTGGACGACGTGTGGGGATTTGATTACTTTGGCGATACCCGCACGGTGGACGTACATGTAAAACGCCTGCGCGAAAAGCTGGAAGGGGTTTCTGATAAATGGGAACTGAAAACCGTATGGGGCGTCGGCTATAAATTTGAGACAAAGGAGTAAGCGATGGGCAGACGCAGCTTCTTTTTTAAAAACTATGTTTCGCATGTGATTCTGATTGTATGTGCCTTTACCATTGCCTGCGGCGTGTTTTACTATCAGATGAGCGGCTACGCGCTTGCGGCCAAGCAGGCGGAACTGCACACGACGGTCGGCAGCCTTGCCGAACAGACCAAGCTGATGAAAGAGAACAATTCTGAGGCGTTTCAGCAGTTTTACATGCTGGCAGTTTCCCGGATGGCGGAAGAGGACCAGATTACCGTGCTTGTGACGGATGAACAGGGTGTGGTTTTGTTCCTTGCCGGTCCGGATGGCAGAATGGCAACGCAGCCCGGGTATATCATCGCGCCCGAAGCGGCGCGGCAGGTGCGCCAGACTGGCCGGTATGCCGAAGTGGGCACAATGGGGGTCTTTACAGAGGCTTCCAGTTATGCGGTCGGCACCGCCGTACGCAATGATGACGGAGAAATGACGGCAATGGTCTTTGTTTCCACCCAGGATACCTCGGTGGCAGGCACCATCCGTCATTCCACGCAGATGCTTATGCTGATTCTGCTGGTCACACTGGTGGTGGCGCTGATTTTGTCCTTTATCATCTCGCAGCATATGACGCGCCCGCTGGGCACGATTGCAGCGGCAGCCAAGGAGTTTGCCGCCGGCAACTTCTCTGTGCGTGTGCCGGAGGATAACCGCTGCTATGAGATTGACGAGCTGGCGGCTTCCTTTAATAATATGGCGCGCGATCTGGATCAGCTGGAAGAGCTGACGCGCGGATTTATTTCCAATGTCAGCCATGAATTTAAAACCCCGATGACCGCAATCGGCGGCTTTGTGGACGGCATGATCGACGGCACCATCCCGCCTGAGCAGTATGACAAATACCTGCATATTATCGCGGAAGAGAGCCGCCGTCTGTCCCGCATGGTGGGACGGATGCTGGATGCGGCCAAAATTCAGTCGGGTGAACTGCTGCTGGCGCCCGCACCCTTTGACTTCTCGGAAATGACCGCACAGATTTTGCTGTCCTTTGAGCAGAAGATTGAAAAGCGCGAACTGACGGTTGATTGTGAAATCGATGACCGCCTGATGGTGATGGGCGACCGGGACCACCTGTATCGGGTGGTGTACAACCTGGTGGATAATGCGGTGAAGTTTATTGATACAGGCGGGGTTTTGAGCCTGCGCGCGCACCCGAAGGGACAATTCTGCATGTTTTCCATCAGCAACACCGGCACGGGAATTTCGGAAGAGGACCTGCCGCATGTGTTTGACCGTTTTTATAAGGCGGATAAGTCGCGTTCAATGGATAAAACAGGCGCGGGATTGGGATTATATATTGTCAAAAATATCATTAATCTGCACGGCGGTGAAATTGCAGTCCGCTCGGACGGCGGCGAGACGGAGTTCTCCTTCACGCTGCCGCTTGCGCCGCCGCAGCTTGCAGGCAGCAAACCGCAGGCCTGATTGCCGGTTTTGCGCGGGAAACCGCCAGAACGCCCCATCCGGTTGCACCGGATGGGGCGTTCTCGACGGCTGGAGGAATTGCAGACCGCTTTTTTGACGAAAACGGCAAGTTCAAGAAATGTTCATATTGCTTTCAACAAAACGTCACATTGCGCAGATAAAATAAAATCACAAAATTGATAAGGAGGCCATCATCATGGACGACTTCAACAACAACTACACGCCGTCTTCGCATGGCGATGACAATATGGTTCCACAGCAGCCGATGGCAGAACAGCAGAATACGATGCAGCAGCCGCAGAATACGATGCAGCAGCCGCAGAATACGCAGGCGGCGGAGCCGCAGCCCGCGCAGGGGCAGTTTGCACAGGAAGAGCCGCGCACTCCGTATCAGACGCCGGTGCAGCATCCGGCGTATCAGGCGCCGCAGCAGCCGGCAGGGCAACAGTATAACCCGCAGGACGAAAACGGTGCGCCGCAGCCGCCGAAAAAGAAAAGGCCGCATGGCAAGGGCGTGGTAATCGCGCTTTGCAGCGTGGCGGTGGCCTGCCTGTTGTTTGCGGGCGGCGCAGCGCTGGGCCATGCGTTTTCCTCGGACGGCAGCGCGCCGGAAGACAATGAGCAGGCGGACTCGGGCGAACTGCCCACCATGCAGCTTTCTCAGACGCCGGAACTGGACCCGGATAATTATGATGTGGTTAACGGCCTGGCCGGTGAAGAGATTTATAAAAAAGTCAGCCCGTCCATTGTTTCTGTCCTTGCGATGAATAATGACGGTACGGGCGGCAGCGGCTCGGGCGTTATTATGTCGGAAGACGGCTATGTGATTACCAACAATCACGTTGTCGTAAACGATGAAGGCAGCGGTGCGCGGGTGGACAATGTGACCGTGCAGCTCAGCGATGGCACGCAGCTTCCGGCGACAATCGTCGGCACCGATGAAAAGACCGATCTCGCCGTGCTCAAGGTGCAGACGGATGAAAAACTGACCGCAGCAGAGTTTGGCAATTCGGACGAATTGCAGCCTGGTGAATATGCGTATGCGATTGGTTCGCCCGGCGGCGTTGAACTGGCCAACACGATTACCGGCGGCCGCATCTCGGCCATCAATCGTGATATTACGATTGACGATCGCGTGATGACGCTTATTCAGACCGATGCTTCGATTAACCCCGGCAACTCGGGCGGCGCACTCATCAACAAGTTCGGTCAGGTTGTCGGCATTACCTCCGCCAAGCTGTCCAGCAGCGGTTTTGGCGGTACTTCGTACGAGGGCCTTGGCTTTGCCATTCCGATTAACACCACCAAGACCATTGTTGACGAGCTGCTGCAGAACGGCTACATTACCGGCCGGCCGAGTATCGGCATCACGGGCAAAAATGTGGAGTCTGCCGACGGCAGCATCCGCGGTGTGCAGATTTATTCGATTGACTCCCGCACCAAGGCGGCAACAGAAGGTCTGCAGGTAGGCGATATTATTACCGCGGTAGACGGTACGCCGACGCCGACGATGAACGAGGTAAACGAAGTCAAGGAAAACAAGAAGGCGGGCGATAAGCTGACGCTGACGGTTTACCGCATGTCGGTCAACAAGTCGATCAACGTAACGGTAACCCTGACTGACGAGCATGATCTGGAGGGCGACGACCCCAATGCGCAGCCGTCCGGCGGTCAGAGCAGCGGCAGTTCGCCTTATGGCGGACGGGACCCGTTCTCTTACTTCTTCGGCTGGTAAAATAGCGAAAAAGAGCTTCCCCATAGGGGGAAGCTCTTTTTTTGTAACAAAACTGTGTATAAAGACTGTGCGGTTATTTTTCGTACTGGTCGGCAAGCTGCTGGCTGATGAACTGCCGCGCAGTGCGCGGCGAACGTCCGTTGCGGCGCAGCGCAAAACGTTCGGCCAGCAGGTGCAGCTGGTCGCGCGGCAGGTCGATGCCGCTTTCTGCGGCAAGCTGCTCAACGATGTACAGGTATTCGTCCTTGTCCGGCACAGAGAAAGTGATTTCCAGCCCGAACCGGTCGGACAGAGAGGTTACGGTTTCCAGCGTATCGCGTACGCGCACATCGTCTCCCTGCCGGTCAGCCATGCTTTCGCGGATCAGGTGACGGCGGTTGCTGGTGGCATAGATGACCAGATTTTCCGGCTTGCCGGCAAGGCCGCCCTCGATAAAGGCCTTGAGTGCCGCAAAGTTATCGTCCTCGCGGCTGAAGGACAGATCATCCAGAAAAACGATGAAATGGAAGGGAGAACGCAGGGTTTCTGCAAACAAATGCGGAAAACAGGTGATATGCCGGGGGGACATTTCGATGATCTTCAGCCCGCGGTCCGCGTATTCGTTGACCACGGCCTTGACGGTTGAGGATTTGCCGGTTCCCTTATCGCCGTAAAGCAGGATGTTGTTGGCGTCGCGTCCGGCAAGGAAAGCGCGGGTGTTGCGCAGAATCTGCTCCTTCTGGCGCGCATAACCGGGAAGATCGTGCAGGCGGACGCCGTCCGGATGGAGGACGGGAACGGTGGTTCCGTCATCCTGCATGGCAAAGGCCGAGGACTGCGCAAAAAAACCGTAGCCTTCGGCGCGGTAGTAACCGGCAAGGGCGGCGCCGTCCGCAAAGGGCAGCGGCTCGGCGGCGGGAAAATCGGGAAGCGTGCGCAGCGCAGGAGCGCCGAGGGCGGCTGCGGCAGCGTTTTTCAGGGAAGCGCCGTCCAGCGCGAGCAGCGCGTTTAACACTTCAATATCGTGCGTAGCGGCATAAAGCAGCGTGGGGGCGGGCGCATCAATGGTGTCGGTCATCGGGTTGACATCAAAATGGACGGCGTCCAGCACGGTGCGCGAAGGATTGCCGCAGGCAAACAGGGTGGCGCAGAGTGTGCCGTAGCGGTCAGCAAAACTGGCAGGGTCCAGAGAAAGCGCCTGCAGCGCGCCGGCATAGGCGGCAACAAGCGGGTTGGAAAGCAGGCCGCGCAACACGGACAGCGCGCGGACGCGCAAAGAAAGGGTGGAAAGCTCCATATGGTTCACTCCCGTGTGATAGATAGTTTATTTGGTTCAGCATACCACACTTTGACAGGTTTTTCAACATAACATGAGAACAGACCGAAAAACAGGAGGAGATCGATATGGGACAACACACCCTTTTGATATGCCGCAGCCAGACAGAGGCGGTTGGCGTGTATCATCACTTAAAGCGGATGGGCATACACAGCGAGGTAACGCAGCCGCCGCGCCGTCTGCGGACAGAATCCTGCGGCTGGGCGGTGCGCGTTCACGCGGGACAAAGCGGAGAAGCACTGCGCCAGCTGCGGCTGGCAGGCATTTCGCCGTGCCGTGTGCTGGAGGAGACGGGAGGCGGCATATGATTTATCTGGATAATGCGGCCACCACGCTACACAAGCCGCGGGCTGTGGAACAGGCAGTATATCAGGCGATGCGCAAGGCGGGAGGGTATGCCCGCGGCGGGCATGCGGCGGCGCTGCGGGCCGGAGAGGCGGTTTACGATTGCAGGGAGCAGGCGGCGCTGCTGTTCGGACTGGATGACCCCGCGCGCGTGGTGCTGACGCTGAATGCGACGCATGCGCTCAATCTGGCGATCCATGCGCTGACGCGGCCGGGAATGCGTGTGGCGGTGAGCGGATATGAGCATAATGCGGTGATGCGGCCGCTGCGGCTGCGCGGCGTGCAGGCAGATGTGCTGGATACGCCGCTGTGGGACGCGCAGGCGATGGTGCGGCGGGCGGCGGAAGCGATAGAGGCGGGAGCAGAGCTGTTTATCCTGAACCATGTGTCCAATGTGTTCGGCTTTGCCGCACCGCTGAACGAAATGGCCGATCTGCTGCAGGAGAAGGGCGTTCCGCTGATTCTGGATGCTTCGCAGTCGGCCGGTATACTGGATATTGACGTGCGGCGATATCCCTGCCTTGCAGCCGTGTGCATGCCTGGACATAAGGGGCTGTACGGCCCGCAGGGTACAGGGCTGCTGTTGGCGCTGGACGACCGGCTTGCGCAGCATCCGCTGCTGGCAGGCGGAACCGGCAGTCTGTCCGAGCAGATGCAGCAGCCGGATTTCCTGCCTGACGCGCTGGAAAGCGGCACGCCGAATGTGCCGGGCGCTGCCGGTTTGGCGGCAGGTATTGCATTTGTGCGCGCAATCGGCCCTGCGGAAATTCTGGCGCACGAACGTGCGCTGATACGGGAGTTTGCGCGCGCGCTGGAGCAGGAACAGCGGCTGGAATGCTTTGGTCATCCAATGCAGACGGGGGTGCTGTCGCTGCGCGCCGCGGGCATTCCGTGCGAGACGCTTGCAGAAGAACTGGCGCGGCGGCAGATTGCGGTTCGGGCGGGCCTGCACTGCGCGCCGCTGGCGCACCGCACGGCGGGAACCGAGCAGACAGGAACGGTTCGTTTTTCGCTTTCGTTTTATTCAACGGCGCTTCAGCTGGAACAGACAGCAGAGATGCTGAAGCAATTGGTAAAAAAATTGTGAAAACGCGAGGGGGCGCTATACAGCCCGGCCTTTTTGTGGTAATATATTAATGTTTGGAAGTTTGCCGCGCGTGTTTTGCGCGCCATGGAAAAGGAAATGGAGGGAAACGGTCGGATTATGGAGCAATTACAGCGGCTGCTGTCTACAGATTTTTTCAACATTCGATGGAGCGAACTTGTCTCCGGACTCAGAAGTCTGACCATTATATCATTTGCCGACGTAGTGGATATTCTGCTCGTTGCCTATATCATATATCGCCTGATGAAACTGCTGAAGGATACCAGCGCAGAACGGCTGGTCAAGGGCATCATTGTGCTTGCTGCGGCTTTCCTGCTGACAACGGCACTGCAACTGTCCACCATCAGCTTTATTTTGCGGGCGGTGTTCACCTATGCGCCGTTCTTCCTGGTTATTGTGTTTCAGCCCGAGCTGCGCCGTCTGCTGGAACAGGTGGGCAAAGGCAACCTGAGCCGGCTGTTCAGTTCTGCGGGTGATCCGGATATGGTGCAGGAGGCGATTGATGCGACGGTTTCTGCCTGCGCCGACATGTCCCGCACCAGAACCGGCGCGCTGATTGTGTTTGAGCACCGTGAACGCCTGGGTGAGATTGTTGCAACCGGCACCAAGGTGGATGCAGTGGCCACGCCGGAACTGATCAAAAACATCTTTTTCAAAAACAGTCCGCTGCATGACGGGGCGATGATTATGCGCGAAGGACGGGTGCACGCCGCCGGCTGTGTGCTGCCGCTTTCGGGCAGCCAGAACCTGTCGCGCGATCTTGGCACGCGCCACCGTGCGGCGGTCGGCATGAGCGAAACGTCAGACAGCGTGCTGGTTGTGGTGTCCGAGGAGACGGGCGCGATTTCCGTCGCTATCGGCGGCATGCTCAAGCGGCATCTGTCGGCCGAGGTGCTGCAAAAGGTGCTGGAGGCCGAGCTGATTGACGACGCCAAGCTGGAAAAGAGCCGCCTGGCCGCGCTCCGCAACATTTGGAAGGGAGGCGCGGGCAAGTGAAGCAGTTTATCACAAAGCATGATATCTGGCTGCGGCTGCTGTCGCTTGCGCTGGCGTTTGTGCTGTGGGCCATCGTGATGGGAGAGGAAAATCCGACCCGCGCGGCGATTTTCAGCGGCATCACCGTCAATGTGACGGGGCAGGACGAATTGTTGGAAGAATATGGCCTGTCGCTGATTGAAATGGATATGAATACGGTGACGGTACATGTCAGCGGCCCGCGCAATTCCATTACACCGTCGGAGCTGCAAAACCGCATTACGGCGGAACTGGATATTTCGGGCTGCACAGAAGCGGGCGAATATGACCTGAAGCCGCTGGTTTCCGTCCAGCGCGCGGGCGTGGAAGTGACCAATGTGACGCCCCGCACCATACATGTGCGTGTGGATAAGATGACGACCATGAACGTGCCTGTTCGGGTAGAGGCTGTGGGCAGCCCGGCAGAGGGGTTCAGAGCGGGCAGGCCGGAGCCGGTGACGGCCAATAAAGTGACGGTACAGGGGCCGGTGTCCGAACTGGAGGAGACGGTTTATGCCTATGCAGTCATCAGCGCAGATGGAAAAACCGCAACCGTAACGGAAGAGTGCCCCATTACGCTGTACAACGGCGCGGGCGAACCGATTACCGGCGCGCATGTGACCTGTCTGACCGAACGCATCAAGGTCCGGCTGCCGATTTATCCGATTGAAACCATTCCGCTGAGCGTTACCCTGCGGGGCGGCGGCAGCGTGACCGAGGAAGAGACCGAGGTCAGCATTGAGCCGGACAGCGTTAAGGTGATCGGCGACCCGAATGTTATCGCCGGCATGAAGGAAATTGACCTGGGCGAGCTGAATCTGGACAGCGTCCGCACGGGCGTGCCGATCGAAATGGAAATTCCGCTGCCGGACGGCGTCCGGCTGGACGAAGGCCAGCCGACGACCGCCAAGGTGACAGTGACGATAGACGGCATTGAGACGCGAACGGTTGAGGTGTCCAAAATTGCGCTGAATGATACGGCGGAACAAAGCCCCTATACTGCGGCGGTAGCGGCACAGAGCCTTCCGGTGGAACTGCGCGGCAGCGCCAGCGCGTTGGATGAAGTGGATGAGAGCGGTCTGACCATCGGCATTACCTTTGATTCGGCGGCGCTGGGCGAGGGCGCGCATATGGTGCGCGGCGTCGTGGTGGCATCCAATCTGCCGGACGGTGTGTCGCTGGTGGAGCAGGATGTGCAGGTGATGCTGGAAATTACGCTGAACGACCAGGCAGACGGTGTTCTGCCGGATGGCGGACAGCATATTGAGCAGCCGGATGCGGCGCTGCCCGAGGAAGGCGGAGACGCTGCGTGAGCATTATGGTAAGCAATATCCGGCTGCCGTTTGACCAGCCGGAAGAGGAGGCGCTGGCAGAAGCACGGCGCCTGACCGGCCTGCGGTCGGAGGAGATACAGGCGGCGGTGTGCCGCGTCAGCGTGGACGCGCGGCGCGGACACATCTCTCGCGTATATACGGTGCGCCTGGATGCGCCGTGGGACGAAAAGGCATTTGCAGAAACCCTGCAAATGCCCTTCGTGCGTTATAAACCGAATGAAAAGCCTGCGGTGCCGCAGGGAAGAAAACATCTGGAACACCGGCCGGTGGTGATTGGGCTGGGGCCGGCGGGGCTGTTTGCCGCCTATACGCTGGCGCAATACGGCTACGCTCCGCTTGTGCTTGAACGCGGCGGCGCGCTGGAGGAACGCGACCGCGCGGTCGATGCGTTCTGGTCGGGCGGCGCGCTGGACACGGACTGCAACATCCAGTTCGGGGAAGGCGGCGCAGGCGCGTATTCGGACGGCAAGCTCACCACCCGCATCGGCGACCCGCTGTGCGACACCGTTCTGCAAACGCTGGCCGCGCACGGTGCGCCGTCCGATATTGTGAAAAAAGCCAAGCCCCATGTGGGAACGGATATTCTCAAAAACGTGGTGCGTGCGATGCGGTGCGCGATTATCCAAAACGGCGGTGAGGTGCGCTTCCGCACCGCCCTGACAGGGGTGACGCTGCAAAACGGCGTGCTGCGCGCGGTGCAGGCGGACGGTGACGCCATTCCGTGCGAGCGGGCGGTGGCCGCGATCGGACATTCCGCGCGGGATACCTTTGCAGTGCTGCATCAAAACGGGGTATACTTTGAGCCAAAGGCGTTTTCGGTCGGCGTGCGGATCGAGCACCTGCAAAGCGAGCTGGACCGTGCGCTGTACGGAAAATATGCCGGGCATCCGCTGCTGCCGCCGGCGGAGTACAACCTGTCCCGCCGCGCGGGGGGACGGGCCTGCTATTCCTTCTGCATGTGCCCGGGCGGCGTGGTGGTCGCGGCACAGAGCGAGGAAAACACCGTTGTGACCAACGGCATGAGCTATCACGCGCGGAACGGCAAAAATGCCAACGCCGCGCTGGCGGTTTCGGTCGATCCCGTGGATTTTGCGGATGGTACGCCGTTCGGCGGCGTGGCGCTGCAGCGGCAGATCGAGCGCGCGGCCTTTGCGCAGACCGGCTCGTACCGTGCCCCCTGCCAGCGCGTAGGGGATTTTCTGGCGGGACGGGCGACCGTGCGCGCGGGTAAGATTCAGCCGAGCTATCCGGTCGGCGTGCGGTACGGGGAGGCGGCGGCCAGCCTGCCTGCCTTTGCGCAGGCGATGCTGCGGGACAGCCTGCCGTATTTCGGCAGAAAAATCCGCGGCTTTGACGCGGCGGACGCGCTGCTGACCGGCCCGGAAACGCGCACCTCCTCTCCGGTGCGGATGACGCGCGGGGACGACCTGTTTTCCCTCTCGGGCGCGGGGCTGATCCCCTGCGGCGAGGGTGCAGGCTATGCGGGCGGCATCATGTCCGCAGCGGTGGACGGCATCCGTGCGGCTTACCGTATTATGGAGGAATATGCGCCAATATTGGAATAAACGGAGAATTGAAACGGCAGAATGGAGCATTCCTGAACCGCGCGCCGCGCGGATGAAATGCGCCGCTTTAGGCCGCTCCCTCCTTCTCCGTTCTATAAGCGATTCATAATGGAAAGGTGAGACAAAACAATGACCCAACAGGGAACGATAAAAAAACTGCTGCCGGACGGCATGGCAGAGATTGAGGTAACGCGCCGCTCGGCCTGCGGACATGACTGCGCCAAGTGCGGCGGCTGCGGCGGACTGGAGACGCAGACGCTGCGTGTGACCGCGCGCAACAGCGCAGGGGCGCAGGTGGGTGAGCGCGTATTGATCGAAGGCGGAACAGGGCAGGTGCTCGGCTATGCGGTGCTGGTGTATCTGCTGCCGGTAGCGCTGTTTTTCATCGGTTATGCGGCGGCCGGTCTGGCGCATGCAGGCGCAGGGGTGAGTGCGCTTTGCGGCGGTATCTTGTTTGCCGCAGGCATCATCGGCGCGATTTTGTACAGCCGCCGGATGAAACAGAGAAATGAGATTCCGTTTGAAATCACAAGAAAGCTCTGAATTTTTTGTGAATTTTTGCGGCTTTTGTCTGCAAACATCTTGTCTTATTGAGAAAAGTTCGGTAGAATATATTGATTGGAACTGCGGGCGCGGTCTGCTGCGCCTGCGGAAATGATAAAAAGCCGCAAGTTCTGCTGCGGCGCGAAAGGGATTTGCAATGTTTGGGTTTATCCGGCCGGTCAAACCTGAGCTGCGCGTCAAGGAAGCGGATCGGTTTCAGCAGGTATACTGCGGCCTGTGTCATGCCATCCGCGCGCGGTACGGCCGATTTTATACGCTGTTTTTGAGCTATGATATGACCTTTTTCGCATTGGTGGCAGGGTGCGGACGGCAGGATACGCCGCCGCCCTGCAAAAAACGGTGCGACGCGCATCCGCTGACCCGGCGGGAGTGCGCGCAGACGGAGGAAGCGCTTGAACTTGCGGCCGATGTGAGCGTATTGCTGACCTATCATAAATTCAGGGACAGCGTGCAGGACGAAAAAGGCGTCAAACGCCTGCTGGCAAGGCTGGCGTGCAGAGCCGGCCGGCGCGGGTATGAGCGGGCGCGGGCACGGCAGCCGGAGGCGGACGCAGAAATGGTTGCGGCGCTTGACGACCTGCAGGCGCTCGAACGGGAAAACTGTGATTCCATGGACCGTCCGGCAGATGCTTCGGCGCGGCTGACCGCCGCCGTTGTGCCCCGCACGGGAGACAGCCGCGAGCGGGTGCTGCGGCAGATGTTTTACCAGATCGGCCGCTGGCTGTATCTGCTGGATGCTGCGGCTGACGTGGCAGAGGATATGGAAGACGGTAATTATAATCCGGTTGTGCGCCGGTATGCGCTGCGCGCACCGGATTTGACAGAGATAAGAAAACCGCTGGAGCGTACACTGGAACGCTCTCTGGCCGACGTCTGTATGGCGTTTGACCTGCTGGATGCGCAGCGGGATGCGGATCTGATCCGCAATATTATTTTTTTAGGTATGCCGCTTGTCACCCTGCAGGTGCTGGATGGAACATACCAGAGGAACGGAGGATGGGGTAAACATGGATCCCTATAAGGTGCTGGGCGTCACGCCGCAGACAAATGATGACGACGTGAAGCGCGCATACCGTGAGCTGGCGCGGAAATATCATCCGGATAATTATATCAACAACCCGCTCGCGGATCTGGCAGAGGCCCGGATGAAGGAAATCAACGAGGCCTACGATATGATTATGAATGAGCGCTCGGGCCGCGGACAGGGCGCCGCGGGTGCGGGCGCGCGGCAGCAGTACGGCGGGTACTCTTCGCAGCAGCGCACCTATACGGGCGCAAATGCGGCGCTGTACAGCCAGGTGCGGCAGGCGATTAATCAGGGCAATCTGGGCATGGCAGAGGCACTTTTGCAGCGCGCAGGCGCACGGGATGCGGAGTGGTTTTACCTGATGGGTACGGTATACTATCGCAAGGGATGGTATGACGAAGCCGGACGCGCCTATACGCAGGCCTGCCAGATGGACCCGTCGAACAGCGAATACCGCACGGCGCTCAACAACCTGAATATGTCCGGCGGATACGGCGGTTACCGGCCGATGGCTGAGGCCAGTATGTGTGATTTCTGCTTGCAGATGGCGGTATGCAACTGCTGTCTGAATGCTTGCTGCGGAGGCGGATGCTGACGTGAATGCGAAGGACATCGCGCGCGGCGGCATGCTGGCTGCCGCCGCGGTTGCATTGTTATATATCGGCGGTGCTTCTCCCTGGATGGGCCTTGCCTGCTGCGCGGCGGCAGGCGTTTTCTCCGCTGTGCCGCTGCTGCGGCGCGGCAGGGTGCGGCATGCGGTGCTGCTTTATCTGGCTGCGGCGCTGCTTGCGGCGCTGATTGTGCCGCGCAAAAGCGTTGCGGCCGGCTATATCGGCCTGTTCGGCGTGTATCCGATTTTAAAATACGGGATTGAAAGCCGGATACCGCGTCATGTGCAGCGGTATGTCAAACTGGCGTATTTTAACGTGCTGCTGGCGGTGCTGGCAGTGCTGGCAAAGGCTGGGCTGTTTCCGCAGTTTGCAGGCATGGGACTGATCCGGCTGGCGCTGCTCTGGATTGCCGCCAATATTGCGTTTGAATTTTATGACGTCGGGCTGTCGCGGCTGATTGCTGCGCTGCGCAGAAGACTGCCGCCCGATTAAAAAGGGGAAATATATATGAAGAGCATGACCGGCTACGGCCGAGCCAAGGAACAACTGAGCGGCAGGACGATTACCGTTGAACTGCGCGCGGTCAATCACCGGTACCTGGACTGCACGGTAAAAGCACCGCGTCAGTATGGCTTTCTGGAGGACGCCGTTAAAAAGGCTGCCGCCGCCCGCATTGCGCGCGGCAAAGTGGAGGTATATGTTGCGGTTGAGGTACAGGAGGGCGGCGATGTTGCCGTTACCGTCAACCATGCGCTGGCAGCGCGGTATCTGACTGCGCTGCGCGAACTGGGGGAGGCCTGCGGTCTGCGGGATGACGTGACCGTTATGAGCCTTGCCAAAATGCCCGACGTGCTCGGTTCGGAGCGTATTGAACAGGATGCGGACGAAATGATTCGCGATGTGACCGCTGTGTTTGAGACGGCTTGCAACGGTTTTGATCAGATGCGCGAGCGCGAAGGGGAAAAGCTGGCGGAGGATGTGCGTTCCCGCTGCGCGGCGATTGAAAAGCTGGTTGGCGAAGTGGAAAAACGCTCGCCCGAGCGGGTGCGCGAATACCGCGAAAAGCTGCTTGCCCGTATGAAGGAAGTACTGGCCGACACCAGTATCGACGAGACCCGCATTGTGACAGAGGCGGCGCTCTATGCGGATAAGACTGCGGTGGATGAGGAAACCGTCCGCCTGCGCAGTCATCTGCACCAGCTGGACGGCATGCTGCGCGAGACACAGCCCGTCGGCCGCAAGCTGGATTTTCTGGTGCAGGAGATGAACCGCGAGGCCAATACCATCGGCTCCAAGGCGAACGATGTGGACATGGCGCGTATCGTGGTGGATATCAAGAGCGAAATCGAAAAGATTCGGGAGCAGATCCAGAATATCGAATGACAAGGGGACGGCGCGGATGAAGCTCATCAATATCGGTTTTGGAAATATGGTTGCCTCGTCGCGGCTGATCGCAATCGTCAGCCCGGAGTCTGCGCCGGTCAAGCGCACCATACAGGAGGCGCGCGACCGCGGTATGGTAGTGGACGGCACCTATGGCCGCCGCACCCGCGCCGTGCTGATTATGGACAGCGATCATGTGGTACTCAGTGCGCTGCAGCCGGAGACGGTGGCGGCGCGCTTTGCCGGAGAAGAAGACGGAGGTGTGAGCGAAGATGCATAAAGGAACACTGTATGTTTTCACCGGCCCGTCGGGCACTGGAAAAGGCACGCTGCTTTCCCGCGTGATGGAAGGGGACGATAAAGTGTTTTACTCCATCTCGGCAACTACCCGCGCCCCGCGCCCGGGTGAGACGGACGGCGTACAGTATTATTTTCTGTCCAAGGCGGATTTTGAGCAAAAAATTGCGCAGGACGCATTTTTAGAGCACGCAAAATATGTGGATAATTACTATGGAACGCTGGAGGCGCCGGTGAACGAAAAGCTGGATGCCGGCTGCGACGTTGTGCTTGAAATTGAAGTGCAGGGCGCCATGCAGGTGCATGAAAAACGTCCGGATGCGGTTCTGGTGTTCATTGCGCCGCCCTCGTTTGAAGAATTGGCGCAGCGCCTGCGCGGACGCGGCACGGAGAGCGAGGAAAAAGTGCAGAAGCGCCTGGAAACGGCGCGGCGTGAAATGCAGTATGCCGACCGGTTCGACTATGTCGTCGTTAACGATGAGGTAGACCGTGCGGTGGACGAAATACGCGGTATACTGGCGCTGCGGCGTACATAAGCCGCAGCAAACAAACATAAATTGAGCGATACAAGAACAGGGAAATAAAGGAGAAAACACATTATGCTGAAACCTTCGATGCAGGAACTGATGAAACGTGTGGGCAACCGCTATCTGCTGGTCAACCTGGCCGCGCAGCGCGCCCGCGATATTGCCGACGAGGCAGAGGAAAACGAGGAGCAGCTGGACGATAAGGCGGTAAAGCTTGCGCTGGATGAAATTGCAAACGGCTCCATTGTATACCGCCCCGGCCCGCGGACGGAGCCGGTTGTCATCACCCAGAAGAACGCAATTGCAGCGGCCATGATTGACGTGGACGCGCTTGACCTGGATGACGAGGATGACGAAGAGCGCGAAGACGGCGAGGACGATGAGAAGAACGAGGACGACGAACTGGAGGAAAAGCGTTCTCTGGACGAGTTTGCAGACCATGAGCTGGACGACGGCGACGTGCCGGAGGAGGACCGCTGAGCCATGGTTTTGGCAGGAAAGACGGTTGTTCTGTGCGTAACGGGAGGCATTGCGGCCTATAAGGCGGCGGACTTGACCAGCAAGCTGCGCCATCAGGGCGCGGCGGTGCGTGTGCTGATGACCGAATCGGCCACGCAGTTCATTTCGCCGATGACGTTTGAAACGCTGTCGTCGAACCGCGTGGTAGTGGATACGTTTGACCGTAATTTTGCATGGGAGGTTGAGCACGTTTCGCTGGCTAAGGCGGCGGATGTGTTCGTGATTGCGCCTGCAACAGCCAATGTGATTGCCAAGGCGGCGCACGGCATTGCGGACGATATGGTGACGACCACGCTGCTCGCCACCAAAGCGCCGGTTGTCATCGCGCCTGCGATGAATACGGGCATGTATGACAATCCGGTGACGCAGCAGAACCTGGAGACGCTGCGGCAGCGCGGATTTCACATCGTAGACCCCGCGGCAGGCCGCCTGGCCTGCGGAGACACGGGCCGCGGCAAACTGGCCGATACGCCCGATTTGATTTGGGGCATTGAAAAGGCGCTGACGCCGCAGGACATGGCGGGAAAGCGTGTGCTCGTTACAGCGGGCCCGACGCAGGAAGCGATGGACCCTGTGCGGTTTTTATCCAATCACTCCTCTGGCAAACAGGGGTATGCGGTTGCTGCCCGCGCCGCAATGCGCGGGGCCGAGGTAACGCTGGTCTCCGGACCGACCGCGCTGGACACGCCGAACGGCGTCTGCCGGGTGGATGTGGTTTGCGCCCGCGATATGCACGAGGCGGTTCTTGCCCGCGCGGAAACGCAGGATATGATCATCAAGGCGGCGGCGGTGGGCGATTACCGCCCTGCGGAAACCGCCTCGGAAAAACTCAAAAAGGGCGATGGCGAACTGACGGTTACCCTTGCCCGCAATCCGGATATTCTGGCGGAGCTGGGGCAGAAAAAACGCCCAGGGCAGCTGCTGTGCGGCTTTGCAATGGAAACCCAGAATCTGCTGGACAATGCGGCGGACAAGCTGCGCCGCAAGAACTGCGATATGCTGGTAGCGAACTCCCTGCGGGACAAGGGCGCCGGCTTCCAGGGAGACACCAACCTTGCCACGCTGCTGTTTGCAGACGGAAAACAGGAAACGCTGCCGCTGATGGGCAAGGACGCCCTGTCAGATATTATTTTGGACCGTCTGCTGGGACTTGCTGGGGGCGTGTGAAGCAGAAACTGATAGAACGCCGCAGGAATTGCGGCGTATATCATGCTGCAAGAGGCCGCATTTTGTATAAACAGAGAAAGACAGAGCTGGACATAGCAAAAGGAGGTGCGCGTCCATTGGCTGAAACCATTTGCGCCGTCGCCGTGGACGCCGCGACTTTTGCGATAGATAAACTATATTCCTACCGTGTGCCGGACGGACTGCGGGAACAGGTGCAGATTGGCACCCGTGTTCTTGTGCCGTTCGGCATTGGTAATAAAAGGGCGGAAGGCGTGGTGCTCGCCTTCCGGCAGGACGACGGGGGGCGCAGGCTCAAACCCGTGGTGGAAGTGCTGGATGATATGCCTGTGCTGACTGCGGAGCAGCTCAGGCTTGCCGCATGGATGCGGGAGCGGCTGTACTGCACATTTTTTGACTGCGTGCGTGTTATGCTGCCTGCCGGACTGTGGTTTAAGCGGAACGAGACCTATACGCTTTGCGCGCAGGCCGATTTGGAAACGCTGCGGATGCGGGAAGGAGACGCGGGCGCGGTGCTGCGGCTGTTTGACCAGCCAGGGCAGACGCTGACCGCCGCCGATATCCGGCAGCGGCTGGGCGGCAGAAGCGTAACCCGCACATTGGACGCGCTTGCGGGGGAAGGGGTGCTGCTGTACCGCAGCAATACGGTGCAGAAATCAAACGATAAAACAGAAAAAATGCTCGCGCTGGATATGGACGCCTCACAGGCGTATGCCCAGGCCGGCGGCCGCAGTCCGGTACGGCTGGACGTGATCGGCGTACTGGCGGACGGGGGCTGGATGAGCCAGAAAGAGCTTTGCTATATGACGGGCGCGAGCGACGCCGTCCTGCGCGCGATGGTGAAAAAGGGACTGCTACGCGTGCGGTATGAAGAATGTCTGCGCACGCCTGATTTTGCGGAGATTCCAAAAGCGCCGCCGCCGCTGCTGTCCGCAGCGCAGCAGCGGGTGTATGACGGAATCGCGCCGCTGATGGATACGGGAAAGGCGCAGGCAGCGCTTTTGTTCGGCGTGACGGGCAGCGGAAAAACGCAGATCTATCTGAAACTGATTGAAAAAGCGCTTGCACAGAATAAAAGCGCCATTGTGCTGGTGCCGGAGATTGGGCTGACGCCGCAGGTGCTGCGCCAGTTCGCCGCGCAGTTTGGGGATGCGGTGGCGGTGATGCATTCCGGCCTGTCTGTCGGCGAGCGGTATGACAGCTTCAAAAAAGTCAAATCCGGCCGTGCGCGCGTTGTGCTTGGCACACGTTCGGCGGTGTTCGCGCCGGCAGAGCAGATCGGCCTCATCATCATTGACGAGGAGCAGGACGGCGCATACCGTTCCGAACAGTCGCCGCGCTATCATGCGCGGGATGTGGCGAAATATCTGGCCGCGCAGCACAAAGCGCTGCTGGTGATGGGTTCGGCAACCCCTTCGGTGGAAAGCTATTACGGTGCGCAGCAGGGAAAATATCCGGTTTTTTCGCTGACCGAACGATTTCTGGGCACAGCGATGCCGGAAGTTGTGATTGCAGATATGCGCGGTCAGGCGCGCGAAGGGCGGACGGGCGTCATTGGCCCGCAATTGGAGCAGGAGCTGCGGGACACGCTGGAAAAAGGAAAACAGGCCATCCTGTTTCTCAACCGGCGGGGCAACAGCAGGGTCATCGGCTGCGCGCTTTGCGGCTGGGTGCCGGAATGCCCGTCCTGTTCCACCAATATGACCTACCATTCGGCTTCGGGCCGCGCGATGTGCCACTATTGCGGCGCGTCGGTTAAAATTACGGGGCAGTGTCCGGTGTGCGGAGGTGAAAACCTGTTTACCGAAACGCCCGGCACACAGAAGGTGGAGCAGGAGCTGCATGAAAAGTTTCCTGCTGCGCGCGTGCTGCGTATGGACGCAGACACGATGAATACCAAAAATGCGCATGAAAAGCTGTTTGCCGCTTTTG
Organism: Agathobaculum sp.; assembly: GCF_050946325.1. Lineage (GTDB taxonomy): Bacteria > Bacillota > Clostridia > Oscillospirales > Butyricicoccaceae > Agathobaculum. The sequence goes on along the minus strand of NZ_JBMNUP010000001.1, from coordinate 22,330 downwards.
CAAAGGGCGAGGCGGACATCCTGCTCGGTACGCAGATGGTGACCAAGGGGCTGGATTTTGAAAATGTCACGCTCGTCGGCGTGCTGGATGCGGACCAGAGTCTGTATGCGCAGGATTACCGCGCGCGGGAGCGCACATTTTCGCTGATTACGCAGGTGGTCGGCCGCGCGGGACGGCGGTTTGATACGGGCCGCGCCGTGATTCAGACCTACAGCCCGACGCATCCGGTGATTCTTGCCGCGGCGCGGCAGGATTATGAAGCCTTTTTCGAGCGGGAGCTGGAAACGCGGCAGGCGCTGCAATGTCCGCCGGTTTGTGATCTGACCGTGCTGACCGCCTCGGGCGAGGTGGAACAGCAGGTGCTGCAAAGCCTGCTTTCGCTCAAAACGCGGCTGCAAAGCCTGATGGAGGGCCAGTATGCCGATGTGAAGGCGCCGGTTCTGGGGCCGGCGGCGGCGCAGGTCGTTAAGGTGATGGGGCGATACCGGTATCACCTGACCATCCGCGCGCAGAACAGCGCGCGCTGGCGTTCGCTGATTGCGGGCGTAACGCGGGAGTTTTGGGCGGATACGAAAAACCGAGGGGTGCTGCTGTATGCAGACAGCAATCCCGATATGTGATATACTGAAAAATGGAACAGCAGAAAAAGAATGCCTATGTGCTGCGGCCGGCCTGTGCGGACGACGCGGCGGCTCTTTTAGCGGTGTATGCGCCGTATGTGGCGCAGACGGCCGTTACATTTGAATATGAAATCCCGTCCGAAGCGGAGTTTGCCGCGCGGATTGCCCGCATTGGGGCGGAGTATCCGTATCTGGTATGCGAGCGGGCCGGCAGCGTGCTCGGCTATGCCTATGCGCACCGGCATATGGAACGGGCGGCCTACGGCTGGAACGCAGAACTGTCCATCTATCTTGCGTCCTGGGCGCAGGGGCGCGGCGTGGGCACGGCGCTGTACCGTGCGCTGGAAGTGCTGCTCGCCCGGCAGCATGTGCGCAATCTGTATGCCTGCATTACGCTGCCCAATGAAAAAAGCGTGCGGCTGCATGAAAAGATGGGCTTTTCGTATCTGGGCGCATATCACCGCTCCGGCTGGAAAAACGGCTCCTGGCATGATGTGGGATGGTTTGAAAAGCGGCTTGGCGGGGAGCAAGCGCCGCAGCCATTTATCCCCATTGCACAGATAAATGGCAGAGAAAAAGAAGCATGTTTGCTGGTACAAATGGAAATGTTGAATGACAAAGGAGAATGAATGATGGCACTTCGTAATATTTTAACACAGGGTGAAGAGCAGCTGCTGAAGCGCAGCCGCAAGGTGGAAAAGTTTGACGCCCGTCTGCACATGCTGCTGGACGATATGCGGGAGACGCTTGAACATTCGGGCGGCGTCGGTCTGGCCGCACCGCAGGTGGGCGTGCTGCGCCGCGTGGTTGTGCTGCTGGACGTCAACAAGGAGCCGGAGGAAATGGTGGAGCTGGTTAACCCTGAGGTGATCGAGCAGCGCGGCGCGGAGCGGCGGGTGGAAGGCTGCCTGTCCGTGCCGGGCGTGTACGGCTATGTCACCCGTCCCACCTGGGCAAAAATCCGCGCACAGGACCGGAACGGCAACTGGTTTGAGCGGGAGGGCGAGGGCATGGTAGCCCAGTGCTTCTGCCATGAGACCGAGCATCTGGACGGCCATCTGTTCACCGAAAAGGTGGAAGAATATGTGGATGTGGACGATGTGCAGGACGGCGCGGGTGACGGCGAATGAAAATGGTATTTATGGGCACGCCGGATTTTGCCGTGCCAAGCCTGCAAAAACTGCTGGACGCAGGGCATGAGGTGTGCGCAGTTTATACCCAGCCGGATAAGCCGCAGGGCCGGAAACAGATACTGACGGCGCCGCCGGTGAAAGAGCTGGCGCTGCAATATGATATTCCGGTTTACCAGCCGGCAACGCTCAGAAGCGAAGAAGAGCAGGAGCGCCTGCGCGCCCTTGCGCCCGAGGTCATCGTTGTGGCGGCCTATGGCAAGCTGCTGCCCCGGGCGGTGCTGGAGATTCCGCCGCGCGGATGCATCAATGTACACGGCTCGCTGCTGCCGCGCTGGCGCGGGGCGGCGCCTATCCAGTGGGCGGTCATCGCGGGCGACCAAACGGCCGGCGTCACCATCATGCAGATGGCGGAGGGGCTGGACACGGGCGACATGCTCACCCGATATGAGACCGAAATCGGCGAAAAAGAGACCGCAGGCGAGCTGTTTGACCGGCTTGCAGAGGCGGGCGCGGCGCTGCTGGTGCAGACCCTTGAAAAGCTGGACAGCATTACGCCGCAGCCGCAGGATGACAGCCAAAGCTGTTATGCGCATATGCTGGATAAGCAGATGGCGGTGATTGACTGGACCCGCTCTGCGCACGAAATTGACTGTCTGATTCGCGGACTGAATCCGTGGCCGATTGCGCTGACGGCGCTTGCGGGCGAGCGGATGAAAATTTATGCCGCAGAGCCGGCCGCCGGCAGCGGCGCGTCGGGTGAGGTGCTGGAGAGCGACCCGAAGAAGGGCCTGCTTGTTGCCTGCGGTACAGGCGCGCTGCGGCTGGACGAAATACAGATGGTCGGCGGCAAGCGGATGCGCGCAACCGATTATCTGCGCGGCCACGCAATTGAAAAAGGAACCGTTTTAGGCGTGTAAAGGAGAAAAGTATGCCTTTTTATTACGGGTTTGATATGTATTATGTAGTGCTGGTGCTGCCCTGCCTTTTGCTGGCAATGTGGGCGCAGGCGCGCGTCAATTCCACGTTTAACCGGTATTCACAGGTGCGCAATATGCGCGGCATTACGGGCGCGCAGGCGGCAGAGGCCGTGCTGCGGCAGAATGGCGTAACCGGTGTGCGCATTGAGTGGGTAGCCGGCAAGCTGACCGACCATTACGACCCGCGGACCAACACCATCCGGCTGTCCAATACGGTATACAGCTCGGATTCGGTCGCGTCGGTAGGCGTGGCCGCGCATGAGGCCGGACATGCGGTGCAGTATGCGATGGGCTATGCGCCCATCAAACTGCGCGCAGCGATTATTCCGATCACACAGATCGGTTCGCAGGCTGCGCTGCCGCTGATTTTGCTGGGTCTGGTATTCAGCTTTGGCGCGCTGGTTGATATCGGCATCTGGGCGTTTGCACTTTCGACAATTTTTCAGCTGGTTACGCTTCCGGTGGAGCTGAACGCTTCGCGCCGCGCGCTGGCGGCCATTGAGCAGAGCGGATTGCTGACCGACGACGAATATCCGATGGCGCAGAAGACGCTGTCGGCCGCGGCGATGACCTATGTGGCCGCGCTGGCGGTTTCGCTGGCGCACCTGCTGCGGCTGGTGCTGCTGTTTGGAGGACGGGGTCGAGATGATCGCTAAACGTCCGCGTACACCGCGTGAGGCGGCGGCATTTACCCTGTTTTCCATGGATGAAGAGGCCGCGTGGTCGGACGGGGCGCTGCATCATTACCTGAGCCGCGCAGAGCTGACCGGACGCGACGCGGCGCTTGCTTCGCGTCTGGCGTATGGCACGGTGCAGAACCAGCTGCTGCTGGACTGGTATTTGCGGCAGTTTTCCAGCGTGAGACTGGGAAAAATCGCGCCGCGTGTGCGCCGGTGCTTGCAGATGGGACTGTATCAGCTGATCTTGCTGGACAAGATTCCGGCGCATGCGGCGGTGGATGAGACGGTGGCTTTGGTGCGGCGGTACTGTCATGCCAATGAGCGGACGGTTTCCTTTGCCAATGCGGTGCTGCGCCGTGCGGCGGAGGCGGCGCAGGAGAACCGTCTGCCGGTGCTGAACTGTCCGGATAAAGAAAGCTATTATGCGCTGAAATACAGTCATCCGGAGTGGCTGGTCCGGCTGTGGTCAAAGCAGTTTGGGCAGAAGCTGACGGAGCGCATCTGCCAGGCGGACAATGCGGATACGCCGGTTTCGGTGCGCGTCAATACGCTGCGCACCACGCCCGAACAGGCGGCGGCAGAGCTGGAAAACGCAGGTCTGACCGTTGCGCGGCACGATGCGTTTGCAGATATTTTGCTGTGCAGCGGCGGAGACGTAGCGGCGCTGCCTGCTTTTGCAGAGGGGCGCATCACCGTGCAGGACGCGGCGAGCGCGCTGGCTGCCGCAGTGGCCGCGCCCCGTCCGGACGACAGGGTGCTGGACTGCTGCGCCGCGCCGGGCGGCAAGAGCTTTGCCATGGCAGAGCGGATGCAGGGCCGCGGCACGGTTGTTTCCTGTGATATTTATGCGCACAAGCTGGAGCGCATCCGCACGGGTGCGGCGCGTTTGGGGCTGCCCAATGTGCAGACCGTTTTGCAGGACGCTGCCGCGCCGCGTGCAGAGTGGTTTGCGGGCGCGGACGTGGTGCTGTGCGACGTGCCCTGTTCCGGACTGGGCATCATCCGCAAAAAGCCGGAAATTCGCTATAAAGACCCTGCGGAGCTGGAAAATCTGCCGGTGCTGCAAGGGAAAATCCTGCGCAACTGCGCGCAGTATGTGCGGCCGGGCGGCACGCTGGTTTATTCGACCTGCACGATTTTGCAGCGGGAAAATGAAGACGTTGTCCGCGCTTTTCTTGCGGAACAGCCTGATTTTGCGCCGGCGCCGTGGACGCATGCGGTCTGCGGCGCACGGGAGGACGGCATGGCGGCCCTGTTGCCGCCGGTACATGGGACGGACGGATTTTTTATCGCAAAACTGAGGAAAAAAGCATGACGGAAATCAAATCGCTGACAATGGAAGAACTCAAAGCCGCGCTGAAGGAGTTGGGTGAAAAGCCCTTTCGTGCGGGGCAGATTTTCAAGTGGCTGCACGCAGGCGTGCGTTCGTTTGACGAGATGAGCAATCTGTCCAAGGAGCTGCGCGCCAAGCTGGCAGAACGGTTTGTTTTAACCGTGCCGGAGGTTGCGCGCAAACAGGTGTCCCAGGTGGACGGCACGGTAAAATATCTCTGGCGCATGCGGGACGGGGACTGCGTTGAGTCCGTTTTGATGCACTATGAACACGGCAACACGGCCTGCGTTTCAACGCAGGTGGGATGCCGCATGGGCTGTAAGTTCTGCGCAAGCGGTCTGAATGGACTCAAACGCTGCCTGTCGCCGGGAGAAATACTGGACGAGGTGCTGTTCATGCAGCAGGACAGCGGTGAAAAAATATCCAATATCGTGCTGATGGGCACGGGCGAACCGCTCGATAATTATGACAATGTGCTGAAATTCCTGCACCTGGTCAGCTGTGCGGAGGGCATCAACATCGGCCAGCGGCATATTTCCTTGTCAACAAGCGGAATTGCTGATAAAATAGAGGAGTTAGCAGAGGAAAAACTGCAAATTACGCTGTCTGTTTCGCTGCACGCGCCGGATGATGAAACCAGGTCGAGCATCATGCCTGTCAACAGGGCCTATCCCATTGAACGGCTGGTGCGCGCCTGCAATTATTATTTTGATACCACGGGCCGCCGCATTTCCTATGAATACATGATGGCGCGGGACAAGACGGACCGCCCCTGGCAGGCGGAAAAACTGGCGGGGCTGCTGCGCGGCCGGCCGGCGCACGTCAACCTGATTCCGCTCAATGAGGTGGCGGAGAGCCCGCTTCGCCCTTCGACCAGAGAGACGGTGCGGCGGTTTCAGGCGGCGCTGGAAAAACGCGGCGTTACGGCGACGGTGCGCCGTAAACTCGGTCCGGATATTGACGCTGCCTGCGGCCAGCTGCGCCGCAGAGAAATGCAGAAGTAGCCGCAAAGCAGCCAATGCAGTGATAACAGGTGCAGGAGGTAGCTGATTTACCCCCTATAACCATACAGGAGGTGTTTCTATGGAATGGTTCGGTCTGACGGATAAAGGACGTGTGCGCCCAACCAACCAGGACATTTACAGAATTGAAGTGCGGGAGCAGAATGAAACCGCACTTTTGGTCGTGTGCGATGGGATGGGCGGCGCAAACGCCGGCAATGTGGCGAGCCGTTTTGCCGCGCAGGCGTTTGCCGAGGCGGTGATTCCTGCGCTGGACAGCGCGCCGGATGAGAACCGGCGGCGGGAACTGCTGACCGGCGCGCTCAGACAGGCGAATGAAACGGTGTTCCGTCTGGCAGGCCGTCAGCCGGAATTCCGCGGCATGGGCACAACGCTGGTTGCCGCGCTGGTACAGGGCGGCAGCGCGACCATTCTGAACGTGGGCGACAGCCGCGCCTATCTGTTTGACGGCACACGGCTGCACCAGATTACCGAGGACCATTCCTATGTGGAGGAAATGCGCCGCCAGGGCCGCATCACGGAAGAGGCCGCGCGCACCCATCCGCAGAAAAACCTGATTACCCGCGCGGTAGGCGTGGAGACCATGGTGGAGGGCGATCTGTTTGAAACGCGGCTGGAACCGAGCGAGATTCTGCTGCTGTGTACGGACGGATTGACCGGCATGGCAGAAGACGAACAGATTGCAGAGACGATTCGCCAGAGCAAAACGCTGGCCCTGGCGGGCGATGCACTGCTGACCCTTGCGCTCGCCGGCGGCGGACGCGATAATATTACCGTTGCGCTGTTCACCCGCGGCGCGGGAGAGGAGGCGTGAGATGGATAAGTATATAGGCAAATGGCTGGGCGGCCGGTATGAGATTATCGACGTGGTCGGCGTGGGCGGCATGGCGGTAGTTTACCGCGCGCGCGATACGGTGCTGGGCCGCTATGTGGCCGTTAAAATACTCAAGGACGAATTTGCCAAAGATGCGGAAATCCGCAAGCGCTTTTCGATTGAATCGCAGGCGGTTGCCAAGCTGTCCCATCATAATATTGTCTCTGTGTTCGATGTAGGCAGTGAAAACGGCGTGGATTACATCGTCATGGAGCTTATAGAAGGCGTGACGCTTAAGGAATATCTGAAGAAAAAAGGCAGACTTACCTGGCAGGAATCGCTTTTCTTTGCGCAGCAGCTTTGCCGCGCGCTCTCTCATGCGCATTCCCGCGGCATTATCCATCAGGATATCAAGCCGCAGAATGTCATTATCCTGCGCGACGGCACGGCCAAGCTGACCGATTTCGGCATTGCTTCCTTTGCCACAACGCAGGAGACGCGCGTTGTGCAGGAGGCGATTGGCTCGGTTCACTATATCTCACCCGAGCAGGCCAAGGGCTCCAAAATTGATTACCGCACCGATATTTATTCGCTCGGTGTGGTGATGTACGAAATGCTGACAGGCAAGCTGCCGTTTGAGGGTGAGACTGCGCTGCAGGTCGTCATGCAGCACCTGAATGCGGTACCGCTTGCGCCGAGCGAACTGGCGCCCGGCATTCCAAAGGGGCTGGATGCGGTCGTCATGCATGCGATGTGCGCCAACGTGTCCAAGCGGTATGCCGCGGCGGACGAGCTGTACGCAGATTTGGAAAGAATAAAAAATGAGCCGCAGGTTCATTTTCATTATACTGATGCGGATGATGCGGCGGATAAAACGCAGGTGCTTGGTCCGGAAGTGCAGCAGGCGGCGCGCCGCACAGCGGCAGCGCGCGGAAACAGCGCGCCGCGGCGGGAGCCGCCGGTGGAAGAACGGGAACCGGAAGGCTTTTTTGAGCGGCTGGCAGAGCGGCCCGGCCTTGCGGCAGGAATCGCGGTTGGCGTGTTTGCAGTGATTGCGCTGATGGTGGCCGGCATTCTGATTTTTACGGGCAGCACTGGCAAGGAAAAAATTACGGTGCCGCCGCTTGTCGGCAAGTATATCGACGAGGTACTGGCCGATACCGAACTGACCGAGCAGTTCACTGTGCAGGAGGCGGAGCAGCGTGTGGAATCCGACCGCCCAGCAGGAGAAATTTTGGAGCAGGACCCTGTGCCGGGCGATAAAGTGGTCAAGGGAACCGTCATTACGCTGACGGTATCCGCCGGCGGCGATCATGTGAGCGACAGCTATATGATTGTGGATTTCAAGGAGAAAAAGCTGGATTATGTGACAACCATTCTGGAAGAACACGAGATTGCCTATACCGTTGAGCAGGAATTTTCAGACGAGGTGGAAAAAGACCTTGTCACGCGCACCGACCCGCCTGCGGGAACCGAACTGGAGAAGGGCGCGTCGCTGACCATTTACGTCAGCAAGGGCAAGGAAGGCCAGGAATGCACCGTGCCTGACCTGTATGGCATGACCCGCAGCGCAGCCAAAGAAGCGCTGGAAGCACAGAAGCTGAAGCTTGGTTCGGTGGACGAGGTGGAGAGCCAGGCGGAAAAGGGCACGGTGATCTGGCAGTCTACCGATAAGGACACCAAGGTTGCGGAGGGGACTGCAATCAATGTGCAGATCTCCAAGGGTAAAAAGCAGGAAGAGCCGCAGGAGCCGGAACCCGATGAGCCGGACGAGCCGACCCCGCCGCCGGCGCCGGAGATGGGTTCTGCAATTGTGAATGTGATGCTGCCGGACACGACCGATATGGCGCATGTTGTTATATCGGTGGACGGTGAGGTCAAATATGACCAGACGCATCCGACCGACATGGGCAGCGTTTCGGTAACGGTGCAGGGAACGGCCGGCCAGCATGAGGTAACGGTCAGCATAGACGGCAATTCCAACACCTCGACCTATCTGTTCAGCTGACAACAAAGGAGCGTATTTTTTGACCGAAGGAATCATTCTAAAGGGCATCGGCGGGTTTTACTATGTGGATACTGCGGACGGGCTGATTGAATGCAAAGCGCGGGGCAGATTCCGTAAAACCGTGGGCAAACCCATTGTGGGCGACCGTGTGACGCTGGAAATCCAGCCGGAGGACGGCACGGGCTATCTGTTGGATATTCAGCCGCGCAAGAACAGCCTGGTGCGTCCTGCGGTGGCCAACCTGGATCTGCTGGTTGCAGTGGCTTCGGCTGCGCCGCCGGTGACCGACCCGTTCCTGATTGACAAGGTGACGGCCATTGCCGCCCACAAGGAGATGGACGTGCTGGTGGTCGTCAACAAGACCGACGCCGACCCGGGCGACGCACTGTATGAAATTTACCGTGCAAGCGGCATTGAGGTGATGCGCGTGAGCGCGCTGACCGGCGAGGGGATTGATGCGCTGAAAGCGCGCATCCGCGGTCTGGTATCTGCCTTTGCCGGCAATTCCGGCGTAGGCAAATCAAGCGTACTCAATCGTCTGGACGCCTCGTTCGGCGCGCAGGTCGGCGCAATTTCCGACCGGCTTGGGCGCGGCAAACATACAACGCGCCATGTTGAGCTGCATCCGATTGCGGGCGGCGGGTATATTGCGGATACACCGGGATTTTCTTCGTTTGAAACCGAGCAGATGGATTTGGTGCTGGCGGAGGACCTGCAATTTGCATTCCCTGAGTTTGCACCCTATCTGGGCAGATGTAAATTTACGGGCTGTGCGCATGTGAAAGAAAAGGGATGCGCGGTGATTGAAGCGGTTCAGGCGGGAAAAATTGTCAAGAGCCGGCATGAAAGCTATTGCAGGCTGTATGAAAGCGTAAAGGATTTGAAACAATGGGAGATTTCGAAGGGCGGCACGCGCTGATTTTTGCGGCAGCGCCGGAGACGGAATACGAATATATCCGCACTTTTTTATCTGCGCATCCGGACGTGCTGATTGCCTGCGCGGACGGCGGCCTGCGCCACGCGCGTGCGCTGGGGCTGCATCCGGACTTCATGATTTCGGACTGTGACTCCATGCCGGAGGTGGAAGGGGCGGAAATTGTTCGCCTGAAGCCGGAAAAAGACGATACGGATACGCAGGGGTGCCTGCGCGAAGTGTTCCGCCGCGGCTGCCGGGAAGCGACGCTTGTCTGCGCGACAGGCGGGCGGGTCGATCATATGCTGGCCAACCTCTCCCTGCTGGAAGAAGCGCGCGCGCTGGGCGGCCGTTTGACTGTTCTGGACAGGCAAAACAAACTGGTTTTGCATGAGGGCGGCCTGCAGAAATTCAAAATGCCCGAAGTGTATCAGTATTTTTCCATTGTGCCGCTGGATGCGGTTTTGAAAGGCGTGACCATTACGAACGCGAAGTATCCGCTGCAAAATGCAACCGTTACGCGCGCCGGCATGGTGACAATCTCCAATGAAGCGACGGCCCCTGTGTTTACGGTTTCAATTGAACAGGGAAGCGCAGTGGTTGTGTTTTCACGCGATCTGACGGCGCCTTTGTGAAAAATCAACACGGAAGGCACAGGTTTGGAAGCGTTTTTCTATCAACGGATTTGCAATTTTGCAGAGGCGGACTTGCAAAACGAAGAAAGGAAGCATATAATAGGGACACAGAGTGAAGCAAGAGTGAAGCAAGGGAGTGCTGGATGGTGGCATTGAAACCAATTTCAAAAATTGCAGCAGGGGTGCAGGCGTCAACGACGCTGGCGATCGACTCGCTGTTTAAGCAGATGAAAGCGGACGGACTGGATGTTGTTGGCTTTGGCGCCGGCGAACCGGACTTTCCGACGCCGGAGCACATCAAGCAGGCCGGTATTGAGGCGATTGAGTGCAATCAGACGCGCTATACGCCGGCAGCCGGTCTGATGACGTTGCGCGAGGCGGCCAGTTACCGCCTGAAGGCCGATTTTGATTTGGACTATGCGCCCAATCAGATCGTGGTGGCTTCGGGCGCAAAGCATGCCGTGTACATTACGCTGATGACGCTGTGCGACCCGGGTGACGAAGTTGTGATTGCCGCACCGTACTGGGTCAGCTATTCGGAGATGGTCAAGCAGGCAGGGGCGGTTCCGGTCATCATTGCCGCAGAAGAGGAACATGATTTTAAGGTCACCGCCGCCCAGCTGGACGCTGCGATTACGGATAAAACCAAGGTGTTCATGCTCAATTCCCCCTGCAACCCGACGGGCATGGTCTATACCCGCGAAGAATTGGCTGCGATTGCGGAAGTGTGCTGCCGGCATAATATTTATGTGATTGCAGATGAAATTTACTGTAATCTGGTGTATGACGATAAGGAATTTGTTTCCTTTGCTTCGCTGGGAGAGGATGTCAAGGAACGGACGATCATCGTAAACGGCGTATCCAAGTCCTATGCGATGACGGGCTGGCGCATTGGATACACGGCTTCCAATGCGGCGCTGGCCAAGGTGATGGCAAGTTACCTGAGTCATTCGACCGGCGCGCCCTCGACGATTTCGCAGCAGGCGGCCATTACCGCACTGCGCGGGCCGCAGGAAGATATGCAGGTGATGAAGCGCGCGTTTGAGGAGCGCCGCGACCATCTGGTGGAGCGGATGAACCGGATTGCGGGCGTTTCGTGCATCAAGCCGGAGGGCGCGTTCTATGTGATGATGAACATGAAGAGCTTTCTTGGCACGACGATGTATGGCAAGAAGATTGAAAGTGCGGAGGATTTTGCGCAGCTCTTCCTGGAAAAGGGGCTGGTGGCAACTGTGCCATGTACGGCGTTTGCAGCGCCCGGCTTCATCCGCTGGAGCTATGCTACGTCTCTGACCGAGATTGATAAGGGACTTGACCGGCTGGAAGAATTTATCAAAAATGCATAAAGAAAAAGGAAGGACGAAAGTCCTTCCTTTTTTTCTTACGGCTGCGGCAGGCGTTTGATGAGACGGTATTCGGTAAAACCGTTTTGACTGTACACCTGTTTGAGCGCAAACCCAAAATGAAGATACATCGGTACATTTTCGCGTGAGAGCGTTTCGAGTGCCACGGAGGCAAACTCCTGTGCGGCGGCATGGCGGCAGGCGCCTTCCAGCAGTGTGCGCGCAATGCCGGTACCGCGAAACGGCTGTGCCACAGCGAACTGCGCAATATAGTACGGGCGGGGGTCATAGCGGCGGTACCAGTTCGCGCTGTGTACCGCCATGACGGGACGGCTGTTTTTCGCAATCTGTGCCATAAGTTTGCGGGGGATGGGCCGCAGAAGCCTGCGGTTGCGCAGTCCGTAGGCGAGTTGGCCGAGCGGGCCAAGCTGCGCCAGACGATGCGGGTCGGCGCCGATCAATGCGCCGGACAGCGTGCCGTCCGGCGCGTCGCAGAGAAAAATATCGCCCTGCTGGAAGAACCAGCCCTGCCCCAGGCGGACAACGAGCGGGCCCACCGCACGGGCAGTTTCGGGTGCGATGCCGGCAAACTGCTGCTGCAATTCCTCTTTCTCGTAAAATTGTTCGAACATCAGCGCAGACAGCGCGGGCAGGTCTTCTTGGCGGGCTTGTCGCATGGCGCACCTCCAGTGTTTTGATGGATTGATGATACCATGCGGTGTACACGGCCGTCAAGCGGCGGCCTGTCTGTCAAAACCGTGGCGGATAGGAAGAAAATCTTTGTTTATTGCTACAAGATGTGTGCGAAACCCATGGGTTTTCCTTGAAATACGGGGGACAGGGTGTTAAACTAAAATAAGACTGTTCAGGGCTGGAACGGTGTGTTTTCAGCCGCAAAGGACGATAGAACGGAAAGGATAACGGACATGAACAATGTGTACGAAAGCCCGCTTGCTTCGCGTTACGCCTCGAAGGAGATGCTGTATAACTTCTCGCCGGATATGAAGTTTTCGACCTGGCGCCGCCTGTGGGTATCGCTGGCCAGGGCGGAAATGGCGCTTGGCCTGCCGATTACGCAGGAGCAGGTGGACGAAATGCAGGCGCATATCACGGATATTGATTACGAAGTGGCCCGTGCCCGAGAGAAAGAGGTGCGCCATGATGTAATGGCGCATGTGTATACCTTCGGCAAGGCGGCGCCGAAGGCGGCCGGTATTATTCATCTGGGAGCGACGAGCGCGTATGTGGGTGATAACACCGATATCATCCAGATCCGCGAGGGCCTCAGGCTGGTGCGCAAAAAGCTGGCGGCAGTACTCGATCAGCTGGCGCAGTTTGCAGAGGAACACAAGGCGCAGCCGACGCTCGGTTTTACCCATTTTCAGCCCGCGCAGCTGACGACGGTCGGCAAGCGCGCGACGCTGTGGATGAACGAGCTGCTGATGGACCTGAGCGAAGTGGAGTTCCGCATTGAAAACTTGCGCATGCTGGGTTCCAAGGGAACCACGGGTACGCAGGCTTCCTTTATGGAGCTGTTTGACGGCGATGAGGGCAAGATCAAAGAGATGGAGCGCCGCATTGCAGAGGACTTCGGCTTTGCCGGCGTTGTGCCGGTGTCCGGCCAGACCTACTCGCGCAAGATTGACGCGCAGACGCTGGCAACCCTGTCCGGCATTGCGCAGTCAGCTTCCAAATTTGCAACCGATCTGCGGCTGCTGCAGCACCTGAAGGAGATTGAGGAACCGTTCGAGGCGCACCAGATTGGTTCGTCCGCAATGCCCTATAAGCGCAACCCGATGCGCTCCGAGCGTATTTGCGCACTTGCGCGCTATGTCATCTGCGACAGCCTCAACCCTGCCTTTACTTCGGCTACGCAGTGGTTTGAGCGCACGCTGGACGATTCCGCCAATAAGCGCATTTCGGTGCCCGAAGCGTTCCTTGCGGTGGACGCTATCCTGAACATCATGCTCAACGTGGTTTCCGGACTGGTTGTTTATCCCAAGGTCATCCGGCAGCGTGTGATGAACGAGCTGCCCTTTATGGCGACGGAGAATATCATGATGAGCGCGGTCAAGCGCGGCGGCAACCGGCAGGAGCTGCATGAGCGCATCCGTGAGCATTCCATGGCGGCGGGCAAACGCATCAAAGAGGAAGGGCTGGATAATGACCTGATTGCGCGCATTGCCGCCGACCCGATGTTCGGCATGACGCGGGAGGAAATTGAGGCCGAACTGGACCCGCAGAACTATATTGGCCGCTGCCCTGCGCAGGTGGACGAGTTCCTCAGCGAATGCGTCCGTCCGGCGATTGCCCCCTACCTTGGCGGAGAAGAGATTAAGGCAGAAATCAGCCTTTAACTGCGATAAAATACTGCCTTTGCCCAAAACAGAGAACTTCCGACGGTTATTGACTTTCTGAGGGTTTGGCAGTATACTAAGTTAGTTGTGTTAGAAATCAAAAGGAGGCTGTAAGCATTGAAGAAAAGTGTAACTTCCTTTATTGCGGTCATGCTGGTTATTGTTCTGTTGGGCGTGACTGCGGTAACGGGATTGTATATTCCGGGCGGGTGGAGCATGCCATTCCGGAATACGGAGGAAACGACTGCGGCTGACGACAGCGCAGACACGGCGGAGGGCGAAAAAGACGCTGACGCCGCGGGGGACAGCGCGTCGGATGAAACAGGGGAAGAAACGGACGAGTCGGATACGGCTGACGAAGCCGAGCCGGTCAAGGCCATTATCCCGAGCATTATGGACACCAAAAACGGTATCCGCCTGGGCCTTGATCTGGTCGGCGGCTCGCGTATTGTATATGAGGCAGAACTGCCGGAGGGCTATGACCATGCCAATCTGGCGGACGATATGGAGTCCGTGCAGAAGATCATCCGCCAGCGTCTGACCTATAAGGGCTTTACCGAGGCTACGGTTACGCTCAGCGGAGAGAACCGCGTAACGGTGGAGATTCCGCAGATTACCAATCCGGAAGAAGCGGTGCAGACGCTGGGTTCAACGGCGCAGCTCACCTTCCGCGATGCGGACAATAAAGAATGGCTGAGCGGTACGGACGTGAAGAAGGCCGTTTATGCTTACGGCCGTCCGACCGGCACGGAGCTGGCGGACATTCACTATGTTCAGATTGAGTTTACGAGCGAAGGCCGCAAAAAGTTTGCGGAGGCAACCAAGGCGGTTGCCGCGCGTTCGACCGCAAACGGCGGCGACGGCAAGAACGTGCTGTTTATTGTGATGGACGATCAGCTGATTTCCTATCCCTCCGTCAGCGAGGCGATTGACAATGACAGCTGCGTTATCACCGGCAACTTCACGCAGGAAAGCGCGACGGAGCTGGCAAACCTGATTAACGGCGGCCAGATTCCCTTCAGCCTGAAGCAGATTGAGCTGCGCTCGGTCGGCCCGCAGCTGGGTGCGAACGCAATGCAGACCTCGCTGACCGCAGGCGCCATCGGCATTCTGCTGGTCTGCCTGTTTATGCTGATTATCTATCGCGTGCCCGGCCTGGTGGCCTGCCTCGCGCTGGGCTTCTATATTGTGCTGGAGGCCATCATCTTCAGCCTGATTCATGTGAACCTGTCGCTGCCCGGCATTGCAGGCATCCTGCTGTCCATCGGCATGGCCGTGGACGCCAACGTGATTATCTTTGAACGCATCAAGGAAGAACTCCGTGCGGGCAAGACGGTCAAGAGCGCCATCGAATCGGGCTTCAAGCGCGCGTTTGCGGCGATTCTGGACTCCAATATCACTACGCTGATTGCGGCTGCCGTGTTGTTCTGGAAGGGCACGGGCACAATTGTTGGCTTTGCAACTACGCTGGGCATCGGCGTTATCATTTCCATGTTCACCGCGCTGACCGTGACCCACTTCCTGCTCAACCGCATGGTTGATTTCCGCATCCGCAGCCCCAAGGCTTACGGCCTGCGCGAGCAGAAGCAGGAGCGCAAGCACTTCCCAATTCTGAAGAATTTCAAGATTTACGGCATTATTTCCATCCTGCTGGTGGCAACCGGTCTGGTGGCGCTGCTGATGCTGCCTACCGGCCACAACCTGTTTAACCTGAGCATTGATTTTGCCGGCGGCACCGAGATGGAGTTCAACATGAACCAGACGGTAACGCAGGAAATCCAGAGCGAAGTTGCCGAGCTGGTGAAGGAGACGGCCGGTGTGGACGCCTCTGTCACTTCGTCCGGTGATAAGAACGAGCAGGTGCTCATCCGTTCGACTTCGATTGACTCCGAAACCCGTGAAAAGGTGATTGCGGCGATGGAGGAAAAATACGGCCTGGATGAGAACGACCTGTACGGCAATGAGGATGTTTCGGCCTCGGTTGGCAGCGACTTGCAGCAGGCGGCGTTTATTTCGGCAATTGTGGCCATTGTGCTGATGCTGATTTATATCACCATCCGCTTTGAGCTGACCAGCGGCCTTGCGGCGGTATGCTGCCTGGTTCACGACCTGCTGATTATGCTGAGCGTATACGTCTGGTTCCAGATTCCGCTGGATACCGGCTTTATTGCAGCGGCGCTGACGATTCTGGGTTATTCCATCAATGCGTCCATCATCGTATTCGACCGTATCCGCGAAAACCTGCGCACCGCGCGCAAGGAGCCGTTTGAGGATGTGGCCGAGCGCAGCGTATGGCAGACGATGGGCCGTACCATCAACACCACGCTGACCACGCTGTTCACCGTCGGCATGATTTTCCTGCTGGGCGTTCCGTCGCTCAAGCAGTTCACGCTGCCGCTGATTATTGGCATCATTGCGGGCGCATGGTCGTCGATCATGCTGTCGTCCAGCTTCTGGGCGTTCTTTCGCAAGCACTTCCGCAAGAAGCGCATCTGATAAAAAGAGTTCAAATGGGGGTGCCGCAAGGCGTCCCCATTTGTTTCTTTCGGAAAGGAGGAGACGCGATGCGTCTTGGTGTTTCAACAGCCTGTTTCTATCCGCAGCCGCTGGAAGAGATTCTGCCTGTGCTTTCCGGCATGGGCGTGCGCGCGGCCGAGATATTTTTCAACACGGAAAGCGAATTTGAGCCGCGCTTCTATGAGCGGCTGGGGGCGCAGGCCGCGCAGCTGGGACTGGATATTGTGTCGATTCATCCCTATACCTCCCTGATGGAGGGACTGCTGTTTTTCTCTGACTACAGGCGCCGGCTGGAGGATGGACTGACGCAGTACAGACGTTATTTTGCGTGTGCGGCGGCGCTTGGCGCGCGCTGTCTGACTTTCCACGGAGAACGCGATATGGGGCCGCCGGATACGCCCGAGCGCTGGGCGCGCAAATGCGCCGCTTACCGCCGGCTGTGTGCGCTGGCGGACGAATACGGGGTGAAGGTGGCGCAGGAAAATGTTGCATGGTGCCGTTCCAGGCATCCTGACTATATCCGCGCGCTGTATCGGGATGTGCCTGAACTGCGATATACGCTTGATATCAAGCAGGCGCACCGCGCGGGGCAGGACTGGCGTGTGCTGATGGACGCCATGGGCGACCGGCTGATCAATGTGCATATCAACGATTTTTCAAAGGAGCAGAGCTGCATGCTGCCGTGCAGCGGCATGATGGACTATACCGCGTTTTTCTCCCGCATGCACCGTCTTGGCTATGACGGGCACGCGCTTGTTGAGGTGTATCGCTCCAATTTTGGCGAAGCTGAGGAGCTGCGCAGGTCGGTGTGCGCGCTGTCCCGCTTTGTGCCGCGATGAAGCGCAATTTATTGTGGCATGGTTGACTTTTGGAAACAACTAATGGTATAATAACCGTAAACCAGGTTGATATTTTACAGGATTGCGAGGGTGAGGCCCGATGAAATGTCCGTTTTGTGGCTTTGATGACAGCAAAGTTGTTGATTCCCGTCCGACCGACGAGGGGACGAGCATTCGCCGCAGGCGTGAATGTCTCAAGTGTCTGAAGCGGTTTACCACATATGAAACCGTGGAGCGGATGCCGCTGATGCTGGTCAAGCGGGATGGTACCCGCCAGGCTTATGACCGCCAGAAGCTGTTGAACGGACTGGTGAAAGCCTGTGAAAAGCGGCCGGTTTCCCTGATGCAGCTGGAGCAGATTGTGGATAATGTGGAGCAGAAAGTGTTCGGCACGCTGGAGAGCGAGGTTTCCAGCAAAGCAATCGGCGAGCTGGTGATGGAGCAGCTGCGGCATGTGGATGAGGTGGCGTATGTACGCTTTGCCTCCGTGTATCGGCAGTTTAAGGATATTAATACCTTTATGGAAGAACTCAACACGCTGCTGAAGGATAAGTGAACACCCAGTAGGGCGGCCGGACAGATGGGAAAAATTTTCTTGACAAATCGACCGGCATAGACTACACTATAACCAACATAGCAATATTCTATAGAATTCGTAGGAAAAGGAGGAAAACCGTCATGACCATGCAGCGAATGTACATGTGCGATATGTGCGGTTTTGCTCGTTTTACTGCGGCGTCAGGGCGTTTTTGAACCTCTGATGCGGACGGTGCGGGCCGCTTGTTGTGCGGCTGGGCGCTGTATCATTGAAAACGGGCGGAAAGCAGAAACTGCTTTCCGCTTTTATTTTGAAGCAAGGGGGAATCACTTTTGGAACGGGACGTTATCGTTCGCATCCGCGGTTTGAATAAGACCTTCCACGGCCGCGTAGGCACGGTCGTCGCGCTGGACGGCATCGATCTTGATATCATGCGCGGGGAAATTTTCGGCATCATTGGCCTGTCGGGCGCCGGCAAATCGACGCTGGTGCGCTGCATCAACTTTCTGGAGACGCCGACAGAAGGTGCGGTGACGGTGGACGGACAGGAGCTGGGGCGGCTCTCCAAACCGGAACTGCTGGCGGCACGCCGCAGCATGGGTATGATTTTCCAGCAGTTCAACCTGCTGCAGCAGCGTACAGCGATGGAAAATATCTGTTTTCCGCTGGAGATTGCCGGCGTAAAAAAAGCGGCGGCGCAAAAGCGGGCACGCGAACTGCTGGAAATTGTCGGCCTGAGCGACAGGGCGGACAACTATCCCTCGCAGCTTTCGGGCGGTCAGCAGCAGCGTGTTGCCATTGCCCGCGCGCTGGCAACGGAGCCGAAAATCCTGCTGTGCGACGAGGCGACCAGCGCCCTTGACCCGACGACGACGCGCTCCATTTTGGCGCTGCTCAAGGAAATTAATCAGACGCTTGGCATCACCATTGTTGTCATCACACATGAGATGGCCGTCATTGAGGAGATCTGCCAGCGGGTTGCGATTATTGACTCCAGCCGTATCGCGGAGGTTGGCACGGTTGACCAGGTGTTCACCAAACCGCAGTCCGCAATGGCAAAGCAGCTGATTTATCCGGACGGAGGACGGCAGAAACTGGCCACCGGCAAGCGATACTGCCGCATTGTGTTTGACGGCAACTCATCGTTTGAACCCGTGGTGTCCAATATGGTGCTGGAGTGCAAGGCGGCGGTCAATATTATGTTTGCCAACACCAAGAATATAGACGGCAAGGCGTATGGACAGATGATTTTGCAATTGCCCGAGGAGGAGCGCGCAGCCAGCCGTGCGCTGGCTTATCTGGAGACGCAGAATGTGCATGTAGAGGAGGGCAGCGCAGATGATTTCACCTGAACTTTGGGCCCTGATTGGCCAGGGCGTGATTGAGACGCTGTATATGGTTGTGTTTTCCACCATTGTGTCGTATCTCATCGGGCTGCCGCTCGGCCTGCTGCTGGTGGCGACCGATAAGGGCGGCGTGCGGCCGATGCCGGCGCTCAATGCGGTGGTTGGCGTGATCGTCAACATCCTGCGTTCGGTGCCTTTCCTGATTCTTGCGGTACTGGTGATGCCGGTCACCCGTGCAATTGTAGGCACAACCATTGGTACGGTGGCAACGATTGTGCCGCTGACAATTGCGGCGGCGCCGTATATTGCCCGCATGGTGGAATCCTCTATTAAGGAGGTGCCGTTCGGTGTGATTGAGGCGGCGCAGTCCATGGGCGCAAGCCCGTGGCAGATTGTTACCCGCGTGCTGGTGCCGGAAGCCAAGCCTTCTCTGATGGTGGGCGCGGCCATTTCGATTGTAACCATTTTGGGATATTCCGCGATGGCGGGCTTTATCGGCGGCGGCGGCCTGGGCACGATTGCCCAGAACTACGGTTATAACCGCAATCAGACCCCGCCGATGATCGTGACGGTGGCGCTGCTGGTCATTATTGTTCAGATTTTCCAGACCGTCGGCCTGTGGCTGGCGAAAAAGCTGGATAAGCGCAACCGGTAAACAACTATTGTTATCATTAAAATAATGATATAGAAGAAAAAGGAGAGATCACCATGAAAAAGAAAATTGCAGCCATTCTGGCCGGCGCGCTGTGCCTGACCGCCCTTACTGCCTGCGGCGGCAACGATGGCGCGCAGAGCGGCGGCGACGCGGCAGACAAGCCCATCAAGGTTGGCGCTTCACCCACACCGCATGCGGAAATTTTGAATGCGGCCAAGGATGTGCTGGCTGAGGCGGGCTATACGCTGGAAGTTGTGGAGTTCACCGACTATATTCAGCCCAACGTTGCGCTGAACGACGGCCAGCTGGATGCGAACTATTTCCAGCATCTGCCCTATCTGGAGAAAAAGTGTGAGGAAGAAGGCTACAAGCTGACCTCTGCTGCGGAGATTCACTACGAGCCCTACGGTCTGTATCCAGGCAAGACTGCCGCGATCGCGGATATTCCGGAAGGCGGCGTCATCGCTGTGCCGAATGACGATACGAACGAGACCCGTGCGCTGCTGCTGCTGCAGGACCAGGGCCTGATTAAGCTCAAGGATGGCATTGATGCAACCAAGTCTGCAACGGTGCTGGATATTGTGGAGAATCCCAAGAACCTGACCATCAACGAACTGGCGGCCGAGCAGATTCCGCGCTCCCTGCAGGACGTGGATATGGCGGTTATCAACGGCAACTATGCGCTGCAGTTCGACCTGAACGTCAATGACAATGCAGTTGCCGCAGAGTCCGAGGAGTACGGTTCGGTGTATGTCAATGTCATCGCCTGCCGCGAAGGAGACGAAAACAGCGACAAAATCAAGGCGCTTGTGGACGCGCTCAAGAGCGACACGGTCAAGCAGTTTATTGAAGATACCTATCAGGGCGCGGTAGTACCGACGTTCTGAGCAACCGCAGACAGCAAAGGGACGCATGCGCGAAAGGCGAATGCGTCCCTTTTGCTTGCTTTTTGATTTGCACAGGCGCTTTTCTGCGGCATTTCGGCCGGAAAACGCAAAAAAAGAACCGCCCGGAAGCGGTTCTTTTTTGCACGGAATTTATTCGGCTGCTGCGGCCTGTACGCCCGCCATGTCCGCAACCGGCTTGCAGGACAGCGCTTTGCTGATTTTGCCGGCAAAGCCGGTCAGCGTTTTGCCCGGACCGACCTCGCATGCGCTCGTCAGTCCGGCGGCCATGCCGTTCTGCACCAGATGGGTCCAGCGCACGGGCGAGACCATGTGCTGCTCCAGATGCGCGGGCAGATCGTCAATTTTGAGGATTTGGCCGTCCAGGTTGGAGTAAATATCCATCTGCGGGGCCGAGAACGTAAAGTCCGCTACAAAAGCGCGCAGCTCGGCTGCGGCCCCGGCCATCAGCGGGGTGTGGAACGCGCCGGATACCGCCAGCGGAAGCGCGCGGCGCGCGCCGGCAGCCTTGCAGTTTTCAATGGCCTCAGCCAGCGCGGCCTTTTCGCCGGCAATGACAAGCTGCCCGGGGCAATTGTAGTTGACAGGGCGCACCACGCCGCTTTTCACTGCGGCGCAGGCTTCTTCGATTTTGGCGTCCTCCAGACCCAGGATGGCAGCCATACCGCCCTGAATGGAGTCGGCCGCCTGCTGCATCAGCTTGCCGCGCATGGAGACGATTTTCACGCCGTCCGCCAGCGAGACAACGCCCGCTGCGGCCAGCGCCGTATATTCGCCAAGCGAGAAACCGGCCGCCGCATGGAAGGATACGCCGTTCTCTTTGAGCGCAGCGAGCGCCGCCATCGAGTGGGTAAAAATTGCGATCTGGCTGTTTTCTGTGCGGGAGAGCGTTTCCTTGTCACTGTCAAAACAGAGTTTCGCTACGTCAAGACCGGCGCCGTCGCTGGCTTCCTCAAACACCAGCTTGGCAGCCGTGCTGTTTTCATACAGATCTTTGCCCATGCCCGGCGCCTGCGCGCCCTGGCCGGGGAAAAATGCAAAACCATATTCCATGTATCTTCCTCCAAATATTTCTGTCAGCCATCGGAAAAGGTTGACATTTGTGCTTGCTTTTATTATAATATTCACGGATTACTTTGTCAATCAAACTATTGTCGCTTTTCCACGATTCCGGAAGGGCGATTTACTTTAGGAGCGAATAGGTTTATGGTGAGCAAACTGATAGGAGTGGGCAGTTATGTGCCGGAGCACAGGCTGACCAATGCTGCGCTGGAGCAGCTTGTCGATACGAACGATGAGTGGATTGTGCAGCGCACCGGAATACACGAGCGGCGCATTGCAGCAGGTAAGGCCACATGGGAAATTGCGCTTGCTGCGGCAAAGGCTGCGCTGGCGGACGCCGGCGTTTCGGCAGAGGAGCTGGACCTGATTATTGTGACGACGGTCACGCCGGACACGTTTACACCGACGGTTTCCTGCAGGCTTCAGGCAGAACTGGGGGCGAAAAACGCATCGGCGCTTGATTTTAATGCGGCGTGTAGCGGCTTTGTATATGCGGTAGAGATGGCGGACGGCTATATCCGCACAGGCAAGAAGAAGACCGTGCTGATTGTTTCGGCAGAACGGCTGCACAGCGTGATTGACTATACCGACCGTGCAACCTGCGTTCTGTTTGGCGACGGCGCGGGCGCAGCG